>NZ_JFYS01000021.1:0-58988 GCF_000632045.1 Stenotrophomonas sp. RIT309
GGCGTCTACCAAAGCGGGGGCATAGCCCCAGCGCAGGGCTCAGATGCCCCGGTAGTTGCCAACCTTGGTTGGCACCGCTGTTTGCCAGTGCCCACCAAGGTGGGCATCTACCAAAGCGGGGGCACAGCCCCAGCGCAGGGCTCAGATGCCCCGGTAGTTGCCAACCTTGGTTGGCACCGTTGTTTGCCAGTGCCCACCAAGGTGGGCATCTACCAAAGCGGGGGCATAGCCCCCAGCGCAGAGCTCAGCCGCCGCAGTCCTGCGCCAGCCGCGCGTCGATGCCACGCTGCTCCCTGCTGATCGCGGTGCGCTCGCTCTGCAGCGCGCTGTTGTAACGCCGGTCCAGTTCCCAGCGACGATCACGCAGGCGTGCGCACACTTCCTGCGGGGGCAGGGCGTGGCAGGTATCGCGCACCAGGATGTTGCCGGCAGGCACGTTGACACCGACGCCCACTGACGGCGGGCGATACACCGGAGGCCCGCCGCCGATGGGGGTACCGATGGTGTTGCCGCTGCCGGCCGGACGCGGCCCCGGATGCGGTCCGGGGTACGCACCGCCAGGATGACCATGCGGGTACCAGACCGTCGTCCACAGCGGCACCCAGCGCGGATTCCCTTCGTTGTTGTCGCTGGTGTAGCGGTCGCCGTCTTCACTCACGCATTCGTACATCGGCTGTGGCGGCTGGATGTAGACATGGCGCACCTCGCGCTCGCGCATCGCTGGCGTCTGCACCGATGCGGGCGGCGCGGCCTCGGTGCTGACCACCCGTGGCGGCGGGTCGCGCGGCCGTTGCAGGTCGCGCACTTGCTGGCGGCCGGCCGTGCAGGGCTTGTCCTGCAGCGCGACGGCACCATTGCTGCCGACGCAGCGGTAGACCCGCACGTCGTCGGCGGCAAGGGCCGGCAACGACAGCAGCAGGGCCAGAGACAGGACAGCGCGCAGCAGGGTCATGGGCGCAGCGTGCGCGATCGGCAACACCGACGCAATGGACCTGTCAGGAGCGCAGTACGTTGCCACTGAGCGCGTCGCGGATCGGCGTGGGTTGGGCCAGGCCGCCGGTCTGCCCATCGAGGATGCCGTCGAGCAGGCGCAGCAGGCGAGCGTCCAGCTCTTCGCGGCTGCGCGCGGGGGGCTCGCCGGCAAGGTTGGCGCTGGTGGAGACCAGGGGGCCACCCCAGGCCTGGCACAGGGCTGCTACCAGGGGATGGGCGCTGATTCGCACCGCGATGCCGCTGTGTTCGCCGGTGATCCAGCCGGGCGCGCGCGTGCCGGCGGGCAGGATCCAGGTGTTGGCGCCGGGCCAGCTGGCGAGCACTGCGCGCTGGCGTGCATCGGGCAGCGCCTGCAGGCGCACCCAGCCCTGCAGCTGCGACAGGTCAGCGGCCACCAGGATCATGCCTTTCTCGATCGGGCGCTGCTTCAGTCGCAGCAGCGTGTGCACCGCTGCCTCGTGCGCAGGATCGCAACCCAGGCCCCAGACCGCTTCGGTCGGGTAGGCAATCACCCCGCCACTGCGGAGCGTGGCGACTGCGGTGTCCAGTGTGAGTTCTTTCATGGCGGCGACCGGGCCCGGCGTGGGCCTTCATTATCCCCCCGCTGCGTGCAGAGCGGGTGGAGCGGTGGGGGCGGACCGTGGGTCCGCTCACCTTGGCAGATCATCCACGCATGGCGTGGATCTACTTGGCAGCCTTCTTGACCGCCTTCTTTGCCGGTGCCTTCTTGGCCACGGACTTCTTCGCAGCCGCCTTCTTCGGCGCGGCTTCCTTCTTCACTGCCGCCTTCTTTGCCGGTGCCTTCTTGGCGGCGGCCTTCTTGGCGCCGAAGCCCTTGCGCACCGGCTTGCCGGTTTCTTCCATCAACTGCTGCACCTCGGCCAGGGTCAGCGATGCCGGTTCACGATCCTTGGGGATCTTGCCGTTCATCTTGCCGTCGCTGATGTACGGGCCGAAACGACCGTTCAGCACCTGGATGTCGCTGCCCTCGAACTCCTTGATGATCCGGTTGCGCGCGATTTCTTCCTTCTCTTCGATCAGGAACACGGCGCGGGCCAGGTCGATGGTGTACGGATCGTCTTCCTTCTTCAGCGAGGCGTAGGTGCTGCCGCGCTTGGCGAACGGGCCGAAGCGGCCGATGCCGACGCTGACGTCCTCGCCCTTGTCCTCACCCAGCGCGCGCGGCATCAGGAACAGTTCCAGCGCGTCTTCCAGGGAAATGGTGTGCATTGACTGGCCCGGCCGCAGCGAGGCGAACTTGGGCTTGTCCTCGGCATCCTCGGCGGTGCTGCCGATGGCCGCGTACGGCCCGAACCGGCCCAGGCGCACGCTGACCGGCTTGCCGGTCTTCGGGTCGGTACCCAGTTCGCGCGCACCACTGGCCTCGGCACGGTCGACCGATTCCTTCTTGTCTTCGACCAGTTCCTTGAACGGTCCCCAGAAGCGCGACATCAGCGGAATCCACTCTTCCTCGCCACGCGAGACGGCATCGAGCTCGTCCTCCAGCTTGGCGGTGAAGTCGTAGTCGACGTACTGGGTGAAGTGGCTGGACAGGAACTTGGACACCGCACGGCCGACATCGGACGGGCGGAAGCTGCGGCCTTCCATTTCCACGTACTTGCGGAACAGCAGGGTCTGGATGATCGAGGCGTAGGTCGAAGGACGACCGATGCCGTACTCTTCCAGCGCCTTCACCAGCGCCGCTTCAGTGAAGCGCGGCGGCGGCTGGGTGAAGTGCTGGTCGGCCACGATGCGCTCCAGCGGCACGCGGTCGCCCGGCTTCATCGCCGGCAGCTTGCGGCCTTCATCGTCATCCTCGGCGCTCTTGCTGTCCTTGCCTTCCTCGTACACGGCCAGGAAGCCGGGCACCACCACCGTGGTGCCGCTGGCGCGGAACACATGTTCGCTGCCGGCCGACAGGTCCACGCTGACGGTGTTGAGCGTTGCCGGGATCATCTGGCAGGCCACCGCACGCTTCCAGATCAGTTCGTACAGCTTGCGCTCGTCGTCGGTCAGGAACCGCGCGACCTGGGCCGGGGTGCGCAGTGCCGATGTCGGGCGCACCGCTTCGTGCGCTTCCTGGGCGTTCTTGGACTTGGTCTGGTAGGTGTTGGGCTGGTCGGGCAGCGAGGCGATGCCGTAATCACGGGCAATCACGTCGCGGATTTCAGCCAGCGCGTCCTGCGACAGGTTCACCGAGTCGGTACGCATGTACGAGATCAGGCCGACCGTGCCTTCGTCGCCGCCGATGTCCACGCCTTCGTACAGCTTCTGCGCGACCTGCATGGTCTTGCGCGTGGTGAAACCGAGCTTGCGCGAGGCTTCCTGCTGCAGCGTGGAGGTGGTGAATGGCGGCGCGGGGCGGCGCTTGCGCTCCTTGCTGGCCACGTCTGTGACATGCAGGGCGCCCTGTGCGGCCTGCTGGATGCGCAGGCGGGCGGCCTCGGCGGTGTCGCCGTCGGTGACGGTGAACTGCTCGAACTTCTGCCCGTCCAGCTTGACCAGCTTGGCGTTGAAATGCTGCGAGGGGTGCGCGCACTCGGCGGCGATCGACCAGTACTCGCGGGCGATGAAGGCTTCGATCTCTTCCTCGCGCTCGACGATCATGCGCAGCGCCGGGCTCTGCACGCGGCCTGCCGACAGGCCGCGCTGGACCTTGCGCCACAACACCGGCGACAGGTTGAAACCGACCAGGTAGTCCAGCGCGCGGCGCGCCTGCTGGGCGTCGACCAGGTCGCTGGCGATCTCGCGCGGCTGGCTGATGGCTTCCTTGATCGCGCGCGGGGTGATCTCGGTGAACACCACGCGCTGCATCGGCTTGTCCTTGACCAGCCCGCGCTCCTTCAGGATCTCGGCGATATGCCAGCTGATCGCTTCACCCTCGCGATCCGGGTCGGTCGCCAGCAGGATGTCGTCGGCGCCCTTTGCGGCCTTGGCGATCGCATCGACATGCTTTTCGTTCTTCTCGATCACGTCGTAATGCATGGCGAACCCGTTGTCCGGGTCAACCGCGCCTTCCTTCGGGATCAGGTCACGCACGTGCCCATACGAGGCCAGGACCGTGTAGTCCTTGCCGAGGTATTTGTTGATCGTCTTGGCTTTGGCCGGCGATTCAACGATGAGCAGGTGCTTGGGCATGGCAGCAGGGTCTGTGGGTAAGCCGCGGGGAAGGGCCGCTAGGGTGGAGCAAACGGCCGCATTAGTGAAGCGGCCACGGGCAAATCAATAAACTGAACGCCCGGGACTGTGCCGGGCGTTCAGGTTTCACCTTATTAGAGGAATCACGCCCGGCCTGCCATTGTCAAGCAGGGGGGCGTGAGGATGGCCGTCCGCGACGGCGCATTGGCCCTCGATCCGCGATCACGACGCCATGTTGGCGATGACGCCGACGGCGAAGATGATCGCGGCGAAACCGGCCAGCATCAGCAGGCCGCCCAGCACCAGGATCACGATGGTCACCGTGCCCATCTCGCGGCGCTGCAGCTGCGGCTGGTCGGTATAGGCCCAGCGGTCGACCACCACCGTGTCGCAGATCAGGTCATGCAGGCCCTGCTTGCGCTCGGTGAAGGCGGCCATCAGGTAGCCGATGCACAGTGTCAGGCCACTGAGGATGGTGGCGAAATAGCGGCCGATGCTGCGGCCCAGGGTCAGGCGATCGCCATTGCCGCGCACGACCTTGATGCCGATGGCCATCTTGCCGAGGGTGGCACCGCCGCGGGAGGCATGGAACCAGCCGTAGTAAGCGGCGGCGATGAACAGGCCGGCCAGGCCACTGATCAGCTGGGTGACCACTTCAACCGCTGTTTCGCCGCTGCCGGCAGCACCCATGCCCGCGCCGAGCACGAAGCCCAGTACGCCACCGACCACGCCGCTGGGAATCAGCAGGACGAAGTAGTCGATCAGGTAGGCGGCAAAGCGCTTCCAGAAGCCGGCATAGACCACCTCGCCGCCATGCACCGGCTGCGAGTAGTCACTGCCGCCTGCACCGGGCGCGGTGTACGGCGAGCTGCTGAGGGCGCCGGTGCCCGGCAGGGGCGCGGTGCCGTTGTCGATCGCGGCGTAGTCGTTGCGCAGGTCGAAGCCACCGGTGGCGGTGGACGTGCTGGCATCGGCCAGGGTCTGCAGGCCCAGCTCTTCCACCATCTGCCGCAGCGGCGCCCACTGCCCCATGCCTTCGCGCCAGACCAGGGTGTCCAGGTTCAACTGGCCACGTTGGAAGCGCTGGCGGATCTCGGTGACCTCCAGCGGTCCCTGGCGTTGCTGTCCTTCGGCGTAGTACCACTCAGTCATTGCATGTCCCCTGTTGGGTCGTCCTTGGTGGGTTGCCCGATGCGCGGCTCAGCCGCGGCATTGCGTGGGCAGATACTTGTCGTCGCTTTCGCCGCTGCATTCCCAGCGCCCGCTGTCGCGGTCGTATTCGAGCCAGAGCAGGTCGCCATCCTGGCTCTTGCCGGGAACCGCCAGCGTCGCTTCGATGCCGCAGTGGCCATTGTTGAAGCGGCCGATATGCACGGCCGACAGGCCCTGGCCTGCGAATTCGTCCGCCGCCGGGAAGCCGGCGTCGTTGGCGCCCGGGCAGCGGCCCTGGTCATCGGCGAAGTGCTGGACCTTGTCCTTCAGCGGCTGCAGCACGGTGACCGCGCCGGCGACCTTGGCCTTGATGGTGTAGTCGTTGTAGGCCGGCAGGGCGATCGCGGCCAGGATGGCCAGGATCGGCACCACCACCAGCAGTGCGACGCCGCCGATGATGGCGGTCAACGCGCAGCCGGACAGGCCCTTCTTCGCGACCGGGGCAGCGTCCATCGGCGTGGTCGCGTACGGAGAGGCGGGGGGAAGGGTGGGCGGCAGAGGGGCGGCAGGCGGCGGCGGTGGTGCCGTGGCGGCTGCATCAACGGCGGGCACGATCAGGCCCAGTTCGTCGACCACGTTGCGCAACGGCTGCCATTGCGGCAAGCCGTCGCGCCATACGAGGGTGTCCAGGGTGATCTGGTTGCTGCGGAACAGCTCGATCAACTGTTCCGAGGGCAACGGGCCTTGCTGGCGGTTGCCTTCGGCATGGAACCACTCACTCACGGGGACGCTCCTGAATGCGCACGGTCCCCAAGTGTACGGTCAGTGCAGGGGTTCTGGCTCGTCCACGAACATCTGCGTTTCCATCCAGGCGTAGGCCGCCTCGGCGCCGGGCTGGTTGAACAGCACCATCAGCACGACCCATTTCAGGTCGTCCAGGTCCAGTTCGTCCTGGTCCAGGGCCATCGCCCGGTCCAGCACCAGCTCGCGCTGGCCGGCATCGAGGATGCCGTGCTGTTCCAGGTACAGCAGGAAACCACGGCACTCCACGTCAAGCTTGTCCAGCTCCGGGCCGTGATAGATGCGCACCGGGCCATCGACCCGGGCCTGGGCCGCGCTTGGGCGCTGCGCTGCCAGGGCATCGAGCCATTCGAATGCCTTGTTGATCTCAGTGGGGCTGAAACCGGCCTGGATCAGGCCATTCTGCAGTGAGTCGCGGTCACGGATCAGGTCCGCATCTTCGCTGAAATAGTGTTCAAACAGGTACAACAGTACATCCAGGATGCTCTCTTTCATTGCCCCTCGGCCTGCGTCGCGCGACGCTGTGGAGGTGAAGAAACTAGGGACGTCGACAGTAGCGGCCGTGTACGCACACCACGATCCCCGCAAGTTCCATGGCCAGCAGCATGGAGGACACCTCCGACGCCGTCAATCCACACTGCGTGATCAGTGAATCCATACTGATTGGGTCGTGCTCCAGCACCCGCCACAAGCGCTGGTAGTCAGCGTCGTTCGCCCAGCATGCCGGCAGGTCCGCCGGCGCTGCCTGTTCAGTGGGGGTGGCAAGCCGGGTTTGCAAGCCCGGAAGCTGGTGACGCAGTGCCGGGGCCAGCAGTTCCAGCACTTCTTCGGGCCGTTCGACCAGGGCAACCCCTTCACGGATGAGCCGGTGGCAGCCGACGGCGCGCGGATTGAGTACCGAACCGGGTATCGCGCAGACCTCGCGGCCGGCTTCGGCTGCCAGCCGGGCGGTGATCAGGGCGCCCGAGCGTTGTGCGGCCTCGACCACCACCGTGGCCAGGGCCAACCCGGCCACCAGCCGGTTGCGCGCGGGGAAGTGACCCGGCCGTGCGGGCGTACCTGGCAGGTACTCGCTGAGCACCGCGCCGTCGGTGGCGATTCTTGCCTGAAGGCGGGCATGGCTGGTGGGATAGGCGCGGTCCGGGCCAGTGCCTATCACCGCGAGGGTGCAGCCGCCTGCCTCCAGCGCCGCCTGGTGGGCGGCCGCATCGATGCCTGCCGCCAATCCACTGGTCACCGCCAGCCCGGCCTCGACGAAGCAGGTGGCAAACCGGGCGGCCAGGGCACGACCGGCGGGGGTGGGTGAACGGCTGCCGACCAGGGCCACCGCAGGACGCCAGGCGATGGCCGGATCGCCGGCAACGAACAGCGCCAGGGGCGGATTGGGTGCATCAAGCAGGAGGGGCGGGAAGGCTGGATCGTTGCAGGCCAGCAGATGATGATCAGGCTGCTGCAGCCAGCGCTGCGCCAGCGCGAGGGCGCGGGTGTCGGGACGCTCCAGCGCAGCGCATTGTTCCGGTGTGCAGCCGTGGGCCCGCCAGCCTGCAACACCGAGCGCCAACGCTGCATCCGCATTGCCGGTGGTCTGCAGCAGCGCGCGCCTGGGTGCCAGGGAACCAGCCGCGATCAACAGGCGCAGCAGCGCCTCATGTCCATGCTCAGTCATCCCCCGACTATCGGCCTCACGCAACAAAGGCGCCCTAGGGCGCCTTCGCGTATTGCTGTCAGGGTATCCCGGAGGTTGCCGGCCGATGCGGCCGGCACTCCCTGCCGAGGCCGGGCGGGGCCCGGCGCCGGATCATTTCGCGTCCGGATGCAGCGCGCTGTAGCCCACACGCACCGGCTTCACACCCTGCATCACCAACGCATAGCTGACGTTGTCGAAGGTGCGGAAGACCATGGCATGCGCGGCGTACTCATCCGGCAGGCTGACCCGGCCGGCGCCGGTGCTGATCGAGTCGTCCATGCGAGAGGACCCCGGGAACTTCATCCGGTGCGCCACGTGGCTGCCATGGCGCCACAGCGAGAACACGGTGCCGTTGTCCACGCCCTGGGCGCGACCAGCGGAAATCGCGATCACATCGCGCGGGCCGCCGGTAGTGAACATATCGGTGACTGCCAGCACGCGTACATCCACGCCTTCCACGCCGGCTGCGGGCACATGCGGGAAGAACTGCAGGTCGTACGGCGTGGCCTCGACCGGCACCAGGCGGTCGCCTGCACGTACTTCACGGCCGCCGCTGGCGTTGTCCAGCGCCAGGGTCGACGCTTCGGTCTTGCCGCCGGCCACCTGGGTGATGGTGCCGGTGCCGACCTGTGCCAGCTCGTAACCCAGCACGCCGCGGCGGTGGTTGGGCGCGCTGAAGGCCTTCCAGAGATTGCCGCTGCCCGGGGTGACGTCGCCGTTGGCGGTCAGGTCCTCGGTGGGCTTGGGCTGGGCGTAGCGCACGGTCGGGCGGACCACGGCCCAGCGCTGCCCGACCTGGGCGTCGGCCAGGCGCACATAGGCGGTCTGCCCACCGGTGGCGCGCAGGCGGTTGTCTTCCAGGCCGACCACATAGGGCAGCTGTTCGATGCTGTCGACCACGCTGAGCTGCTTCAGGAACGGCTCGACCTGGGCCAGCGGCACGCCGGTTACCGGGGCTTCCTGGCGCGGGCCGGGCTGGGCCGTCACGCGGTCCAGGTAGGCCAGGCTGAGGACGTCACCGGGATAGATCAGGTGTGGATTGGCGACCTGCGGATTGGCCTGCCATATCTCCGGCCACAGCCATGGTTTCTGCAGGAATCGTCCTGCGATGTCCCACAGGGTGTCCCCTTTGCGGACCACATAGGTGTCCGGGTGCCCGCCATTCACTTCCACGGCGGTAGCATAGGCAGCCACGGTCAGCATCGCCGCGGCGACGACCGTACGAAAACGAAGCAACATAGGTGTGAAGCCCTGATTCCCCAACAGGTTCGCGCACTATAGTCCAGAAACCGGGGCGCAAGGCAAGCGTTGGAGCTAGAATCTGCGACGTATGCCGGCGTACCCCGGCCCCAACCCCGGAAACTGCCATGGCTTTACTCCCCATCCTTGAGTTCCCCGATCCGCGCCTGCGTACCAAGGCTGCGTTGATCGATGCCGCCGAAGTGACCACGCCGGCGTTCCAGGAGCTGCTCGACAACATGTTCGAGACCATGTACGACGCCCCGGGCATCGGCCTGGCTGCCAGCCAGGTGGACGTGCACCAGCGCTTCATGGTCATCGACGTGAGCGAAGAAAAGAACGAGCCGCGCGTCTTCATCAACCCGGAAATCGTCGCCAAGGACGGGGGCCAGGTGTACCAGGAAGGCTGCCTGTCGGTGCCTGGCATCTTCGCCGACGTGACCCGTGCCGACACCATCACCGTCAAGTTCCTGGATCGCCAGGGGCAGCCGCAGGAGTTGACCACCGACGGCCTGCTGGCGGTCTGCGTGCAGCACGAGATGGACCATCTGGACGGCAAGCTGTTCATCGATTACCTGTCGCCGCTGAAGCGCGAGATGGTCCGCAAGAAGCTGGCCAAGCAGCGCAAGCACGTGGCGTGATCGCTGCTCCGGGCCGCCCTTCGGGGTGGCCCGCGCCTGCGCGTGACGCGCGGGCTGCATGGCGCCGGCCGACGGCGCCGTTTTTTTTCCTGCACGATTTCATCCTGCAAGTGGGGTTGCCATGAGGATTGTCTTTGCCGGTACGCCGGAATTCGCGGTGTCTTCGCTGCGCGCGGCCGCGCGTCATCACGAGGTGGTGGCTGTCTATACCCAGCCCGATCGCCCTGCCGGTCGCGGCCGTGGTCTGGCGCCTTCGCCGGTCAAGCTGGAAGCGGTCGCCCGTGGCATCCCCGTGTACCAGCCGGAAACGCTGAAGGACGAAGTGGCCCAGCAGCAGCTGCGTGACCTGCAGCCGGACCTGATGGTGGTGGTGGCCTATGGCCTGATCCTGCCCAAGGCGGTGCTGACCATTCCGACCCACGGTTGCTGGAACGTGCATGGTTCGCTGCTGCCGCGCTGGCGCGGCGCCGCACCGATCCAGCGCGCCATCCAGGCCGGTGACAGCAAGACCGGCGTCTGCCTGATGCAGATGGAAGCCGGCCTGGATACGGGCCCGGTGCTGCTGCACCAGGAGCTGCCGATCGCCGCTACCGATACCGGTGGCCAGCTGCACGACAAGCTGGCCGAGCTCGGCGCGCAGGTGCTGTCCGATGGGCTGGGCCTGCTGCGCGCCGGCATCAAGCCGATCGCACGGCCGCAGCCGGAGCAGGGCGTGACATACGCGCACAAGCTGGACAAGGCCGAGGCAAAACTGGACTGGGCGCAGGACGCAGAAGCGCTGGCGCGCACGGTGCGTGCATTCAATCCGTGGCCGATTGCCGAGGCACTGCTGGCCGGTGAGCGCGTGCGCATCCACGGCGCGGTGGCGCTGGATGTGACGCATGGCCAGGCGCCGGGCACGGTGCTGGCCGCGGGCCGCGAGGGCATCGACATCGCCTGCGGGCAGGGCGCGTTGCGCCTGCGCGTGCTGCAGCGCGAAGGCGGCAAGGCAATCACCGCTGCCGACTACCTCAATGCGCGCCGTGATCTGCGCGTGGGGGTTTGACGGGTGAGCAAGGCAAACGATTTTTCCATCGCCAAGGCGGCGCCGGGCGCGGCCACCCGCATGCTGGCTGCGCGCGTGCTGGCGCAGGTGTTCACCCGCGGTCGTTCGCTCAAGGCGGAACTGGCCTGGGCGCTGCCGAAGCTGTCCGACACCCGCGACCGCGCGCTGCTTGAAGCGTTGTGCTTTGCGGTGCTGCGCCGTCGCAGCACCTATGACGCCGCCCTGCAGGGATGGATGCAGAAGCCGCTGTCCGCACGCGATGCCGACCTGCGCACGTTGCTGATGGTGGGCTTCGCCCAGCTGGATGTGCTGGAACTGCCTGCCCATGCGGCCCTGTCGGCGACGGTCGATGCTGCACGCGCACTTGGCCGCGAACGCCAGGCTGGCCTGGTCAATGCGATCCTGCGACGGGCCCAGCGCGAAGGCTTCCCCGAACAACCGGCGCGCGACGCATTTCCGGCATGGCTGGCCGAGGCCGTCGAGCACGACTGGCCGGCACAGGCCGAGGCGATCTTCGCCGCCAGCCTGCAGCCAGCGCCGCTGTGGCTGCGTGCCAACCGCCAGCAGGGCGGGCGCGACAAGATGATGGCGGCCCTGGCCGAGGTGGGCATTGCCGCCGAAGCCAGCGCGCTGAGCGCCGATGCGCTGCGACTGGCCGTGCCGGTTCCGGTGAACCAGCTGCCCGGTTTCGGCGAAGGCCTGCTGTCGGTGCAGGATCTGTCGGCGCAGTGTGCAGCCGACGCGCTGGCGCCGCCGGCAGGCAGCCGCGTGCTCGACGCCTGTGCCGCCCCGGGCGGCAAGTCGGCGCACCTGCTCGAGCGTGACCCCAGCCTGCAATTGCTGGCGCTGGATATCGATGCCCGTCGTCTGGCGCGCGCAAGGGATACGTTCGCCCGCACCGGTGTGGGCGAAGGCGCGCAGGTGCAGGTGGCCGATGCCAGCGATCCGGGGGCATGGTGGGACGGCGTTCCGTTCGACGCGATCCTGCTGGACGCACCGTGCTCGGCCACCGGCGTCATCCGCCGGCAGCCGGACGTGATGTTCCATCGCCGTGCGGAAGACATCGATGCGCTGGTCGGCATCCAGGCCCGCCTGCTGGAAGCCTGCTGGTCGATGCTGCGCCCCGGTGGTGTGTTGCTGTATGCCACCTGCTCGATCCTGCGCGCGGAAAACGTCGATCAGGTAAAGGGCTTCCTGAAATGGCACGCGGATGCGGAAGCGGTCGCGCTGGATGACGCATTTGGTCTGGATTGTGACGGTATTGCTCGCCAGCGCCTGCCCGGTGAAAACGATGCTGACGGATTTTTCTACGCGCGTCTGCTAAAAAAGGGCTGACCCAACCGCTGTCCGAGCCCCCATGCTGAAAACCCGTGCGTCACGCCAGACGTGGCTGTTCGTTGTGATGGCCCTGTTGGTGTTGGGTGCCGGGCTGGGACTACGCGATCCCTGGCCCTCGGACGAACCGCGCTTCGCCTTGGTCGCCAAGCAGATGGTGGACAGCGGCGACTGGCTGTTCCCGCACCGTGGGCTGGAGCTGTACTCGGACAAGCCGCCGATGCTGATGTGGTGGCAGGCCACGCTGTACAGCGTGATCGGCAACTGGCGCGTGGCGTTCCTGCTGCCTTCGCTGATCGCTGCACTGGGCACGCTGTGGTGCGTGGTCGACCTCGGCCGGCGCCTGTGGACACGCCAGGTCGGCCTGTACGCTGGCTGGGCGCTGCTGTTCGCCCTGCAGTTCACCTTCCAGGCGAAGAAGGCGCAGATCGACCCGCTGGTGGTGTTGTTCATCACCCTGGCCAACTATGGCCTGCTTCGCCACCTGTTGCTGGGGCCTGCTTGGCGCTGGTGGTGGCTGGGCTGGTTCTTTGCCGGCATCGGGGTGATCACCAAGGGCGTGGGCGTGATCGCGCTGCTGATGATCGTGCCAGCGGTGATCGGTTCTGCCCTGCACTGGCCACGGGTGCGGCTGCATGCGCGCGACCTGCGCTTCTGGCTGGCGCCGCTGGCATTCGTGCTGGCCGTCGCGCTGTGGCTGGTGCCGATGGTGATGACCGCGCTGGCCACCCGTTCCGGCGAATACCTGGCCTACATGGACGACATCCTGTTCCGGCAGACCGCCAAGCGCTATGCGCAATCGTGGGACCACCACCAGCCATGGTGGTACTTCCTGGGCACCATGCCGTCGATGTGGATTCCGGCCTTCCTGGCGGTGCCGTGGGCGATCCCCGCCTGGCGGCGCCGGCTGCAGCGCCGGGACGCACGCTATCTGTTGCTGCTGGGCTGGTGGGCGCTGATCGTGCTGTTCTTCTCGATCCCCAATGGCAAGCGCGACGTCTACATCCTGCCTGCGCTGCCGATGTTCTGCCTGGCGCTGGCGCCGTTGCTGCCGGGGCTGCTGCGCCGGCGCGATGTGCAATGGCTGCTGGGCGCGTTCACCCTGCTGCTGTCGCTGGGGACGTTGGCCGCCGGGTTGTCTGCCCTGCTGGGCAAGCCCGGCTTCGAAGTGCGGCTGATGCAGACGCGGGGCATCGGCAATGGCGAAATGAACGCCCTGGCCTGGGCGGCGATGGCGATGGGCGGCTGGGGTGTGGCCAGCCTGCTGCTGTTCGGGCGCGCCCGCCGCGAGCTGGCCCTGGTCTCGACCCTGACTGCCGTCTGGGTGCTGTACAGCCTGATCGGCTATCCGCTGCTGAATGATTCAAGTTCCGCCCGCGGCCTGATGCGGCACACCGGCCAGCGTATCGGCGCCGACGCGGAGCTGGGGCTGGTGGCCTGGAAAGAGCAGAATCTGCTGATGGCCGACCGCCCGGCAGCCACCTTCGGTTTCAACGAGCCTTGGGATGGGCAGCTGGCTGCGGCCGTGGAATGGCAGCAGTTGGCGCCCCGGCGCCGCTGGTTGCTGGTCCACGAAGACGCGCTGTTGCCCTGCATCGACCGCAACCACGCCGAGTTGGCGGGAATTGCCAATCGCCGCCGCTGGTGGCTGGTACCGGCTGCTGCCGTGCAGGGCCGCTGCGTGGCCAGCGCGAAGGAACGCGAACGTGAACGACGGCTGCAACGTGAGGAATAACCATCCTGGCCCGTGCTTGTCCAGACTGCCCAAGCGACAGCAAAGGCAGTAAAACGTCAGCGTGGGATTGGCCGTGCCGGTGATCCCGTTCATTCCGCCGGATTGCAGCGAACTTTTTCGACGTGGCAGCTTTACAGCACAACCTGGAATCCACGATCGGCGATCCGCTGGGCGTCCCCGCAGGCAAGCTCCCGCGCGCGGCGCACTGGCTGGCGCAGATCGGCCTGTTCTGCATGCCGGCACTGGTGCTGACCATCCCGATCAACCTGTTGCCCTACGCGCTGCTGCTGCTGGTCAGCACGGCGATGGTGCCCGGCCTGCTGTGGCAGGCCCGGCGTATGGACAAGCAGCCGATCAAGGTTCTCAGCTGGCTGATGCTGGCGGTGCTGTTGATGGCCATCGTGTCGGTCGTGCTGTTCGAACAGGGCCTGCGCGATGTCGACAATCGATCCCGCTTCCTGGTCATCCCGTGGATCGCACTGTGGGTGTGTGCGCTGCGCCCGGACATGCGCTGGCTGTGGCGCGGTGCATTGGCCGGGCTGGTGGGCACCTTCGTGCTTTCGGCACTGCAGGTGTTCCAGGGTGCGGCACGCGCCGAACTGTTCACCAACGCGATCGTGCTCGCCGACATCGTGATGATGCTGATGGTGCTGCTGGTGTTCTGCCGGCCGTCGCGGCGTTGGTCGCTGGTGATCGTCGGCATGGCTGCTGGTTGCGGGACCATCATCCTGACCGGAAGCCGGGGCGTGTTCGCGGCCCTGCTGGCGCTGCTGGTGGTGCTGGCACTGAGCCTGCGCTGGCGCACCGGCGCGGCGCGTCTTTCAGTGCTTGCCGGCATGCTGGCCATCGGCGCGACCCTGCTGCTGTCGGTGCCCGAACTGCGCCACCAGGTGCGGTTGTCCGAACTGCACAGCGATGTGCAGCGCATGGAGCAGGGGGACAGCGACTCTTCGGCTGGGGCGCGCGTCGAGCGCCTGCAGGTGGCGTGGGAGACCTTCCTCGACCATCCGCTGACCGGGGTAGGCATCGGCCATTTCGACATGGCCATGAAGCGGGTGCCGGTCTGTCGCGAGAACCCGCAGGAAATCCGCTGCCACCTGCGCCATGCGCACAACGATCTGGCCGAGTGGGGGGCTACCCAGGGCCTGCCGGGCGTGTTGCTGCTGCTGGCCGTATATGGCGTACCCCTTTGGGTGTTCGTGCGCCTGCACCGGCGCAGCGGGCACGCTACCTTCCGCGGCCCTGCCGCGGCCGGCGTGATGGTGGTGGTGTCCTACATCCTGTGCGGGCTGACCCAGTCGATGTTCGCGCACCAGATGACCGCAAGCTTCTACGTCACCATCGTCGGCCTGCTGACCGGCCTGTCGATCGTGGAAGGTGCCCGGCACCGGGCAAAGAACGCCCGGTAGCGTTCAGCCACGCTCGGCTCCGCACTCAGGGGTTGGGCGGATCGGACACGGCCTGACCGTTGCCCAGCATCCACAGCATGATGGTCTTCTGACGTACGTAGTTGGCGCGCACGTAGGCATACACCAGGCCATGCCAGCCGTCGCGGAAGCCGCCACGGAACAGGAAGCCGCGCCAGAACCGCCAGGCCGGGGCCAGCACCAGCTTGCCGAGGGTGGCCCGCTTGCCACGCGCGAACTCGTGTTCGGCCATCATCCGTGCGTACTTCTCGGTCTTGGCCAGCTGCTGCTGCAGCGAGCGATAGGGGAAGTGGATGAGGTCCCCGCGCAGGGTGCCGACCGTGCCATCGACACTGGCCGCCTCATGGATCTCGCGCTTGCCGCGCCAGCCGCCGTGGCGGCGGTCGAACAGGCGCAGCACCCGGTCCGGATAGGCATTGCCGTGGCGCAGGAACCTGCCGAAGTACTCCGACAGGCGGGCGAAGCGGTAACCCGCATGACCTGCAAAGCCGCCGTCGCGGGCCTGCTCGATGGCCGTGCGCAGTTCCGGGCTGATGCGCTCGTCGGCGTCCAGGCACAGCACCCAGTGGTGGGTGGCCTGCTCGACGCAGAACGCCTTCTGGCTGCGGAAGCCATCGAACGGACGCTGCAGCACGCGGGCGCCGGCCGCCTCGGCGATGGCCACCGTGGCGTCGGTGGACTGCGAGTCCACCACCACGATCTCATCGCAGAAGGCCAGCGAGGCCAGGCAGTCGCCGATGCGCCCGGCCTCGTTGAACGCGATAATGCAGGCCGAGATGCGAGGCCGTTCGATGGGAGCGGTCGTGGAGGACATGATGGCCGGGTACCTGTTGTTTGCGACGGAGCGCTATGCGCTGCCTATTCTCGCCCCGTTGGTGCAAGCCTTGCACGCTTCCGGCCAGGAAGTGGCCGCCTGGTTCGAAGATGGCGCGGCTGGCAGCCAGCTGCCCGGCGTGCCCAACATCGGCCTGAAGCAGGCCCTGGCGATGCGGCCGCGGGCGGTGTTCAGCGCGGCCAACTGGGTGCCGACCTTCCTGTCGGGGGCCAAGGTGCAGCTGTTCCATGGCTTCAACGTGGAAAAGCGCGACAGTGCGCGTGGCCACTTCCGGGTGCGCGGCATGTTCGACCTGTACTGCACGCAGGGCCCTGCCACCACCGCGCCGTTCCGCGGGATCGCGGCAGTGCAGGGCCATTTCGCCGTGGCGGAAACCGGCTGGCCGAAGCTGGACCCGCTGTTCCGCGACGACGGTGGCGACAGTGCCGCGCTGCGCAGTGCAGCCGGCGGCCGCCCGGTGATCCTGTTCGGTTCAACCTTCACCGAGCGCTTGAGCGCCGCCCCGCACCTGCATGCGCAGATCGCGGCCGACATCGCCGCCGGTCAGCACTACTGGCTGCTGACCCTGCACCCGAAGTGCCCGCCGGAACTGTTCGAACGCTACCGCGCGCTGGCCGGCGCCAATGCGCGTTTCATCGAACCGGAGCAGGTGATGGCAGCCCAGCGCGCCGCCGACGTGCTGGTGTCGGACACCTCATCGATCGTTTCGGAGTTCATCGTCCAGCACAAGCCGGTGGTGACCTTCCGCAACCGCGTGCCAAAGCCGCACATGATCGATTTCGATGATCCGCAGCAGCTGCCGGCCATGCTGGCGCGCGCGCTGCATCCCGACGCTGCGTTGCAGGCGGAGATCGTGCGTTACGCCGATGCCATCCACCCCTATCGCGATGGCCGGTCCAGCGAGCGGGTGATCGCCGCCACCGAGGATTTCCTGTCCGGCGAAATGGGCGTGCTGCGTCGCAAGCCGTTTGGCAGCTGGGTGCGCGACCTGCAGATCCGCAAGGACCTGGGCTACTGGGGTCCGTCGCAGCGGTGATGTGGGTAGTGCCGGCCGCTGGCCGGCAACCACCGGAATGCCTGCGTTTGCCGGCCAGCGGCCGGCACTACCGTAGATCCACGCCATGCGTGGGTGGTGCAGTAGATCCACGCCATGCGTGGGTGGTGCAGTAGATCCACGCCATGCGTGGGTGGTGGAGTAGATCCACGCCATGCGTGGATGGTGAAGTAGATCCACGCCATGCGTGGATGGCGGTTCAACGATCGGCCGCGCTACCAGCGCAGCTTGCGCCGTGCCAGCGCCGTGGCCAGTTCTTCCATCAACGCCTGTGCACGCGCCTGCGGCAGGTAGCGCAGTGCCAGTGCCACATCGCCATGCGCACCGGCGGTGTCCAGCTGCAGGCTGGCCGTACCCAACAGCTTGTCCAGCGGCGAGCGCTGCAGGCGCAGGCCCTGCACTTTGTCCAGCTCGGCCCAGCGCCACCAGCGCTTCCACCAGCCGCCGCGCACCGCCACGAACTGGCCATCCAGGTGCCAGCCCATCCGCGCCATCTGCCGGTGCGCGATCAACAGGCTGACCGGCAGCCAGGCCAGCAGTGCCAGGGCCGGCAGGCCCCAGCGCCAGTACAGCGCGGCGGTCAGCAACGGCACCACCAGCAAGGTGGACAGCGACAATCGCCACCATCCGCGTTGCGGAATCGGTTGCCACTGCTGCGGCGGCCATTGCAGCTGCGGCAGCAGGTGGCGCACCAGCCCATCGCAGGCGCTTGCACCAGCCAGCGGTGCCAGTTCGCGCAGCGCGCGGTCGTCGTCGCGCGAGGGACCACCGGCGGCGCTGTCAATACGCAGCTGGCGCAGCCCGAACCAGCGTTGCAGGGTGCTCTCGCCCAGCGTCCATGCCTGGATGCGGCGGCGCGCGACGCTGCTGCGGGTGCGGCTGAGCAGGCCGGTGGAGACGGTCAGACGCCGTTCGCGCTCGCTGAGGGTGAAGCCGTGGTAGCGCAGCAGCGTCAACACCACCGACAACACCCGCAGCAGCAGCCAGCCCAGCAGCAACGCGGCCGCCAACAGCACCAGCCCGCCGGTCACCCCGGCATGCAGGTGGCTGGCGTAGCCGAAGGCCTCGCGCCCGCCACGCTGGATGGCATCGTCCATCACCGGGCGCGGTACGGTCTGGAACAGGACGCCGAAGGCGGCGATCGCCAGCGCCCAGCCACGGTTGGACAGCAGGCCCATGCGCAGCACGTCCCAGCTCGACAGGCGCAGCAGTACCTGCTCGTCGTCGGATGGCACGACATCGGCAGCCGGCGCGTCGCCCGGCGTCGGCTGGGGCGCCTGTCCACGCTGGCGCACCAGTTGTTCCAGGGCCAGCGCCTGGTCCAGCCGCAGCACGCGCATCTCCGCTTCCGGACGCACCCCGCCGGCCGATTCCAGGCGCAGTTCGGCAACCCCGAACAACCGGTGCAACGGGTTCTGCCGCACTTCCACGTTGTGGATGCGGGCGAAGGGAATCTCGCGCCGGTTGCGCGCCAGCAGGCCGCTGCGCACGGTGATCGCATCGTTGCCGATGCGATAGCGGTAGCTGAGGTACTGCAGCACCGACACCAGCACCAGCGCGGCGATGGCGGTCAACGGGATCAACTGTGCCCACATCGGATCGCGGTCGCCGCGTTGGCCGAACACCAGCAACGCGACCAGCGGCAGGAAATAGTGGCGCAGCTGCATCAGCAGCACGAACAGCCACGACCACGGATGCAGGCGATGCTCGTCGCCACCGCTGGGCAGCGAGGGCGGCAGGGGCGGGGGCAGGCTCACAGGGCGTCGGCGTCCTGGTCGAGCTGATGGGCCAGGGTGTCACGCAGGCGCTCGGCATCGGCTTCGTCCAGGCCGCTGACGGTGACCGCACTCAGGCGGGTGCCGGCGGTATGCACGATCAGCGTGGCCAGGCCTGCACGCCGCTCCAGGGGCCCGCGACGCAGGTCCAGGTGCTGCACGCGCGAAATGGGGATGCGGGTCTCCAGCTGCCACATCAGGTCGCGGCGCAGGCCCAGGCCCTGTGCGTCCAGCCGCCAGCGGGTGCGGGTCAGGCGCCGATGGCCGATCCAGGCGCCGAAGGCGAGGCCGACCAGCAGGCCCAGCATCGCTGCCCACAGGCCACCGGGAAGATCGAAGAACCACCAGAGGGCCGCCAGCGGTGCGCCGGGGATGAACAGTCCGCCGAAGGCGCCCTCCAGCGCCGCCAACCGGGCAGCGCGCCGCGGCAGGGGTTGCCAGTGGTCGAGGGGCATTTCGGCAGCAGCAACAGGCAAGGGCAGTTCGGTCACGCGGGCGTCCGTCGGGCAGCAGGGCGGGCAGGCGCGGTGATGGCCGCACCGCGCAGACGTTAGCAGGTCGCCCGCGTTACTGGGCGGCCTGGATCAGCGCATCGACATCCAGCAGATGGCCGGCGCGGTCGGCCTTGGTGCGCAGGTAGTGCTCGTTCTCGGCGGTGATCTCGCCGGTGACCGGAATGCAGTCCAGCACTTCGATGCCGGCATTGCGCAGGCGCTGTGCCTTGGTCGGGTTGTTGCTGAGCAGGGCAACACGGGATACACCCAGCCCGCGCAGCATCGCCACCGCGCTGCCGTAGCGGCGCTCGTCGGCGCCGAAGCCCAGCTGCGCATCGGCGTCGATGGTATCCAGGCCGTCGTGCTGGTAGCCGTAGGCGCGCATCTTCGCGGCGATGCCGGTACCGCGGCCTTCCTGGTCCAGGTACAGCAGCACGCCGCCGCCCAGTTCCTTCAGTTTGCGCAGGCCGCGCCGCAGCTGGTCGCCGCAATCGCACTTGAGCGAACCGAACAGGTCGCCGGTGAGGCAGGACGAATGCACGCGCACCGGCACCACTGCGGACAGGTCCGGTTCGCCGACGATGATCGCTACCTGGTCGCGCTGGGCGACGCCACCGCGGAACACCGCGAAGGTGGTCATGCCGACGTCGCGCAGCGGCACCGGAGAACGCGCCACCAGTTCGTAATCATGTGCGGCGTGCGCGGCGCCTTCGGCCAGATCGCACAGGCCAACCTCGGCCGCGCCATCGAACGTGGCGTCGTCTGCATCCAGGCGCACGGCCACCATCGCCGGCAACAGCAGGCCCAGCCGGGCCAGTTCGACAGCGCCGGCATCGAACGCATCGCCTGCGCTCCAAGCCGCGGGCATCGGTCCGGGTTCGCGCAGGTAGCCCAGCGAGGGCAGGGCATCGAAGGCAACGCCGGCCAGCGGCAGGCGCGCGCCCTCGGGGGCCTCCACGCCGAGCACGCGGGCGCGGGTGGCGGTCAGGTACAGGTAATGGCGCTCGCGCGCGGCACTGGCGAAGGCGGCGAAGCTGCTGGCAGTGGCGCTGTCCAGCGCGATCACCGCCAGGCGCTGGCCCTGGCCATCGTGGAGCAGGACCGGGCGACCGGCGCGCAGTTCGGCGACCGCGCGCTCGCAGCGGATCGCTGCCGGATCACCGAACAGGGAGGAAGCAGACATGGCAGGACCGGGGGAGGCGGACATCGGTGTCTCTATGGGGGCGCCAGCGTCGTATTCAACGTGCTGCGGCGGTGTGTCGCAGGCCGGTGCAGCGGCTCTCAGTGCGGATGTTCGTCGGTCGCGTACGGGTCTTCCTCGCCGCTGCCCGGTGGCCGCAGCGTATAGCGCTTGTAGGTCCACTGGTACTGCGCCGGGTCGCGGCGCGCGATGCGTTCGATGCCCGCGTTGAGCGCGGTGGCCGCCACGTGCGGGTCCGGATCGGCCACGGCCGGGTCGGTCGGCTCGATGTGCAGGGCAAATTCCATGTCCGGGCCGATGCGCTCGCACCAGCCATACAGCACGGTCGCGCCGGTGCGCTCGGCCAGGCGGTTGACCAGGGTCATGGTCAGTGCCTGCACGCCGAAGAACGGCACGAACACGCCGTCGCCGGCCTTGGGCTGCTGGTCGGGCAGGATGCCGGTGGCACCGCCGTCCTTGAGCACCTTGAACAGCTGGCGCACGGCCGGGCCTTCGGCGCGCACCTGCTGCACGTTGTCGCCGCCCCGCACGATCTGCAGGAAGGCATCGCTGGCCTCGTCCTCCGGCGGCTTGTAGACGATGGCGATCTGGCCCCGCGAGGCCAGCCACTGGTTCAGCAGCTCCCAGTTGCCGTAGTGCGGGGCCGCCACGATCACGCCCTTGCCGCTGGCCAGGGCCGCGTCGTACAGCGCCTGGCCGTGGCGCTCCTTCAGGTGCAGGCGCAGGTTGTCGGCGGGCTTCCGGCTCCACAGGCGCAGGGTCTCGATGGCCTGCAGGGCGGTGGAGCGCAGCAGTTCGCGCTGCAGGCGGTCGCGTGCCGGCGCGTCCAGCTCGGGGTAGGCCAGCTCCAGGTTGCGGCGGGTGACGCGGCTCTCGCGGGCATCGAGGCGCACCCACGTCCAGGCCAAGGCGCGCGCGAACCCGCGCAGCAATGGCCAGGGCAGGCGGGCGAACAGGGTGGTGGCGCGGTAGACCAGCCGGGCTTTGCGGTGTGGATTCATCGGCCCCAGTTTAGCCAAGGGCGCTGCTATCGTGGCCGGCCCCTTGCCTGGAAGCCCGCCGATGCTCGTCCTGATTCAACGTGTCAGCCAGGCTGCCGTGCATGTGGAAGGTGAGGCGGTGGGGCAGATCGGCCCCGGCCTGCTGGCCCTGGTCGGCATGGAGCCGGGCGATACCGAGGCCCAGTTGCAGCGGATGGCCGAACGCCTGCTCGGCTACCGTGTGTTTGCAGATGAGGCCGGAAAAATGAACCGCTCGCTGCGTGATACCGGCGGCGGCCTGCTGCTTGTCAGCCAGTTCACCCTGGCCGCAGACACCCGTTCCGGCATGCGGCCAAGCTTCACCAGCGCGGCACCGCCGCAGGAGGCTGAACGCGGGTTCAATCGATTTGTCGACATCTGTCGTGAAAATCACGCGCCGGGGGTGGAAACGGGCCGCTTCGGTGCCCATATGGTCGTCAGCCTGGTCAACGACGGTCCCGTGACCTTCCTCCTCAGGCCCTAGGCCGCCGGGACCACCGCCCGGCAGGCCGGGCCCCGGGCTGGTATAATGCTACGTTCCCTATTTCCCCCTAGCCGGTGGCGCGAGCACTACATGGCCAACGAACGTCCTGCCCAATCCGAAATCAAGCAACTGATCAGCAAGGGCCTGGAACAGGGCTACCTGACCTATGCCGAAGTCAATGACCATCTGCCCGACGACATGGTCGACCCGGAACAGATCGAAGACATCATCGGCATGATCAACGGCATGGGCATTGATGTCCATGAAGTTGCTCCGGATGTGGAAACCCTGCTTCTCAACGACGGCAACACGGGCAACCGTGAGGTCGACGACACCGCAGCCGAAGAAGCTGCCGCCGCGCTGAGCGCGCTCGACACCGAAGGTGGCCGTACCACCGACCCGGTGCGCATGTACATGCGCGAAATGGGTACCGTCGAGCTGCTGACCCGCGAAGGCGAAATCGCCATTGCCAAGCGCATCGAAGAAGGCCTGTCCCAGGTCCAGGCCGCACTCGGCCAGTTCCCGGTGTCGGTCGAATCGCTGCTGACCGATTACGAAGCGCACAAGGAAGGCCGCAAGCGCCTTGCCGAAGTGATCGTCGGCTTCAACGACCTGACCGACGACGTGCCGGCCCCGGCCGCTGTGGTGGCCGATGACGCGGACGACGCCGATGCCGACGCCGACGAGGAAGAAGACGACGTCGACGGCGGCGATGAAGAAGCCGCACCGACCGGTCCGGATCCGGAGGAAGTGGCTGCGCGCATGCAGGCGCTGGGCGATGCCCTCAACGCCTTCAAGAAGGCTGCCGCCAAGGGCGACAAGAAGAACCTGCTGAAGCTCCGCGAGGAGATGTCGGCGGTGTTCGTCACCCTGAAGCTGCCGCTGCCGCTGACCGACGTGCTGACCAAGCAGCTGCGCGACACCATGGGCAGCATCAAGGCCCACGAGCGCCGCGTGCTGAACCTGGCCACCGTCACTGCCCGCATGCCGCGCAAGGACTTCATCCGTTCCTGGGAAGGCAACCAGACCAACCTGGAGTGGGTGGAAGACGCACTGAAGCGCAAGCAGAAGTGGTCTTCGGCGCTGCGTGAAGTGAAGGACCAGATCGTGTCCGAGCAGCAGGCCACCATCGACATCGAGAAGGTCACCCTGCTGGACTTGGACGAGCTGAAGGAACTCAGCCGTGCCATGGCCTACGGCGAAGCCAAGGCGCGCAAGGCCAAGAAGGAAATGGTCGAGGCCAACCTGCGCCTGGTGATCTCCATCGCCAAGAAGTACACCAACCGCGGCCTGCAGTTCCTCGACCTGATCCAGGAAGGCAACATCGGCCTGATGAAGGCCGTGGACAAGTTCGAGTACCGCCGCGGCTACAAGTTCTCCACGTATGCGACCTGGTGGATCCGCCAGGCCATCACCCGTTCGATCGCCGACCAGGCGCGCACCATCCGTATTCCGGTGCACATGATCGAAACGATCAACAAGTTGAACCGCATTTCCCGCCAGATGCTCCAGCAGTACGGCCGCGAGGCTACGCCGGAGGAGCTGGCCAAGGAAATGGACATGCCGGAAGACAAGATCCGCAAGGTGATGAAGATCGCCAAAGAGCCGATCTCGATGGAAACCCCGATCGGCGACGACGAGGATTCCCATCTGGGCGACTTCATCGAGGACACCAACGTGGAGTCCCCGATCGAGAACACCACCAACATCAACCTGTCTGAAACCGTGCGCGACGTGCTGGCCGGCCTCACCCCGAGGGAAGCCAAGGTGCTGCGCATGCGCTTCGGCATCGACATGAATACCGACCACACCCTTGAGGAAGTCGGCAAGCAGTTCGACGTGACCCGCGAGCGCATCCGCCAGATCGAAGCGAAGGCCCTGCGCAAGCTGCGTCACCCGAGCCGTTCGGAGCAGCTGCGCAGCTTCCTGGATATCGATTGATATCCAGGTAGTGCTGACGTGTTGAGAGAAACCCCGCTTCGGCGGGGTTTTTCTTTGGGGGATCCGGTGTGGAGCCGTGGCCATGCTTGGCCGCGGTTGGCGATGACGCATCCGCCCTTTGACGTGCAGGGATGCCAGACGCACGCTGGCGATGCAGGTGCTCAACACACCTCGTGGGCGGGCCGGATCACCGGCACCGAGGCGGACGCGCTGCGGGGACACGTGCAACGCGTGTATCTGCGGCATCACCCCTGTTGAGCACTGGAGCTTGGCCATGAAGGCTGTTGAACATGATGTACCTGCTGTTGCTGCCCTGGATTTCCCGCCGTTGATGACGTGGGAGGACGTCATGCAGGACGAACTGGAGGATCGGCTGGGCTTCGCCCGACGGGCCACGCTGGCGCTGCTGACGCAATCGGGAGAACAGATGGTTGCGGGGTTTGCCGGTGGCAACCGGAGGGGGCTGGAGGGCGCGATGAAGGCGGTGGCGCTGTTCCAGGCGCATCTGCTGGAGATGGAGAGGTTGGCGGGGATGGCGGAGCGACGGTTGCAGCGTGTTGGCGAGGCGCTTGCTGCTGCCGACTGAGTAGCCGACTCCGGCCGTGCTCCACTACACTGTGACGCTGCGCAGGGCCTATAGCTCAACGGTTAGAGCAGGGGACTCATAATCCCTTGGTTCCAGGTTCGAATCCTGGTGGGCCCACCATAAAAAACAGGCACTTAGGCGGCGGCCCAAGTGCCTTTTTTGTGCCGGCGGAAAAATTGCCGGGAAAATTCACTGCCGCAGCGCTCGGTGATCCCGATGATGACCTGCAGCTCATGTAGCTTCTGAATCGGGGAAGATACGTCGCTGTTGAGTACGTCGATCATGGTTGCCCCCTAGGCGTGATTCGAGAAAGATGAAACGGCGTGTACAGGGATCTTGGGGGGGATTGGCACGACACGATCGACGGTTTCGCGGAGCTGTCGGAATAGTCGATGCTCACGGCTCCTCCATTCCGGCAAGCTGAAATCCATGCAGATCGCGCGTCCAACACATGCTCTCTAAAATCAAACCCATCTACTGCCACGGGTTTTCCCCCAGGCCTCAGAGAGCTGCAGGTCTTCACTTCGGGATCAAGCACAATCACTCCGCCACCGGTAAACAGGCCGTAGTTCCCTTGGCAGTCGTTGCGTGAAACCTCTCGCATCAGTTCCGCGGCAATGCGGAACTGCTGGTCCTTGCTCAAGCCGCTGATCGTTTCGCGAAGCGCGTAGCCATTCTGGGCTAGAAGTTCGATCATGGCGTTCTGCACCGGCGATCGCGCACCGAATGCCTCATTGAAGTCGGTACTTCCATTGAAACGCGACGAGGAGTTCTCTTGCAGGGTACTTTTCCAGAACGTGCCCAGAGCGACTGCTGGATCAGAATCTATCCGGATGAGGTTGATGAAGGTGTAGACCATCCCGCAGGAGTACGCGAGTTGATACTCGCCCCCACTGATCAGGTCATTCAATGGTCGCTTCTTGTACTCTGCCTGGTCGATACATGACTCCGCAGCTGCGCCTACGTCGCGCGTGATCCCTTGCTCCTTACTCCCGGTCACCTCCGACAGAAACAAGCTCGCTGCCATTTCTGCCCCGCCCTCGAGCAGCATAATTCTGCTTTCCTGCGGGAGTGACTCCATCATCTGCACATCTTGATTCCATTGATGAAATGCTTCATGGGCAATGAAGTGAGACAAGTCATTTGGAAAGCCTTTTGAGGTGTCCAGGCAGCCCGCACGAAGGCCAATCAGCAGCAGTCCGGGCAATGAGCTTCCGCTGAAGCGGCAGCCCTGCTGGGTATTGGCGCCCTGCTCAAGCAAGAAGATTACAGAGCTCACGCTGTGCGGCTCAGGTCCCAGGGCACGCCTATAGAACTTCTGGGCCTTCTCCAGCCAATCCTGATATTGGCTCCTGAACGCCTGTGGCACGCCTTGATCCGCCAGCAGCGTTGGAACTGGTATTGGCCGCCCATCGCTGAAGAATGCGTAGCCTTCGAACAACGTCACTGGAGAGCTTGCTGGAAGCTGTGAGGTTCCTGGATCGATATCGCCACATAGGCGTTCAAACTGCGAATCATCAGGATTGATCAAGGGCTGGAGGTTGATCGCGACAGTAGAGGGCGCCAACCTGATGATCAGCGGGTACTTTCTTCCTTCGGGAAGCAGGCTCCTGCTGATATCCAAGGTGTAGACGTGTTCGTCCGAGCGGGAGCGCTTCGACGCTTGCCACTCCTGCAGGTTCAATTTGGGCGTACTCCGAGCTGTCACTCGCAAAGTCGCCTTTGACATGGCTGTGTCGACCTCAAGGCCGGACGCGAGGCAATCACGCGTCCCGGCCCATGCGTTTGCTGTGAGGAGAGCCCACAGGAGCAAGGTTGCCAACAGAGCCCATGGCTTTGGAGCTATGGGTACCAGTCGAATGAAAGCCTTGCCGGCAGTTTCGCGCATATCACCCCGTCCACAGCCACTTCCCTGAAGCCTCACACTCAGCATTGCTCAGCCCTCCCGGTGGTTTATCGCGAACCGTTAGTCTGCACTGTAATGACCCACCGGTTTCTGCTCAGGCCATGCGGTTAATGTAGCGGCATAGGCCGCGTCCGGGGTCATCATTACCAATGCCAGGATGAGCCAGCCATCCTTGCCACCCGTTGTGCACCACCCTGACGTAGGCTTCCTGGCAGCTTCCGCAACGCAAGGATGCATCCAATGCCGGCACCCGCACATTCGCGCTTGATCACCGTAGCGGCCAGAACCCATCTCCGCCCCCTGGGCTGTGTGCAGAAAGGGCGCTCCAGAGTCTGGCTGGACGACCAGGGGTGGTGGGTCGGGATGGTTGAATTCCAGCAGTCTTCGTGGAGCAAAGGAAGTTATCTGAACGTTGGGGCGTGCTTCCTCTGGAATGAGAAGGACTTCCTGTCATTCGATGCCGGCCACAGGGTCGAGGGTTTCCACGAATTCATCAGTGACGCGCAGTTCGCACTGGCGGCGACGTTCCTGGCCGAACGCGCGGGGCAGGAGGTGCTCGCATTGCGGGAGCGTTTCGCATCGCCTTCGCACGTGGAGGCCTGGATGGCAGCCAACGCAGGCCTGTCGTTATGGGGCCACTACCACGCGGCAGTCGCGGCAGGCGTTTCTGGTGCGGTTGACCAGAGCAGGCAACTGTTCGAGAAGATCATTGCCGATCCGCACGACGTGCCGTGGGCGATCAACCTCAAGCACCGATGCGAGGCGCTTCTCTGCAGTGTGCAGAACGGCGCTGAATTCGAAGCAGAAATCGCCAGCATGATCACTCGGACCCGACGTCAGCTGGGACTTGCTGAACATGCGCAGGCAATGCCCGCTTGGCTGCGACAGCATGATTCGTAAAGCGGGTTGAAAACGGCCACCTGTCAGCTGGGCGCGGTACCAGACCCAGTGCGAATGTCACCCCGCGGCCACCGCTGTGGCGCGATGCGTGTGCTGCAGCAGACGGAACAGGCTCAGGGATAGCAGGAAGGCGACCTGCTCGACCAGGAAGGTGGCAATGCCCCATTGGAACAGCTGCCGGTGGGCCACCAGGTTGCCCAGCATTGCTTGTGGGCAGCCCGAACGCTACGAGAAGCATCGGCCGGGGGTGACTGCCAGAAGTCGGGGGGGGACAGCTGGCATCGCAGGCGCAGGCCCCGCCCGTGATCCCGGCTTCACGCGCCGCACGCTATCCACAGCGGTCATGGACCTCATACGACTGCTGCGATCGCTGGAAGAATTCCTCTACGAGCTGGTCGGCTGGCTGGTGTTCTATCCGCGGATGTTCTGGCGGGTACTGATTCACCCCGGTGAGGTTGCGCTCTACACCCGCCGCGAGCTCGGCAAGGATCTGGAGCACAGGTTTTCCGATGCGATCAGCCCGGTGCTGATGCTGATCCTGTCGGTGGCCATCGCCCATGCGCTGGAGATGGCGCTGCGCATGTCCTCGCCCCGACTCAGTACACCGGTAGGGCAGCTGCTTTTCAGCAGCGAGCAGGGGCTGCTGCTCACCCGCTCTGCGGTGTTCTGCGTGTACGCGCTCGGCGCGGCACTGGGCACGCTTCGGCGCCAGCGGCTGCCCGTGAATCGCGAGACGCTGCGCGAGCCCTTCTCCATCCAGGCGTTCATTGCATGCCCGTTCGTGGTGGCACTCGCGCTGTCGCAGGTGGCAGCCGCGTCCCCGGCACAGGCTGGCCCGTTCACCGCGACCTGCATCAGCGTGCTGGCGGTGGCGTGGTACCTGTGGGCCCGCATGCGGGCCTTCGTGGCCTTGAATGGAGGATCAGCGCTGCGTGCGCTCGGCTCGGTAGTGGTCTCGTTCCTGCTGACGACGATCGCGGTTGTCGGCCTGTTTGCTGCCGTCATCCTCTGATCTTCAACAGGGCGGCGATCACTCGAGAGCGTGATCGGATTTGCGCGGTGGCACTGCCGTGGCCTCACCGCGCTGCAGGAGGTCGAAGAAGTCCACTGCCTCCGCCGCCAGCGCGTCGTGGGCGTCGAAATCCCAGTTCTGCTTGTACTCGCGGGCGAGCAGATCACAGACGGCCTTGGCCTGCTGGTAGGTCTGCGACTTCTCCCCGCGATCGGCCAACTGGTCGCGGTGGATCTGGCACAGCATGAGCTGGTGGGCATCTTCGGCCCGCTCGCGCTCCCAGCCGATGTCGGGCAGGGCGGACAGTGCTGAGGCAAGCGCGATGGCAATCAAGGGCATGATCCGGTTCCGGGCGGGGGGCGGAACCTGAGCCTAGGTGATGGTGCAGTGCGCGTGGCGGCACGCGCGGTGGCCGTTTTACGGGGTGTTCACCATTCGCAGCAGCATGGTGGCTGCGCTGAAGGTGGTCATGCCGATGGCTCGCCTGCCGCTGGTTTCTGCTCCTGCCACAGCAGCAGCGCGTCCAGTGCCGGGCACAGGGCCTGCCCCCACGCACTCAGTCGATACTCCACTTTCGGTGGCACCTGCGGATACACCGTGCGCAGCACGATGCCGTCGGCTTCCAGTGCACGCAGCTGCTGCGCCAGCATCTTCTGCGAGATGCCGGGGATGAGCCGCTCCAGGTCGGAATAGCGCTGCACCTTGCCGTCGAACAGGTGGAAGAGGATCAACAGCTTCCAGCGGCCTTCCAGCAGTGCGAGTGCACGGGCCATGTCCGCGGCGGCGGTTTCAGGGGTATAGGCCTTTCTCATGGGGTGGGTCACTTACCTTCAGGTGCGCTCTTGTGGCGGCCAGGGTGCGGTTCGAGAATAGCGCCAGTCCCGCCTGGAGTGCCTGCGATGTCGATTGATCTTCCCGCGCCGTTGTCCCGCTATTTCCTGCTGGCCAATGGCGAGCCCGGAACGCACGTGGAGCAGTGCTTTGCCGCAGACGCGACGGTGCGCGATGAGCGCCAGCAACACCAGGGACACACGGCGATTGCCGCCTGGGTGGCGCAGACGCGTGCGGCCTACCAGCAACACGTGGTCCCCCTGCAGCTGCACGTGCAGGACGGTCGCCACATCGTGTCTGCACAGGTCAGTGGCACGTTTCCGGGCAGCCCGGTGGTGCTGACACACGCGTTCACCCTGCAAGGGGATGGCATCGTCGCGCTGGACATCCACTGATTCAGTGACGGTTGCTTCCGGAAATCGGGTGGCACGCGGATGGCTGCCGATTTACGCGTAGCAGTACCAATGGATGGTGATCTCCATGCATGGCGTGGAGCTACTGGGAGCGGCGTGGAGCTACAGGTTCTGGAACACCGCCAGCTGTGCGGCGAAGGCGCGCTGGTAGGCCGGCCGCGCGGTCGCGCGGTCAACGTAGGCAGCAAGGTCTGGATACTCGCCGACGATGCCGCTGCTCTGCAGCCGCAGCAGCACCGACACCATCAGCAGATCGCCGGCGCTGAAGTCTCCGTCCAGCCACGGTGCATCGCCCAGCCGGGCGGACAGCTGGCTCAGCCGCCTGCGCACGCACTCGTCCAGCATCACCAGCCGTTGCGCGTACCAGGGCTGTTCGCGTTCCAGCACCCACGCCATGGAGCGTTCGACGATCGGCGGCTCCACAGTGTTCAGCGCGGCGAACATCCAGGTGATCGCGCGCATGCGCGCACCCGTATCGGCGGGCAGCAACCCGGGGTGCTGCCCGGCCAGGTGCAGCAGGATCGCGCCTGATTCAAACAGCACTACGTTGCCATCTTCATAGGTGGGGATCTGACCGAACGGATGCCGCGCCAGGTGCGCCGGCTGCTTCATCTCCTCGAAGGAGAGCAGATAGACGTCGTAGGCCACTCCCAGCTCTTCCAGCGCCCAGCGCACGCGCATGTCGCGGGCCAGCCCCTGGCCACGGTCCGGGGAATGCTTGAATGCGGTCAGGATCGGCGTCATCAGGATGTCCATCGGCGTTGGCTGCCACGTTGGCCGGCCTTTCTTCTCTCGACGCCCGGACGGCTCGGCAATCGACACGCCTCCGCTGACCGAGGGCCCGACATCGCCGGCCCGGATGAACGGTTCACGTCTGACGATTCGCCCGGGAGGGTCGGTGCAGCGATACTGCCGTCCTGCACACCCTTGGGGAAGTACGTGAGCCCGTCCAGACTGCCGCGCATCGTTGGGTTCGACGTGCCACGGCTTCACCAGCAGGTCGATGCGACTGCCGATGAAGCCATCACCGCGCTGCTCGATCAGGCACCCGATGAACAGTGGACCGGCCGCTTCCTGCAGCACTGCGCGATGCTGGCGTCGCAGCTTTCATTGGCGGAAGTGAGGGTGGAGGGCACCCGCATTGCCTTCCACGGTTCGATCGCCGATGCGCGTGCCTTGGCCGATGCGGTGATCGCGCTGGTGAACCGGTTGAATGATCAGCTGATGCAGGAAGGCAACCAGCTCGCGGGCGAGGAGTGATCTGCCCGCAGCCTGCTGTCTCAGCCCGCCTGCGGGGCCAATGCCGGCCCGGACAGGCGCGCCCAGCAGCCCATCGCCATTTCCGCCGACCCCGGGTGGCCACGCAGGCTGGTGCGCAGCGCAAGCCGTGACTGCAGATCGGTGAGCCACGCCGTGCGCGTGCCATGTGGGTTGCGGACATAGATGTCGCACGCCAGGCGGATGACCGGTGCGACCTCGTGGCGGAAGTTGATGGCGGGCAGATCGCCCGTCTGGAACGCGGCCTGCCAATGCTGCAGCTCGCGCTCGACGTCAACGAAGTCCTTGTTGGTGATGCGTTCCATGAGACTTCTCCTGTTGGAACGCCAACGTACACCTGTGCATGTCAGGAGCCTGTGTGCGCGCAGCGCTGTTCATGGTGCCCGTTCATTAATCTCCGGCTTTCATGCAGCTGCGTAACCGGCCCGCGCCCACAGTGGCGCTGCAGCAGATCGCTGCGGTGGAGCAAGACATGAACAACAGTACGCCGCAAGGCCAGACCGACCGCACCAACGCACCGACCGGAATCAAGCAGGCCGCCCAGCAGGGCCAGGCCGACGGCAACGCAATGGGCGGCGACCGCAAGCAGGACGGCAAGCAGCGCCAGCAGGAGCAGCAGGTCCAGCAGGATGCAAAGCCGGTCGGCCCGCAGAAGTCCAGGCAGGAACAGAAGAGCGAGCCGGGCCGTGACACCCGTCGCTGAGCAGTAAGCGAAGAAGAGGCCGCGCGTTGCGCGGCTTTCCTCTGTCCAACGTTCGGGAAGAGCGCTGATGCCATCCCATGCCCGTGCGGTAAGCCTGATGACGAAGATCATGTACCAGTGCCGTCCGGCAAGAACGACGACGATGGCGCGCTGCCGCGCCTGCCAGGCCCCCAGTCCGGGTGGCATGGAGTGCGCGCGTTGCCTTACCGAAGAACTCGGGGGCGTGATCGGCAACCGCGGTGCTGCGGCACGCTGGCTGGATTCGTTCCTGAAGGTGCAGCAGGACGAGGCGTTCGTTTTCGTGTGTGCCAAGCGGGTCGAGGAAACCGCGTCGGCGGGTCGCAGTCTGGAGTGACATTGCGCAGGCGTATGCTCGAACTCCAATGGGAGCGAGCGTCATGTCTTTTCAGATCAACCTCTATGACAGGGACGGACGCGGGCTTCGCCTTCCCGATGGATGGTGGATCGACCTGCACACCGATCCCCCCGCGCTGGTCAACGGCGCTGTCCGCATCGATCTGCCGGCGTCCGCGCGCAACGAGCATCCTGATCTGCAACCGGATGTCCTGAACCATCTCCGCCGCCGTATTGAAGGTGCGCAATGGCTAACCTGACCTACCATCCGCCGCTGGGCGTGCGCTGGCTGACGTTCCGCCTGCGCAACGGTCAATCCATCGGCCCGGAGAAGCTGCGGGCCGTGTGGTCCGATGCCGCAGAAACCAACAACTGTTCGGTGCGCCGCGAGCACGTAGAAGGCGCCGGCTTCGTCTATGCGCTGTACGCACCGAGCGGGCTGTGCGTTCCGCGCCGGGCGGAACTGCGCATGCGGCTGTTGCTGGAAGAAGCGGGCTACGCGTTTTCGATGGGCGTGCTTACCGGCAGCCATCCTGCCTACGGTTGAGCGCAGGGCGATCTGATCGGCCCGGAGGTTGCTAGACTGCGCGCCCCGCGCGTTGCCGCAATCACGGAAGATTCCCCATGCCGAAGCTGTCTGCTCTTGCTGTTTTCCTGGCGCTCGCTGTCTGCGCGCCAACCGCACACGCCGAGGAACAGGACAGCGCCTCGACCATCGCGTTCAAGTCGATCAGCCCGGTGCTGAATGCCCTGATCAATGCCGACGATGCGCAGGACCTGATGGAGCGGGCCGAGGAAGACGACGCCACGCTGCTGCAGTCGCTGGCGCTTTATCTGGCCGCAACCCGCGAAGACCCCACGTTGGCGCAGGCGCCGTACCACGCAGCGGCATTGTTCGCACGCCGCGGTGACGATGCGCTGGCCGAGCGCTATCTGCGCCAAGCCGATGAGCGTGGCATGTGGTTCGCGCCCGCGCTGGCCGACAACGATGACTTCGAGCACCTGCGCGGAACGCCATTCTTCAAGCAGGTGCTGGCCAATACACAGGCACGCTACGCGAAGGTATCGGTCGGCAAGGTGGGCGCCATCTCGGTGCTGCCCCCTTCGAAGGGGGTTGCGATGCCGGCCTGTGCGCCGGTGCTGGTGTGGCTGCACGGCTACGGCATCAACGGCCACCTGGACAGCAGCGAGCAGCCGCTGGCCGATGCTGGTGTGGTGTTGCTGGGCATCAACGGTACGGAGATGCGCGAGTCGTTCGACAGCTTCAGCTGGACCGGCCCGTATGAGGGCACGCACAAGGTGGTGCAGGCGGGGCTTGAGCAACTGGCCGCGCGCCAGTGCATCGACCGCAAGCAGGTGTACCTGATGGGCTTCTCGCAGGGCTCGCAGCATGCCGGCGCGCTGCTGGCGCAGCATCCGGATGACTATGCCGGCGCATTGCTGGTGTCGCCGGGTGGCTGGCGCCAGCCGGTGCCCACGCAGAGCAGCGCGCACGGCAAGCGGGTGTTCGTCATCAACGGCGAGCAGGAAGGGCCGGCGAACCAGAAGATGAGCGCGGATTTCCGCGCCCTTTTCAGCGATGGCAACGAGCTCCGGTCGCGTACCCATGAGGGTGGCCATTTCTATCCGGACGACTGGAAGACCTCGTTCCCACAGGCCATCCGCTGGCTGATGGGCAAGGGCGGCTGAGCGAAGCCCACCGGGTGGCAGGCGGTGGGCGGGAACCACGTCGCCCACTGCTTCCCAAAAGGCAACGCCACGAGCCCGCCTGCGGGTCTACTGCGCACCGTCTGTGTTGCCTACGCTGATCCCACACGGCCCTTGCCGTGCTCCGGGGCCACGACAGCTCGTGGATCCCGTCTTCAATCGAACCAGCGGCGCTGTGCTGCAGGGCATTGCTGCCCGGCAACGCCATGCTCTGCGCCGTGCGAAGGCGTACCCCGGAACTGTCCGCCGGCCCTGCTTCACTGCCTGCCAGCCAACCTTCGTGGAGATCGCCTCATGTTCAGCCTGGAAAACACCATTGCCCCTGCCGCGCCCGCGCTCGACGAGCTTGTTCCCTCGCGCTACGCCCTGAAAGTCGGTGATATCGATGTGCTGGTGGTCAGCGACGGCGTGCTGCCGCTGCCGACGCAGATGCTCGGCCACAACGTGCAGGCGTCCGAGCGCGCCGAATGGTTCGACGAGATGTACCTGCCACAGGATGCGTTCGACTGGGCGTTGAACGTGATGGTGGTGCACAGTGGTGAGCGCACCATCCTGATCGACGCCGGCCTGGGCATGGACCCGGACCTGCAGCTGCCGCGCGCCGGCCAGCTGATCCGTCGCCTCGGCGCTGCCGGTATCGACCTGCGCGAGATCACCGATGTAGTGATCACGCACATGCACATGGACCACATCGGTGGCCTGCTGATGGACGGAGTGAAAGCACAGCTGCGGCCGGATCTGAAGATCCACGTTGCGGCGTCGGAAGTGGCGTTCTGGAAGTCGCCCGACTTCACCCGCACGAACATGCCGCAGGGATTCCCGGACGCGCTTCGCGCAACGGCCACGCATTTCTGGGCCGAGTACGGCAGTTTCGTGCACACCTTCGAGGATGAGCATGAGATCGCACCGGGCGTAGTCGCGCGCCGCACCGGCGGCCACACGCCGGGCCACTGCGTGGTACGCGTTGCCTCGGGGGGCCAGGCGCTGACCTTTGCTGGCGATGCCGTGTTCGCCGTCGGTTTTGATCAACCGAACTGGCACAACGGTTTCGAGCACGACCCGGAGGAAGCGGCGCGGGTGCGCATTGAACTGCTCAATACGCTGGCCGGCACCGGCGAGATGCTGGTGGCCACGCACCTGCCGTTCCCGTCGGTGGGCCGGGTGTCCCGCGAGGGCGATGCGTTCCGCTGGGTGCCAGTGTTCTGGGATTTTTGATCAAGTTTTCTGGACTTCACGTCACCAATGGTCCCGGGCAGGGGCGCACAGTAGCCCCTGTCGAAACCCACCCATCCGCTGGAGGTCCACCGTGAACACCGTTACCCGCACCCTCGCTGCAACTGCCCTGGCCCTGTCGATGCAGGCGGGCCTGTCCGCCCAGGCCGCCGCGCCGGCACACCCGTCCGCGCCCAGCGCTGTCACGCGCACCGCCAGCACCATCACCACTGCCGATGGCGTGCAGCTGTATTACAAGGACTGGGGCCCGAAGAACGGGCCGGTGGTGACCTTCAGCCATGGCTGGCCACTGGATTCGGACAGCTGGGAATCGCAGATGATGTTCCTGGCGGACCACGGTTACCGGGTGGTCGCACACGACCGCCGTGGCCACGGTCGTTCCAGCCAGCCTTGGGATGGCAACGACATGGATCACTACGCCGATGATCTGGCCACGGTGATCAATACGCTGGACCTGAAGGACGTCACGCTGGTGGGCTTCTCCACCGGCGGCGGCGAAGTGGCGCGGTACATCGGCCGCCATGGCACGGGACGGGTGAAGAAGGCCGTGCTGATCAGTTCGGTGCCGCCGTTCATGCTGAAGACCGCAGACAACCCCGGTGGCGTTCCGATCGAAGTGTTCGACGGCATCCGCAAGGCGCAGCTGGAGAACCGCTCGCAGCTGTACAAGGACATTCCGTCTGGTCCGTTCTATGGATTCAACCGGCCGGGCGCGAAGGTCAACCAGGCGATGGTCGATGCATGGTGGGCGCAGGGCATGCTGGGTGGACAGAAGAACACCTACGACTCGATCGCCGCGTTCTCGGCGACCGACTTCCGCGCTGACCTGCAGAAGTTCGATGTGCCGACCCTGGTGATCCACGGCGACGACGATCAGATCGTGCCGATCGACGTGGCGGGACGGATGTCGGCCAAGCTGATCAAGGGCGCCAGGCTGATCGTCTACCCGGGTGCGCCGCATGGTCTGACCGAGACCCACAAGGACAAGGTCAACCAGGACCTGCTGGCCTTCCTGCAGCAGAAGTAGCCACAAGGGCAGCCGTCAGCCAGCACGGAGACCGGTAGAGCCACGCCATGCGTGGCTTTGCCGTGCATGAAGGCAACCGCATCCACGCATGGCGTGGATCTACTGGATTGACGCAGGGTGGAGAGCCTGCCGGTAGGGCCACGCCATGCGTGGCTTAGCTATGCATGAAGGCAACCGCATCCACGCATGGCGTGGATCTACTGGATCGACACAGGGTGGAAAGCCCGCCGGTAGAGCCACGCCATGCGTGGCTTCGCCGTGCATGAAGGCAACCGCATCCACGCATGGCGTGGATCTACTGGATCGACGCAGGGTGGAAAGCCCACCGGTAGAGCCACGCCATGTGTGGCTTTGCTGTGCATGAGAGCAACCGCATCCACGCATGGCGTGGATCTACTGGATCGACGCAGGGTGGAAAGCCCACCGGTAGAGCCACGCCATGCGTGGCTTTGCTGTGCATGAGAGCAACCGCATCCACGCATGGTGTGGATCTACTGGATTGACGCAGGGTGAAGAGCCCGCCGGTAGAGTCACGCCATGCGTGGCTTTGCCGTGTATGAGAGCAACCGCATCCACGCATGGCGTGGATCTACTGGATCGAGGTTGGCTGGTTCAGGCCCTGCAGCTTGTGCGGGTTGCGCTGCACCAGGATCTGCACGATCTGCTCGCCGTTGGTATCGAAGGCCATTGCCGATTCCAGCACCTCGTCGAAGTAACGCAGCAGCCCCAGGCGTCCGTTGATCATACTCGGCACCATGCGCAGCTGGTCCTTGCGCCGCAGGTGCGGAGCGTACAGCAGCTGTGCGATGCGTGCGCCGCCGACCATCGGTTTCGGGAAGCTGGTGACGATGCCGCCGCCATCGCCGATCAGCACGGCCGATTCGGCCATCAGGGCTTTCATCGTCCTGAAGTCGCCATTGGCGATGGCCTCTGCGAAACGCCGCATCAGTTTCTGGTGCACGTCCTGCGGCACGTTGTAGCGCGGTCGCTCCTGCCGCAGCTGCAGGCGTGCGCGGTGCACGATCTGCCGGCAGGCGGCTTCGGTCTTGTCCAGCGTGCGTGCCACCACGTCGTAATCCTGGTCGAACACATCGTGCAGCAGGAACGCGGCACGCGCGTCCGGGGCCAGCCGCTCCAGCACGTTGAGGAAGGCCACCGACAGATCACTGGCCGTTTCCAGCATGTACTCGGGTGTGCCGGTGTCTTCGGTGAGCAGCGGCTCGGGCAGCCACATGCCGACGTAGTGCTCGCGCGTGCGCCGGGCCAGGCGCAGGCCATCGATGGCGCGGCGGGTGGTGGTGGCCACCAGCCAGGCTTCGGCGTTCTCGATGTCCTGCTGGTTGGCGCCATGCCAGCGCAGCCAGACATCCTGCACCACGTCCTCGGCCTCGTGCGAGGAGCCGAGCATGCGGTAGGCCACGCCGAACAGGCGCGGGCGTAGTCGGGTGAACAGTGCGGTGGGGTCGTCCATGCCAGCAGAGACGGGACAGCTCCGCCGATTGTGACACCGGCGGACCTGTGGGAGTGGCGGGTACTGCCCCGGACCGGTGGCGGTCAGCGTGGTGGCAGTACCGCCGGCTTGCCGATGTCCTTGATCAGGAACACGACGAATGTCGCCGGTTCGGTCTGGCTGGCATTGCGGCCGACGGTATGCAGATCGTCCGGGCCCTCATGGAAGGCCTCCCCCGGGCCGAGGGTGACCTCGCGGCCACCGGCCACGCCCATCACGATGCGGCCCTGCAGCACATAGACGAAGCCGTGGGCGTCGTGCCGGTGCACGGGATCGGCGCCGCCGGGTGGGTACTGCACCGTCAGGATCAGTGCTTCCTTGCCCGGCTGTTCCGGCAACGGACGGGTCATGACCTCGCGCACGATGGGCTCGGGCGCGGTGGCCGGCGGTGTGGCGGCGATGCTGGTCAACGGCAGCAGGGCCAGCAGCGCCAGGGAACAGAGAGAACGCATGGCAGGTCTCCAGCAGGAAAGTGTGCAGTCGACGCTCAGGCCAGACCGGCCTTGTCCAGGCCAAAGGCCTGGTCCAGCGAGCCGGGTTGCGTACGGAAGGCGACGTTGGCGCGGTTCCAGGCATTGATCGCCATCACCGCGTAGGTCAGGTCGACGATTTCCTGTTCGGACAGCTGACTACGCACGCGCTCATACACGTCGTCCGCAACCCCCTGCGCTGGGAGGTGGGTAAGTGTGTCGGTCCACGCCAGGCAGGCCCGTTCGCGCGCACTGAACAGGTTCGATTCGCGCCACGCCGCGACATGGTGCAGGCGCAGTGCGCGCTCGCCACGGATCGTCGCTTCCTTCACGTGCATGTCCAGGCAGAACCCGCAGCCGTTGAGCTGCGAGGCGTGGATGTTGACCAGGTCGATGATGGCCGCTTCGATCGAGCTGTTGTGCACGGCGTGGGAGAAGGTGCCGAGCTTCCTGAAGAGTTCGGGCGACTGTGCGGCGTAGTCCAGGCGTTGGCTCATGACGGTGTTCCGATGGGAGTTGAGGGACGCAGCGAGGCTAGGCCCGCTGCACGCGGGGCGCTAGGCGAGGGCAGGGCTGCACGGTGTTGCACGAAAAACACCAATGGCCTGTCACAGCGGCGGATGCTCGCCCGTCTGCCGGGCATGGACACCTCATCCGCCCCGAACCGCGCAGCAGCCTGCCCCGCCAGTGAGCGGGTCTGGCAGGCCTTCCTTGCCGCATTGCACGAACTGCCACCGGACATGCGGGCCGTGCTGTTGCTGCATGACGTGCTGGGCGCGGGCTTTGAAGACATCGCGCCGCTGCTTGGGCTGGAGCTGCCGGCATGCCGCCAGCGACTGGCCCATGCACGCGCCCACCTGCTTGCCCGACGCGACTTCCAGGAGCCCGGAACACCATGAATGTCATGCCGCAGTCCTGCCTGGCCAGCGACGGCCGCGATTCCCTCACGGCGTCCTTTTCCGCCAGCTATGCCGGGGTCCTGGCATTCATCGCGGTAGCCGCCGAGGGCAGCTTCGCCCGCGCCGGTGATCGCCTCGGCATCGGTCGTTCGGCAGTCAGCCGCAGCGTGCAGAAGCTGGAGGGACAACTGGGCGTGCGCCTGTTCCTGCGCACCACGCGCTCGACAACACTCACCCGCGAAGGCGAGCTGTTCCTGGAGGGCTGCAGCCCGGGCGTTGCCAGCATCCTGCAGGCGCTGGACGAAATGCGCGACCTGCGCGAGGGACCACCGCGCGGGCATCTGCGGATCAGTGCGACCCATGGCTTCGGACGCCGGGTGATCGCGCCGCTGCTGTCTGCGTTCCGCGCGGAGTATCCACAGGTCTCTGTGGAGCTGCTGCTGGACGAGCAGGCACCGGACCTGGCCGCCGATCGCATCGATGTGGCGTTCCGCGATGGCGTGCTGGAAGACAGCCAGGTGATCGCCAAGCAGCTGGTGCCGATGCAGCTGGTGGTCTGTGCATCGCCCGCGTATGTGCAGGCGCATGGCCTGGCAGACACCATCGAAGTGTTGTCCAGCCATGCCTGCATCGGTCGACGCCTTCCCGGTGGGCGCCTGCAGCGCTGGGACTTCCGTGTGGACGGCCAGGATGTGAATCTGCAGCCGCCGGCGGAGGTGGTGTTCAATGATGCCGATCTTGTCCTGCAGGCAGTGATCGACGGATTGGGGATCGCCCAGCTGCCCAGCTACCAGGTAAGTGATGCGTTGCGCACAGGCGCTGTAGTGACCTGCCTGGACCGCTACGCGCCGCACGATCGTGGCCATTACCTGTGCTATCTCAGCCGACGCCAGCTGCCCAAGCGGATCCGCGCGTTCATCGATTTCAGCACCCAGCGCATACGCGCGCTGGATCTGGATGTGTTCTCGCACTGGGAAGCGCGGCAGCAGGCGGCAGCGCAGCGCGATTCGGCCCCGGCATGGGCATGACCGCATTGGTGCCGATGCGGCAACAGTGCGTGGCCCGCTGCGGATCTACTGCGCCGGCCAATGCGTTCCTAGCATGCAGCCACATCCGAACTTTCCACGCTCCAGGAGACCTGTCATGAAGATCCTCGTCATCGGTGGCACCGGCCGCATCGGCAGCAAGGTGGTCGATCGCCTGCATGCGGCCGGCCATGAGGTCGTCGTCGCTGCACCCTCCACCGGTATCGATGTGCTGAACGGCGAGGGCCTGGCCGCTGCGATGGCGGGCACCGAGGTGGTGGTCGACCTGGCCAACTCGCCCTCGTTCGAAGATGCGGCGGTGCTGTCGTTCTTCGTGACGGCCGGCCACAACATCCTGGCGGCCGCGGCGCAGGCAGGCGTACGCCATCATGTCGCGCTGTCGGTGGTGGGTACCGACAAGCTGGCGGCCAGCGGCTATTTCCGCGGCAAGATCGCCCAGGAGCGCTTGATCCGCGATTCGGGCCTGGCGTACACGATCATCCACTCGACACAGTTCTTCGAGTTCCTGCCGGGCATCCTCCAGGCAGCCGGTGACGGCCAGACCCTGCAGCTGCCGACCGCCGCAGTGCAGCCGATCGCCGCCGAGGATGTAGCCGATGCGGTTGCGCGCATCGCGCTGCAGGCACCAGCCAATGGCGTGGTGGAGATCGCCGGCCCGGAACGCGAATCGATGGCGGTGCTGGCGCAGCGCTTCCTGCAGGCAACCGGTGACGCGCGTGAAGTGGTTGGCGATGCCCAGGCGCGCTACTTCGGTGCGCAGCTGCAGCAGGACACGCTGGTGCCGGTGGGCCAGGCATGGCTCGGCACGATCAGCTTCGAGCGCTGGTTGCAGCAGTCCGGGCTGGCACAGGGCCAGCCGGCCTGATCGGCGGTGGACGCTCCCAGCAGGAACCTGCGATGACCGGGCTGAAACCACCTCCGCACACGGTGCTCGACAAGTACCACGGTGATGAGGTGCGCCCGCTGTATACCGGACGGGTGCGGGTCAGCGGTGGCGTGGCACAGCACGGTCGTGCGTCGGGCGTGGTGCGGTCCGATGATGGTGCGCTGTCAGTGGACCTGCGGTTGCCTGCTGAGCTGGGCGGACCCGGTGGCGGTACCAATCCCGAGCAGTTGCTGGCGGCGGGCTACGCCGGCTGCTTCCACGGTGCGATGGTGCTGGTGGCTGCGCGTGCGGGAATGGAACTGGTCGAGCCGAGCATCGAGGTAGCGGTGACGTTCGCGCGAGATCCCGTGGACGGCCTGTACCTGCTGTCGGCCGAGATCGTGGTGTGCCTGCCTGGCATGGACCCGATACGTGCAGCCGAACTGGTGCGCAACACCGAGCGGGTCTGTCCGTACGCGAAGATGTTCCATCGGGGCATCAGCCATGTAGTGCGGGTAGCGGTGGACTAGACATGCGGTGCGGATGACCGTGGAGGTCATTGCCAGGATTCAGATGCGGTGAAGACACCGCGTCGCCCGTGTGAGTGGGTGGGGCGCCGTTGGGCAGCATGATCACCGCATCAATCGATGCTCACCCGCGAACCACACCCGGTCGGCCAGTCTGGGCTCGCAGGCAACGGATTCCACTGTTGCCCTTTTTCCCCCAGAGGAGACTACACATGAGCACCCAGTCCACCATCGAGCATCGCCTCAACGACCTGATCGAGATCGCACGTGATGGCAAGTCCTTCTACGAGGAAGCCGCAACCAAGGTGAAGGATGCCGAGCTGTCGGCATTGTTCGTCCGCATCGCCGGCGTGAAGGGCCGCATCGTGTCCTCGCTGAGCAGCTCGGTGGCCGCTACCGGCGGCAAGCCGGCCGAGCACGGCACCATGGTCGGTTCCATGCAGCAGTTCTACGGCAAGGTGCGCGCGGCCTTCGGTGACACCAACTACGGTTACGTGGCCGAACTTGAAGAGTCCGAGGATCGCCTGCTGGGCGCGTTCAAGGACGTGCTGAAGGACAACGACCTGCCGCCGGCGGTGCGCCAGGAAGTGACCCAGTGGCTGCCGGAAGTGCAGGAATGCCACTCGGTCATGCGCGACCGCAAGCATGCGATGAAGGCTGCCTGATCGCATCTGGCGATCATCCCCCACATCGCCGCGACCAGGGCAGCCCAGTGCTGCCCTGGTCGTTTCTGCGTCTGCCATCTGCGATCAGGCGCGTGGCCTGAGCAGGGCAACGGCCAGGCTGGCCAGCGTCGCTGCTGCGGCCGCAGTCCACAGGGACGCGGCAAAGCCCTGGCTGTAGATCGCCCGCGCCAGATCAACCGGGGCTCCTCGGGTCAGTGCACCGGTGGCGATGGTGTCGGCCAGACGCATGACTTCATCTGCAGGCACGCGTGTTGAGAGTCCGGCGCGGATGCCGACGGTCAGGGCGCTGGAGAGGACCGTGAAACCGAGCAGGATGCCGACGAAGCGCGTCGTCGCACTGATGCCCGAGGCCATGCCTGCGCGGTCGCGGGGCGCCGAACCGATGATCGCCTTGGATGTTTCGCCGTTGAGGATGCCACCGCCTGCGCCGATGATGACCATCGCCAGCAGCGCCACCGTCGGCTGGTTGTGCCATGCACCGATACCGGCCAGCGCATTGCCGGCGGCAGTGATGGACAGGCCGATGGCCAGCACCATCCCGCTCGACAATCGTCTGCCCAGGCGCCTGCCCACGCTGGGGAACAGCAGCATCGCCGCAGCGAACGGCAGCATGCCGGCGCCCGTGGCCAGCGCACTCAGGCCGACGCCGTTCTGCAGGTACTGCGGCAGCATCGAGGCCATCACCTGCGCACTGACCGCGTAGCCGATCATGGCGATCAGTGCACCGACAAAGCGCGGGCTGGCAAGCAGCCGCAGGTCGACCATCGGATGCCGACGCGTGAGCTCGATGCAGGTGAACAGCGCGGCCATCGCGATGCCCAGGCCCAGGCCGGCCAGGGCCACCGCCGATGTCCATCCCTGCGCGAGTCCTTCCACGAGGAAGAACACGATGCCGAAGATCGCCATGCTGAAGGTGATGATGCCGGGCGGATCGAGCGGGCGTACCAACGTGTCGGCAGTGTCGGGAACCCAGCGGATAGCACCATAGGCCAGGAAGGCGAGGAAGGGCAGGATCGCGATGAACACCGAGCGCCATCCCCACAGCGAGGACAACAGCCCACCGATAAGCGGCGAGAGCACCATCATCATGCCCATTGCCGTGCCCCAGAAGGCCCAGGCATCGTCGCGTTGCTTGCCCTCGTGGAATTCGTGGCCGATCACCGACAGTGATGGGGCCAGCAGGAAAGCGGCACCCACGCCCTGCAACGCTCGGGCCACATACAGCGCACTGGCCGTGGGGGCCAGCGCGCAGGTCAGCGATGAGAGGGCGAACAGTGCGATGCCGATCAGCAGCACCCGCCTGCGGCCATGACGATCGGCGATGGCACCGGCGGGCAGAAGCAGCGAGGTGAAGGTCAGGATGTAGCAGCTGATCACCCATTCGATGTCGGCGAAGTCAGCCTGCAGATCCCGCGCGATGGTCGGCAGCGCGACGGCCACGGCGTTGGTTTCCAGCACCGTCATCGTGCAGCCGAGTGAGGCGATGATCAGGATCCAGTTGGGCGGTCTGCGGCGGGGGAAGAGAGACACCGGGTACTCGGGTGGGGAACGAAGAAGGCCCATTCAAGCAACTTCGACTGTTTGTTTCATTGCCGGTGTTCTTCAAGTACGTTAGGCCAAAGCTAACGAGCCGGCACGCATGGACCGTCGACATCTGCAGTACTACGTCGCACTGGCCGAGGAGCTGCATTTCGGGCGCGCCGCGCTGCGCCTGGGCATCGCCACGCCGACGCTGAGCGTTCAGATCCAGCAGATCGAGCGTCGCCTGGGCACCCCCTTGTTCGACCGCAGTAGGCGCGAGGTCACGCTGACCTCTGCCGGTGCGATCTTCCTGGCCGAAGCACGCAACGTGCTGCGCCAGTTCGAGCAGGCAGAGGCCGTGGGCCGCCGCGCTGGTCGCGGGGAAATAGGCAGGATCGAGATCGGCTACGTAGGTTCGGCGGTCCATGCCGGCGCGCTGCAGGAGCAGTTGCAGCGGTTCCGCAGCGCATCGCCCGACGTGGAGCTGAAGGTCGGCGAATGGCCGATGGCCGACCTGCCGGACCTCCTGCTGGACGGTCGCATCGATGTGGTGTTCTGCCGGCTTCCGATGGAGGTGCCCGATGCGCTCGGTTCGCACATCCTGATCGAAGATCAGTTCTGCGTGGCGTTGCCGGCATCGCATGCGCTGGCCCACGCGGGGGTGCCGGTGCAGCCGGCGCTGCTGGCGAAGGAGGCGTTCATCATGCCGGAGCAGCCCGCCGGCACGCTGGAAGTCGCCCGCCGTGGCGGATTCGTGCCGGACATCCGCTCCCGTCCCGGTCATCTTGTCGCGGTGCTCGCGCAGGTCTCGGTGGGCGATGGCGCCGTGGCGATCGTGCCGTCGGTGCTGCAGCGGACGCTGCTGCTGCCAGGCGTGGTGTATCTGCCTATCGCCGGGCCGGTCATCGCCTCGACTATCGCTGCGCTATACCGTGAACAGGAAACATCGCCAGCGGTCCGCCGGCTCATCGAACAGGTGCGGCGTACCCCCTCCCGGCGCACCGACATGCTGCCCTTGCCCTGAGGCCCTGCCGGACGACGTTGCCGGGCTGCCCCGCAATGGCCTTGCTACACTGGCCGCACTCGATCTTCCACCGGATCATCAGATGAACGGGAACGGTCCGCAGACAGTCCGCTGAGCCGCAACAACGGTACGCACGTTGTTGCGGTGATCTTGTCCTGCGATTTCCACGCACTGGGTTGATCACCGCCGGATTCCCTCCTGAGCGGATGTTTCCCCATGTCTGATCGAAAAGCCCTTCGCTGGGCCCATTCCCTGCCGGGCGCCATCGCATTGATGGCTCCCTTCGACCTCCTGGCTTCGCTGGCCATGGATATCTACCTGCCGGTCGTATCGGCCATGCCGCAGGCACTTGGCACGTCGCCCGCCCTCATCCAGTTGACGCTGAGCCTGTACATGCTCGTGCTGGGGCTGGGCCAGCTGATCTTCGGCCCGCTGTCGGACCGGATCGGGCGACGGCCGGTGCTGCTGATGGGCGCGCTGTTGTTCACGCTGGCGTCGTTCGCGCTGGCCGCGTGTAGCGGTGGTGCGGCATTCCTTGCGTGGCGCGGCGTGCAGGCGGTTGGGGCGTCGGCCGCACTGGTGGCCACCTTCGCCACGGTGCGCGACGTGTATGCCGATACGGCCGAGGGCGCCACGCTCTATGGCCTGTTCGCCTCGATGTTGGCGTTCGTGCCGGCGCTCGGTCCGATCCTCGGCGCATTGATCGCCTATACGCTGGGCTGGCGGGCAATTTTCATCGCGCTGGGTGTGCTGGGACTGCTGGCGGGTGCACGCGCATGCCGCGGCTGGCAGGAGACACGGCCACCGCAGCATGTCCACGTATCGCCAGCCTTCGCGCGCATCCTCGGCAATGCCGGCTTCTGGGCTCATGCATTGGGATTCAGTGCAGCGATGGGCACGTTCTTCGTGTTTTTCTCGATCGCCCCGCGGGTGCTGATGGGGAGGGCTGGCTATTCGCCGATTGGCTTCAGCCTGGCCTTCGCGACGGTGGCGCTGGTGATGATCGTCACCTCGCGCTTCGCTTCCTGGTTCATCGGGCGATGGGGCATTGGCGGCAGTTTCCAGCGTGGGCTGATGGTGATGAATGGCGGCGCGCTGGTCATGGCGATGACGGCGATGCTGCCGCCATCCTTTGCCAGTGTCGTGTTGCCGATGTGGTTGGTGGCCATCGGCATCGTGATGGTGGCTGCGGTGGCGGCCAACGGTGCGCTGCGCGATTTTGCCGATGCCTCCGGCACGGCAGTGGCGCTGTACTACGCCGTGCAGAGCCTGATCGTGGCAACGCTTGGCACGCTGGCGACGCTGCTGCTGCCGGGCGATACGGTCTGGCCGCTGGTGGCCTTTGGGCTGCTGCTGCCGTCGTTGAGCCTGGGTGGCCTGGTGATGCTGCGACGGTAACTGCGCCCACGCTTTCACTTCCTCTCCCGCACACGCGGGTACGGTGATGCGGCCTGGAGTCACCAGGCCTATCAGGGAGTGATATCGATGCGAGCCATCAGGAAAGCGATCGTTGCTGCAGTGTTTGCACTCGCGTGTACCGGTTCGGTGGCGGTGGCCGGTCCGGTCCAGCCGTGCGACTTCCCGTGCTGGAAGGCCTACCAGGCCTGCGTTTCCGGCGGCGGTGATGCCATGGAGTGCCAGTTCGAATACGATCGCTGTGTCATGGACAGGTGCGGCGCCGTCTGAGGCCTGCATACCGTTCGCAATGGGGGGCCCGATCCAGGGGCCCCTTTTCACCTGGCCGCAGGCACGAAGTCCGCGGTCCTGATCGTCTGGAGCCGCAACATGGCCGTCAAACGTGTCGTCGCCAACATCGCCAGTGCCGATCCTGCGCAGGCGGCCGCGTTCTACGGCGACATCCTCGGCATGGACATCGTGATGGACCACGGCTGGATCGTCACCTACGGTGGGCAGGGCACTGCGCTGGCACAGCTCAGCGTTGCCAGCGAAGGCGGATCGGGTACCCCGGTGCCGGATCTTTCGATCGAGGTGGATGATCTGGACGACGTGCTCGAACGCCTGCGACACGCGGACATCGCGCTTGAATATGGCCCGGCTGAAGAGCCATGGGGTGTACGTCGCTTCTACGTGCGCGACCCGTTTGGGCGCCTGCTGAACATCCTCGCCCACACCTAGCCGGCGCGCCCCGGCTCAGCGGCGCCTTCCACTGTGCTGACAGTGATGAGTGCTGATCGACGTCGGCGGCACCGCCGGTACGCGGCGCAGTGACCGCAACACGTCAACGTTGTTGACCGCTGTCAGGTTTGTCGGCCATGTCCTGCTGTTGCTGTTGCTGTTGCTGGCGGCTGCTGGCGTGCCGCGCATGGCCGCCTTCACGGCCGATCGTGGCCATGTGTTGGCGGTCCTGGCTGATCGCTTCACCGCCTTTCCGGCCCGCCACCCGGGCCTCGTCCGGGCTGAACTGGTGTGCATTGCCGGATGCGTGGGCAGCACGTCCCCCTTTGGCCGCGATCGCGCGCTGTTTGTCTTCGTCCATCGAGGCAAAGCCACGATTGCTGTTGCCATTGCGTGAGTTGGTCATTACCGGTCTCCGGTGTGAACATGGGTCGCTGCCATCAGTGACAGTCCCATGTTGCACAGTGCAGGCTAAAGACAGGTCGAAGTGGGCTGTACGAGGCTCACATGGCCTGCGCACGCGTTTGACGACCGGTTACCGTGCAGGAAGCGCCGGGCTCTGCAACCGGTCGTCACGGCAGCCACCCGTGGCGCCCTGGCAAGGGAGAGTCCGAGCGGTTGGCCGGAGGTGGATGGCATGCACAATGTCATCGTCTGCTATCGCCGACGCCATCGTGCATGCCTAGAATCAAGCCATCCCGGTAGGTCCCGGGCGCTGTCGAGTGAATGGATTCAATGAAGATTCTGTTGACCGGAAGTTCCGGGCGGATAGGGCGGGCGATCTTCGGTGCGCTGGCCGCTGCCAATGAGGTGGTGGGGCTGGATCGCAGTCCGTTCGCCACCACGCGCGTCATTGCCGATGTCACCGATCGCCGGGCGCTGGAACGCGCCGTGCAGGGGGTCGACGCGGTGATCCACACCGCGGCCCTGCACGCCCCGCACGTGGGCCTGGTACCTGACGCGGTGTTCCAGCAGATCAACGTGGAGGCCACCGCGAACCTGCTGCAACTGGCGCGCGAGGCCGGCGTGCAGCGCTTCGTGCTGACCAGTACCACGGCGTTGTACGGCCATGCCGTGGTGTCCGGCGGCTGCCGTTGGATCGACGAGGACACCGAGCCGCTGCCGCGCACGATCTACCACCGCACCAAGCTGCAGGCCGAAGCGTTGGCCGAAGCGGCGGCCAGCGCAACGTTCACCGTGCGCGTGCTGCGGATGGCACGTTGCTTCCCCGAGCCGCCTGACCGCATGGCGATGTTCCGCCTGCACCGTGGTATCGACGCGCGCGACGTGGCCAGCGCGCATGCCGCGCTGCTGCACGATGAAGGCGCGGCCTTCCAGCGTTACCTCGCCTGTGCGCCGACGCCCTTCCGGCGCGAGGACTGCCTGCAGCTGGCCGCCGATCCGCGCCAGGTGCTGGCGCGCCGCGCACCGCAGCTGCTGGCCGAGTTCGAGCGCCGTGGCTGGCCACTGCCGCTCAGCATCGATCGGGTCTATGACAGCAGCCGGATGCGTGCAGCGCTGGGCTGGCAGCCACGTTTCGGTCCGGAGGACGTGCTGCAGCAGTACGCCGCGGGCAGCATCGAGGTCCTGCCCCGTGCGGAGTGGATCCGCGACCGCGTCGCCGAATAGCACAGGCGAGCAGCACAGGCCTGGGTCGACGGCCGCAGCTGAGCGGGTTCAGGTTTTGTGCGTGCGGCGAGCCTCAACCTCGCCCGGCCATGGCCGCTAACCCGGTGCGCGCCTTCCCGCGCCGGGTTCCGATCCGGCGGGCAGGCGGCCCGCGCGACGGATCGCGCATCTGCGCGGTGCCCTGGTGGCACCGGTCGACCTGAACTGCCTGCGGATCCTCCCATGTCTTCTTCCCGTTCCGTCGCTGCCCGTCGCCCCGGCAGCATCGCCCACAAGCTGATGCTGGGCACCGCGGTGATCGCGTTGCTGTGCTTCGGCGCGACCGCGTTCCTGATCTATCACCAGGCCAGTTCGGCGCTGGTGTCGTCCTCGCGGCAGACCATGGCCAGCGAAGCCCGTGCCGAGGCGCGGCAGGTGGCTGCCGACCTGGGTACGGCCTTTGCCAGCAACGATGCGATGGTGGAAACCGTGCTGGCCCAGCGTGCGCGCGGTGATGCCCCTGATCGCGCCAGCCTGGCCAATGTCATCGGCGAGCAGCTGCACGCGCACCCGGAATGGCTGGGCAAGAGCACCATGTGGGAGGCCAATGCCTTCGACGGCAAGGACGCCGAGTTCGTCAACAGCGAGGCGCACGACGCCACCGGCCGCTACATGAGCTACTGGGCCTGGCAGGACGGCAAGCCGCAGCAGTCGACGATGACCGACTACACCGAGACGCCCAGCGGCTCGGGCAACTGGTACATGGTGCCCAGCCGCGACAAGCTGCCGCTGGTCAGCGAACCGTATGCCTACGACATCGGCGGCAAGCAGGTGCTGATGAGCACGCTGAGCACGCCGATCGTCGAGAACGGCACCTTCCTCGGTGTCTTCACCGTCGACTTCTCGCTGGACGCGCTGCAGAAGCACCTGGCCACGCTGACGCCGATGGGCGCCGGCCGCGTCGAACTGCTGTCGCCGAAGGGCGTGGTGCTGGCCTCGGCCGATGCTGCCGAGATCGGCAAGCCGCGTACCGATGCCGCCACCCTCGGCATGCTGGCGCAGATCGCCGCCGACAAGACGTACGAAGCGTTCGAGCCCGACGCTGCCGGCAACGTCCGCCTGTACGTGCCGCTGCAGGTGGGTGACGCGCCGCAGCGTTTCGCGCTGGGCGTGGTGGTGCCGCATGCGGTGATCATCGCGCAGGCCCGCGAGCTGCTGTGGATCATCCTGCTGGTGGGTGTGGTGGCTGCGCTGGTGCTCAGTGGCGGTGTCTACCTGCTGCTGCAGCGCCTGGCCGTGCGACCGCTGGCGCAGGCGGTGCGCATCGCCGGCGACGTGGCTGCGGGCAAGCTGGATACCGCCATGCCGGCGCTGGGCAACGATGAAGTGGGCCGCCTGCTGGACGCCATGCAGGGCATGCGTGGCCAGCTGCAGGCAGTGATGGCCGCACAGGCGGAGATGGCGCGCCGCCATGATGCCGGTGAAATCAGCTACCGCATGGATGCCTCGGTGTTCCCGGGCGAATATGGCCGCATGGTGGCCGACAGCAACCAGCTGGTGGCCGACAGCAATGCGGTCACCCAACGCCTGGTCGAGGTGATGCAGCGCTACGCGGTGGGTGACCTGAGCGTGGACATGGAGGCACTGCCGGGCGAAAAGGCGATATTCACCGCTGCCATGGCAACCACCAAGACCAACCTGGCGGCGATCAACGAACAGATCCAGCAGCTGGCCGCTGCGGCGGCGGCAGGTGATTTCGCCGTGCGTGGCGATACCCAGCGCTTCGAGCATGACTTCCGCCGCATGGTGGAAACGCTCAACACCATGATGCAGGTCAGCGACCAGAACCTGGCTGCGCTGTCGACGCTGCTGCGCGCCATCGCCGCCGGTGACCTGAGTACACGGATGGAGGGTGACTTCCACGGCGTGTTCGCGGTGATGCGCGACGATGCCAACAGCACCGTGCAGCAGTTGACCCAGATCGTCGGCCAGATCCAGCAGTCTGCGGCCAGCATCCGCCTGGCCGCAGGCGAGATCGCGTCGGGCAACAGCGACCTGTCACGCCGTACCGAGCAGCAGGCGGCCAACCTGGAAGAGACCGCCGCGTCGATGGAGGAACTGACCTCCACCGTGCGCCAGAACGCCGATCATGCCCTGCAGGCCAACAAGCTGGCGGCCTCGGCCGCAGGCGTTGCCAGCGAAGGCGGGCAGGTGGTCAGCCAGGTGGTGCAGACCATGGAGCAGATCGAGACCTCTTCGCAGCGCATCGCCGAGATCATCTCGGTGATCGACGGCATCGCTTTCCAGACCAACATCCTGGCCCTGAACGCAGCGGTGGAAGCGGCGCGCGCCGGTGAACAGGGCCGTGGCTTTGCGGTGGTCGCCAGCGAAGTGCGCGCGCTGGCACAGCGCTCGGCGGGCGCGGCCAAGGAGATCAAGGAGCTGATCGACGCTTCGGTCGGCCATGTCGGCGCCGGCGCGCAGCTGGTGCACGGTGCGGGCCGCACGATGCAGGAGATCGTCGGCCAGGTCGGCCGGGTCAACGAGATCATGGCCGAGATCTCGGCCGCCTCGCGCGAGCAGTCGGCCGGTATCGAGCAGGTCAACCAGACTGTGGTGCAGATGGACGAGACCACCCAGCAGAATGCTGCGCTGGTGGAAGAAGCCACCGCTGCGGCGCGGGCGATGGAAGAACAGGCCGAGCAGCTGGCGGTGGCGGTGTCCCGCTTCCGCCTGCAGGCCGACACCCGGCCGGCTGCCGCGTTGCGCGCCGCCTGAGCTGGGGCATGAACGACGACGCCCGGCCAAGGCCGGGCGTCGATGTGCCACTGCATACGTGGTGCGCTGGGCTTAGAACATGCCTTCGAAGGGGTTCCAGCTGGTGTTGCCCTTCACCTGTTCCAGGTAGTAGCTGTAGTTGGTGCTCGAGGCGACCAGGAAGTTCATTGCAATGAACAGTGCGCGGGCCACGATGTCCGGCAGCACCAGGCTGACCGCGATCAGCACGATGTTGATGCCGATCACCACCAGCGCCTTGCGCCACATGCCCAGGATGAACAGATAGATCGCGCCGAAGAAGAAGGCGAAGAAGTTCAGGTTGATCTTCAGGCGGTCGCCGAAGGACAGCGCCTTCCAGGCCTGCTTGAAGCCGGGCTCCTTGGGAGCGCCGTGCTGCTGGAAGAAGTTGAAGCGGAACTGCCACTTCGGGCTGAAGCGGGTCAGGTCAACGGTGTTCATGTGTAGGGACTTCCCTGTTAGGAAAACGTTTTCATGATAAGTGAGTCACATTCAGCAAACCAGCTTGGAGCGTCAAAAATGTGACGTTCCTACGGCAAAGGGCTTGCGTCCCGGTGCCGCACCGTCACCCATCCGCCTTGTTTTTAGGATAGGGTGCGCAGTTCCGCTGCTACCCCGGCTGTTTGCGGGTGGCAGCGGTATGTCCATGGAGGTTGCATGACCACACCAGCTACACCGGAAAACGCACCCGGACCGGTGCTCCTGCCGACACCCGAAGTGGTGCAGGCACAACAACTGCTCGCCCGCCAGCAACTGGCGGTGGCGATGGACCGTGCACGCATCGCGGCCAGCCGCGACGCTGCGCCGGCCGTGCTGGAAAACGACTGAGCCTGGGAAACCAGCGGCGATCGCGCTGGCCTGCTGCCAGCGCGATCGCAGTGCGCATCAGAAGCGCGCGGTCATGCTGAGGAAGTAGCTGCGGCCGGCGACGAAGTAGTCGGTAGAGCCGTCGGCGTACAGCTTCTTGTCGGCCAGGTTGCTGACGCCGCCACGCAGGGTCAGCACCTCATTGACGTTCCATGCAGCGGTCAGGTCATACAGCGTATAGGCCTTCAGGAAGGTATTGACCACGCCGGTCTGCTTGCCGGTGTACTGCGCCGACAGGCTGCTGGAGAACGTGGTGTTCGGGGTCCAGTCCAGCGACGAATAGCCTGAGAACTCCGGGGTGTCGATCAGGTTGCGGCCAGTGGTCAGGTTCTTGGCTTCCTTCATCCAGGTCGCCGACGTGCGCCAGCGCCAGTGATCGCCGAAGCGGAAGTTGAGGTTGCCTTCCATGCCGCTGGTGCGCGCGCGCTGCACGTTGCTCATGCGCGTCCACCAGTAGCCGTTGAAGAAGCCCAGCGCTTCATACTCGATCTTGTTCCTGAAGTCGGTATGGAAGTAGGTCAGGCCGGCGTCGACCAGGTCGTTGTCGAAGCTGATGCCGATCTCGCGGTTGGTGCTGGTTTCCGGGTCCAGGTCCGGGTTGCCGGCCATGTAGCAACCGCCGCGGGTATAGCCCAGCGGGATCAGCGAGGTGCAGCCGCGGCCACCGGACTGGGTCGCCGCGCTGGGCGAATTCTCGGTCAGGCTCGGCGCGCGGAAGCCCTTGGACACGCCGCCACGGATCGTCCACTGCTCGCTCGGGTGCCAGACCAGGTAGGCACGCGGACTGACATGGCTGCCGAACTGTTCATGGTGGTCCAGGCGCGCGCCCAGGGTCAGTGCCAGGGTACGGTGCAGCTTCAGCTCGTCTTCGACGAACAGCGCCCAGGTGTCCACTTCCAGGCTGGAGCCGACCACCGGGTTGCCGGCATAGTCCACCGGCGCCTGGCCGATGGTGTCGGTGTTGGTCAACTCCTGGCGCTTCCACTGGCCGCCCACCGCGAACTGGTGGTCCACGCCCAGGGTGAAGGGCGTGCTCAGGCTGCCTTCGATGATCGTATCGGTTGCCTCGGAGCGACCGGTGGCGCCGATGTCGTTCTTGTACTCGGTCCAGTACGCGCTGAGCTTGGAAGTACCGAAATCCCACTTGCCGTCGTGGTTCAGCGCCAGCGAACTGCGCTTGAGCTCACTGGCACCCCAGGCGCCTTCGTCCTGCTTTTCCAGCGCCTGGGCGATGAAGGCCTGCTGCACACCGTGGCCAGCTTCCAGTGACACTTCCTGTGCCTCGCTCAGCTTCCACTGCAGCAGCGCGTCGACATTGCGGTCCTTCTCGCCGGCGTAGGCGTTGCCATACACGCCGCCGTTGGAGCGGTCCGAGTCGCGGCGCATGCTGTTGGCACCGATGCGCAGGCCGAAGCGCTCGCCCAGCGGTCCGGAGAAGGTCGCGCCGATCTGCTGGGTGTCGCCACGGTCGCCATCCTGCGGCCGGGTGTAGCTGTGGGTCGCGCTGCCGTTCCAGCTGTCACCGATGCGCTTGGTGATGATGTTGATCACCCCGCCCATCGCATCCGAGCCATACAGCGAGGACATCGGACCGCGCACCACTTCGATGCGCTCGATCTGGTCGGGGGAAATCCAGTTCAGGTCCTGGCGGCCCAGGTCGGGGCGATAGTTGGTCGAGGCCGAGCTGCCCATGCGCTTGCCGTCCACCAGTACCAGCGTGTAGTTGGACGGCATGCCGCGCAGCTTGATCTTGGACTGCTCACCGGCGGCGCTGAGCCCACCGGTCACGCCCGGAATACGGCTGAGCAGGGTGGCCAGGTCGTGCACCGGCTGGCGTTCGATGTCTTCGCGGCTGATCACGCTGATGCTGGCCGGGGCATCCTTGATCCACTGCTGGTTGCCCGAGGCGGTGACCACCACGGTATCCAGGTCCTTGGTCGAGGCATCGGCGCTGGCTTCAGCGGCGGCGAGGGCAGGCAGGGCCAGCAGGCAGGCGGCGGCCAGGGCGCTGGCCAGGCGGGTGCGCGACAGGCGCGCGGAACGGAGAGGGGACATGACGGCTTCCAAGGGAGAGGAGAGACCCGGTGGAAGCGGCAGGCGCACGCAGACAGCAGGCAGCCACCCCTTCCCTGGGTCGTCGAGCGCGCGGAAGGTCCGGCGCAGCTGGGTGGGTCCGGTGCGCGGAGCGCGGTGACCTGCCTGGTTAACGGAATGATAACCGTTCTCGTTTGTTACGATCCAGTACTTCCCGGGATGAATCGACATTCCCCGGCCGCGCGCGACGGTTCGCCTGCTGACTGCTGAATGGGGAGATTTCCCGGCGTAGACCTTCGCACCCGGCTTACATTCGGGGCCATAGACTGGGCCGCATTTTTCGATTCCGCCCCGTTGGAGATCGTGTGGGTTCTGGTAGTGACAGACAGCGACTGCGCGGCATGACGCCGTGGCAGACAGGACAAGTGCGGACGCCGGGAATGCGGGCCAGGAACCTTGGTGCATGCAGCCTGGCCGGGACGGCTGGTCCTGCGGCCTGCAGGGAGTAGGCGGCCATGGGGAGTGAAACCATCGACACGGAACCGGTCACGGCCGGTCCCGACGCGGGCTGGGCCCTGCTGCCGGCCGAAGCACCGCTGCTGATGCCCGAACAGACGCTCCGGCAAGGCTCGCTGAAGGTCCGGCGCCATCGCACCTCGCCACGCATGATCGGCCTGCGTCGCCTGTACATCCTCGGCGGCACCGTGGCGATGACCGCCGTGGCCACCCGGATGATGTGGCGGGTGCTGTCCGGCAACGGCATCAGCGTGCTGGAGGCCTGCCTGCTGGTGCTGTTCGTCGGCCTGTTCGCCTGGATCGCGCTGTCCTTTGCCAGTGCGGTGGCCGGCTTCCTGACGGCCGTGTTCGACCGGGGCTACCGCCTGGGCATCGATCCGGACAAGCCGCTGCCCACCGTGCACAGCCGCACCGCGCTGCTGATGCCCACCTACAACGAAGACCCGCGCCGGCTGCTGGCCGGCCTGCGCGCGATCTACGAATCGGTGGCGGCCACCGGCCAGTTGCAGCGGTTTGATTTCTTCGTGCTCAGCGATACCCGTCGCGAGGACATCGCGCGGGCCGAAGAACAGGTGTTCGCCGAACTGCGCGAGCTGGTGCCCGATGGGCGTGCGCGACTGTTCTATCGCCGCCGTGGCGACAACAGCGCGCGCAAGGCCGGCAACATCGCCGACTGGGTACGCCGTTTCGGCGGTGCCTACCCGCAGATGCTGATCCTGGATGCCGACAGCCTGATGACCGGTGACAGCATCGTGCGCCTGGTCGCCGGCATGGAGCACAACGCCGACGTCGGCCTGATCCAGACCCTGCCGTCGGTGATCGGCGGCCGCACCCTGTTCTCGCGCATGCAGCAGTTCGGTGGGCGAGTGTACGGGCCGGTGATCGCCCGTGGCGTGGCCTGGTGGCACGGTGCCGAAAGCAATTACTGGGGGCACAACGCGATCATCCGCACCCGTGCCTTCGCCGACCACGCTGGCCTGCCGGAGCTGCCGGGGCGCAAGCCGTTCGGCGGCCACGTGCTCAGCCATGATTTCGTGGAAGCGGCGCTGATGCGCCGTGGTGGCTGGGCCGCGCACATGGTGCCCTACCTGGGCGGCAGCTACGAGGAAGGCCCGCCAACGCTGACCGACCTGCTGGTGCGCGACCGCCGCTGGTGCCAGGGCAACCTGCAGCACGGCAAGGTGGTGGGCAGCCGTGGCCTGCACTGGATCAGCCGCGTGCACATGCTGATCGGCATCGGCCATTACTTCACCGCACCGATGTGGGCGATGCTGATGCTGATCGGCATCGCCATCCCGCTGTTCCAGGAAGGCATCGATTTCAACGCCCTGCTGCACCTGTCGCCCAGCGTGTACTGGCGTGCGCAGGATGAAGAACAGGTGGTGCGCCTGTTCGCCGCCACCATGGCGGTGCTGCTGATGCCCAAGGTGCTGGGTTACTTTGCGATGCTGCTCGATCCGGTTGAACGCCGTGGCTGTGGTGGCGCGATCCGGGCGTTCCTGTCGATGCTGGTGGAAACCGTGCTGGCCGCGCTGATGGCGCCGGTGGTGATGTACGTGCAGTCGCGCGGGGTGGCCGAAGTGCTGTCCGGGCGTGACTCGGGCTGGGATGCACAGCAGCGCGATGACGGTGGCATCTCGTGGATTTCGCTGGTGCGCGGCTACGGCGGCCTGGGCGTGTTTGGCGCCTTCATGGGCGTGCTGGCGTGGGCGGTGTCGCCGTCGCTGGCGGCCTGGATGGCGCCGGTGGTGATCGGCATGGTGCTGGCGGTGCCGGTGGTGGCACTGACCTCGCTGCGCGGGCCGGGCGCCTTCCTGCATCGCCTGGGCCTGCTCGACATTCCCGAAGAGAACATCCCGCCGCCGGTGCTGGTGCGCGCCGCACAGCTGCGCCGGGAAGCGGCCGAGCAACCGCCGCTGTACTGATCGCACCGTGCCAGCGGCATAATGCGGCTCGAACGTACAGGAGCCGCAACATGCTGCAAACGGTGGAACAGGAAACCGGCGCCTCGCCGCAGTGGTCGGTGATCTGGCTGCACGGCCTCGGTGCCGACGGCCATGATTTCGCGCCGATCGTGCCCGAACTGGTGCGTCCGCACTGGCCGGCGCTGCGCTTCGTGTTCCCGCACGCACCGGTGCGGCCGATCACGATCAACAACGGCGTGCCGATGCGTGGCTGGTACGACATCGTCGGCATGGACTTCCGCTCGCGCGCCGACATGGCCGGCGTGCAGGAGTCGGTGGTGCAGCTGGATGCGCTGATCGCCCGTGAGATCGAACGCGGTGTCGCCGCTGATCACATCTTCTTGGCTGGCTTCTCGCAGGGCGGGGCGGTGATCCTCAGCGCCGCGCTGGCACGCACTGCCCCCTTGGCCGGACTGATCGCACTGTCGACCTACCTGCCGGAGGCCGAAAGCGCGTCGCGCGTTGATGGTGCGGTGGATGTGCCGGTGTTCATGGCCCACGGCAGCAGCGATCCGGTGATCCCGCAGGCGGTGGCCGCGCACAGCGCCGAGACGTTGCGCACGCTTGGGCTGAACGTGCAGTGGCATAGCTACCCGATGGCCCACCAGGTCTGCGCCGAGGAAATCGACGCGCTGGGCGACTGGCTGCAGGCACGCCTGGGCGTCGCCTGACCCATGGCCGCGAGCGCTGCCACCCCGTGGATGCCGGAACTGTGCCGTTTGCCGCGGTTGGCAGCGATGCTCGGCCTGGCCGAACTGGTGGTGGTGGTGCTGGCGCTGGCGCCCGATGGCAGCCGCCACTGGACGATGGGGGAACTGGCCTCGGCCAGCGGTTTCGCGCTGTGGCTGGCGCTGGCGGTCACCGCCAGCCTGTGCCTGCTGCGGCAGGCCCTGTCGAAGCTGCCGGAACTGCTGGGCGCCGTCGCCGCCGTTGGCCTGGCTGCGCTGATCGCCATCCTGTGCGCGGGCATCATCCATGCCCTGTATGGCGTGCTGGGCGACAACTTCGCGCGCGGCATCGGCTTCTGGCGCTTCACCCTGGGCAGCGCGGCCACCACGGCGCTGATCACCGCGTTGGCGCTGCGCTACTTCTATGTCAGCGACCGCTGGGCGGCGCAGGTACAGGCCAATGCCCGCGCGCAGGCCGACGCCCTGCAGGCGCGCATCCGCCCGCACTTCCTGTTCAACAGCATGAACCTGATCGCCAGCCTGCTGCATCGCGACCCAGCGGTGGCCGAGCGTGCCGTGCTCGACCTGTCCGATCTGTTCCGCGCCGCACTGGGTGCCGGCGAGGGCGATTCGACCCTGCGCGATGAGTGCGAACTGGCCGAACGCTATCTGTCGATTGAATCACTGCGCCTGGGCGACCGCCTGCGGGTGCATTGGCAGCGCGATGAACCCCTGCCCTGGGACCTGCCGATGCCGCGGCTGGTGCTGCAGCCGCTGGTGGAAAACGCGGTGCTGCACGGCATCTCGCGCCTGCCCGAAGGCGGCACCATCGAGCTGCATCTGGCCTGTGTGGGCAGCGAGCTGCAGATCCGCGTACGCAATCCTGCACCGGATCCGCAGGTGCCCGGGCTGGCCCTGGCCCAGGGAGCGGGCCACGCCCAGCACAGCATCGGCCATCGCCTGAGCTGGCGCTTCGGCCGCGCCGCGCGGATGACGGCTGGCTGGAGCGAGGGCTACTATGCCTGCCAGGTGACAGTGCCGATCCAGTGAGGGGACGATCGTGAGGGTAGTCATCGCCGATGACGAACCGCTGGCGCGCGAGCGCCTGCGCAGCCTGTTGGCCGCGCAGGAAGGGGTGGACGTAGTGGCCGAGGCCGGCAACGGCGAGCAGGCCCTGCACGCGTGCGCCGAACTGCAGCCGGACCTGGTGCTGCTGGATATCGCCATGCCCGGCCTGGACGGCCTGGAAGCGGCCCGCCACCTGGCCAGTTTCGAGCCCAGGCCGGCGGTGGTGTTCTGCACCGCCTACGATGCGCACGCGCTGTCGGCGTTCGAGGCAGCGGCCATCGATTACCTGATGAAGCCGGTGCGCGCCGAGCGGCTGGCAGCGGCGATCGCGCGTGCCCGCACCTTCCTGGCCGGCCGTGACGGGCAACCCCAGCACACCGGCGGCCAGGCCCGCAGCATGCTGTGTGCCCGCCTGCGCGGCAGCCTGCGATTGATTCCGCTGGACGATATCCACTATCTGCAGGCCGAAGAAAAGTACGTGGTGGTGCATCACGCGCGTGGCGAGGACCTGATCGAGGAATCGTTGAAGTCGCTGGAGGAGGAGTTCGCCAGCCGCTTCGTGCGCATCCATCGCAACTGCCTGGTGGCGCGCCACGAGCTGGTGGAGCTGCGGCGTGGCAGTGGTGGTCAGGTGCAGGCGGTGCTGCGGCATGGCAAGCAGCCGCTGGAAGTGAGTCGGCGCTGCGTGGCGACGCTGAAGCAGGAATTGCGGCATCTGTAGGTTTTCCGCGCGGCCTGCGGCCGCGACTGCTTCGAAATCAACAGCAACAGCAACAGCAACAGCGGGTTGGTCGGCTCTGTGTTGTTGCCTGTTGGGTGAGGCGGGATGGGCGGGCC
>NZ_JFYS01000022.1:0-51184 GCF_000632045.1 Stenotrophomonas sp. RIT309
CGCACCAGAGGGCGTTGCTCCTGAGGCTGCCGGCCAGCGGCCGGCACTACCGTGCCCGTTTACCGGAAGGGCTGGCGCTCCTCCAGCAACACAGTTGCTACAAGGACGTACTTGCGGCGGCCCCGCAAACCCACAGTACCCCGCCATCCCACGGAATGCCGCTGTTGCTGTTGCTGTCGCTGTTACTCTGGCTTGTAGCGGATGCAGGGCTGCAAGCCCTGCCAAAACCCCTCGTACCCCGCCTTTGACAGTTCCTTGCGCGCGTCCAGCCACGGAAAAAAGAAAAAGAAGATCAAAAGCGGGTCGCTTGCTGCGCTCGCTCCGTGTCGACCAAGGTCGACACCTACCAATAGTTCCGCGTGCCGACAACCGCCGTTACCAACAGCCGCGGGAAACTGTCGAAGGCGGGGTACTGTGGGTTTGCGGGGTGTGAGCCGCATGGATGCGGCGACCAAGCCTACAAGGACGTACTTGCGGCGGCCCCGCAAACCCACAGTGCCCCGCCCCCCACCGAATGCCGCTGTTGCTGTTGCTGTGGCTGTGGCCTCTGCAGGTGCAGGGCTGCAAGCCCTGCCGAAACCCCTCTTACCCCGCCATCAACGCTTCGATCTCGTCGGCGCTGCGTTCCAGCCCTTCGGTCAACACCCGATGCCCGTCGTCGGTGATCAGCACGTCATCTTCGGTACGAATGCCGATGCCGCGCCAACGGGGTTCCACCGTCGTGTCGTCCACGCCGATGTACAGCCCCGGCTCGATGGTGAAGGCCATGCCCGGCTCCAGCAGGCGCGAATCGCCGGCCAGGCGGTAGTCACCTACGTCGTGCACATCCAGCCCGATCCAGTGCCCGGTCTTGTGCCGGTAGAAGCGCTGGTACAAGCCTTCGGTGAGATTCTTTTCCAGCGTGCCCTTCAACAGGCCCAGCTGCAGCAACCCCTCGGTAAGGGTCTGCACCGCCGCCAGATGGCCCATTTCGTACGCCACGCCCGGTTTGGCCTGGGCAAGCGCCGCCGCCTGCGCCGCACCCACCAGATCATGCAGCGCGCGCTGCTCGGCGCTGAAACGACCATTGACCGGGAACGTACGGGTGATGTCACTGGCGTAGCCGCGGTACTCGGCGCCGGCATCGATCAACACCAGTTCGCCGTCGCGCGAACGCGCGTTGTTGTCGCGGTAATGCAGGATGCAGGCGTTGCGGCCGGCGCCGACGATGCTGCAGTACGCAGGTACCGCGTCGTTGGCACGGAACACCCGCTCCAGTTCGGCCTGCAGTTCGTACTCGTGGATGCCCGCCTTCGCACTCTGCATGGCCGCGCGATGCGCCAGCACACTGATGTCGGCCGCACGCTGCATCAACGCCACCTCGGCACCGGACTTGAACAACCGCTGCTCGTGCAGCAGATGGCCCAGTTCCAGGAACTCATGCGGTGGCTGCGCACCGTGGCGCACCTGCGAACGTACGCGGTTCACCCAGCCGATCAGCTTCAGGTCGAAATCCGCATCGCGGCCGAAGTGGTAGTACACCCGCGAACGCCCTTCCAGCAGGCCCGGCAGGATGTCGTCCAGGTCGGTGATCGGGTAGGCATCGTCCATCGCGAACTGCGCCACGGCGCCGTCCTGGCCGGCGCGACCGCCATCCCAGGCTTCGCGCTCGGGATCGCGCTCGCGGCAGAACAGGATCGCTTCGCCGTGGCGACGGCCGGGAATCAGCACCAGTACCGCTTCCGGCTCCGGGAAGCCGCTCAGGTACTGGAAATCCGAATCCTGCCGGTACGGATAATGAGTATCAAGGCTGCGCACCTTCTCAGATGCCGCCGGCAGCACCAGGATCGCGTCTTCGCCCGCCATGTCCATCAACTGCCGGCGACGACGCTTGTACTCGCCGGCAGCGATGCCGGTGCGCTGCTTGATATCCATCAGTTCAGGCGCTGCCGATGGCGCGCGGCCAGCACCACGTCACCGTGCAGCAGCAGCACCGCCACGCGGATGAACTCCTCGATCTCCGACAGGGCTTCGTCGTCATCATCACCTCCCGCTTCAAAATCCTCGCTCGAGGCACGGGCCAGGCTGGCCAGGTCGTTCAGCGCCTCCTCGCCTTCTTCGGACAGGGCCGGCCGGTGGCCGCCACTGCCCAGGCCGAAGCCGCCCAGGAAGGAACGGGTCCAGCTGAACATGGCGTCCGCCTGCGCGGCCACGTCGCTGCTGTCGGTCAACAGCAGCTCGAAGGCGAAGTCCCGGTCTTCCAGCTGCTTGATGGTGGCCTCCAGCAACTGCGCCAGCGCACTGTCGGCAGCTGCCTGCGGCAGATTGTCGTCGGCCAGTACGCGCGCCGGCCAATCATTGCCGGGAGCACCGCCAGCGGCCAGCCAGCCGCACAGCCCGCCATGCAGCTCGGCAGCAGTGGCGCCCAGGCCCAGTTCCTGGCTGGCGCGGGTAACGTCGTCGACGGAGGGAAGTTCGGTCATCGTGCGGCTCGTTCGGAAGGGAAACTGCGGAGCGCGCACGCGCGCGCCCGTGAGCCCGGTAGTGTAGCAATGTGTCCGCCTGCTCTCCGTAGCCGCCGGGCCCTGCTGCGACAGTGCTTGACCGCCCTGACCCGGCTTGCCTATCGTGCGGGCATGGAACCCGCCGATCCCCTTGCCCAGCTGCAGGCCTTCGCCGCCCGTGTGGAGGCGTTGCTCGACCGCAACCAGCGGCTGGCCGAGGAGAACCGCAGCCTGCGCCACCAGCAGGAACAGCTGGTGGCCGAGCGCTCGACGCTGCTGGCCAAGAACGAGCAGGCGCGTTCGCGGGTGGAAGCGATGATCACCCGGCTCAAATCCCTGGAGCAGCACACATGAGTGCCGAACCGGTCAGCGTCCGTATCCTTGACCGCGAATACACGGTCGGCGTTGGTGGCGATGAACGCGACAGCCTGATGGCGGCCGCCCGCCTGCTGGATGCGCGCATGCGCGAGATCCGCGGCAGCAACCGGATGGCCGCGGTGGACCGCATCGCGGTGCTGGCGGCACTCAACCTGGCACACGAACTGCAGCTGCTGCGCGATGAGAACGCCCGCCAGGCGGTCGCCCTGCAACAGACCCTGGCCGACCTGAACCGGCGCCTGGACCGGGCGATCGACAGCAGCACCTGAGATGGGCGCGGAATGCGCCTTCTCTTTTCTGAATTGGCACGCACTGTTGCCGACGAACGGCCTATCCAGATCACGCGCGGTAGCTATAATGGCCACGCGTTCTCTGCGGTACTCGACGGCATGTGCAAACATTCGCCTTGTCCCTTAAGAACGACACCGGGAGCGCGACAGCGCCGGGAGTGCAGGTCCGCCTTGCAGCGGGAAGCCCGATGGTTCTCCAGCGTTCCCACTTGAGCCCCCGGGTTCAAGGTCGTTTCGCATGCATCGACATTGCGGAGAATGCAATATTCCAGCAAGGGCGGCGTCTTCGGGCGTCGCCCTTGTTCTTTCCGGCACAATGACGGCTGATCCTTGCCGCACGCTGCCATGACCGACCCGCGACAGGCCCTGCGCCACGACCTGCGGCAACGCCGCCGCGACCTTTCCGCCCCCGCCCGTATCGCCGCTGCCGAATCGCTGGCCGATGCGCTGCTGGCGCTGCCGTTCGCCCCGCGCGAAGGCGCCGTGGCCGGCTACTGGGCGCTGGATGGCGAAATCGCCCTGCACCGCTGGCAACTGCAGCTGCCCGATCGCTTGACCTACTGCCTGCCGGTGCTGCACGGCGACGTGCTGCGCTTCGCGCCCTGGCGCCCCGGCCAACCGTTGACCAGCAACCGCTACGGCATTCCCGAACCGGACATCGCCCTCGAAGACACGCTGGAACCGGCGCAGATGGCACTGGTGGTGACGCCGCTGGTGGGCTTCGACGCACGGTGCCGGCGGCTGGGCATGGGAGGTGGCTGGTATGATCGCAGCTTCGCCTTCCGCCATGATCGGCCGGCGCCACCCTGGCTGGTCGGCGCGGCATTCTCGGTGCAGCAGGTCGAGTCCTTGCCGGTGGCGTCCTGGGACGTGCCGGTGGATGCGATCTGCACTGAAGCCGGCACCCTGCTCCCTTCCGCTGCCCCCGTGAACGCATGACCGCCCGCAAGCGCTACTGGCTGATGAAGTCCGAACCGGACGCCTTTTCCATCGACGACCTGGCCAAGGTCAAGGTTGAACCCTGGAACGGCGTGCGCAACTACCAGGCGCGCAATTTCATGCGCGATGGCATGCAGGTCGGTGACGGCATCCTGTTCTACCACTCCAATACCAAGGTGCCCGGCATCGTCGGCCTGGCCACGGTGGCCAGCGCGGCCTACCCGGACGACACCCAGTTCGACCCGAAATCCGACTACCACGATCCCAAGAGCACGCGCGAGAACCCGCGCTGGATGCTGGTGGACGTGGCCTTCGACCGCAAGCTGAAGCAGGTGATCGCGCTGGACGAGATCAAGCTGCATGCCGAGGAACTCGGCGAAGGCTTCCCGCTGGTTGCCAAGGGCAACCGCCTGTCGGTGTTCCCGGTGACCGCTGCGCAGTGGAAGCTGCTGCTGTCGCTGGAAAAGAAATCCTGATTCCCTGCCTGAGAGCTCTCCGCAATGTCTGAAGCCAAGCGCCTGGCCGCCGAAAAGGCCATCGAGTACGTCGAAGACGGCATGATCGTCGGTGTCGGCACCGGTTCCACCGTCGCCTATTTCATCGATGCGCTGGCCCGCATCCAGCATCGCATCAAGGGTGCGGTGTCCAGTTCCGAACAGAGCACCGCGCGCCTGAAGCAGCATGGCATCGAGGTGATCGAGCTGAACCACACCGGCACCCTGTCGCTGTACGTGGATGGCGCCGACGAGTGCGATCCCGGCAAGTGCCTGATCAAGGGCGGCGGCGCTGCGCTGACCCGCGAGAAGATCATCGCCGAGGCCAGCGAGCGCTTCGTCTGCATCGTCGACCCGAGCAAGCAGGTACCGGTGCTGGGCAGGTTCCCGCTGCCGGTGGAAGTGATCCCGATGGCCCGCAGCCTGGTTGCCCGCCAGATCCGCGACATGACCGGCGGCCAGCCGACCTGGCGCGAGGGCGTGGTGACCGACAACGGCAACCAGATCCTGGACATCCACAACCTGCAGATCACCGATCCGGAAAAACTGGAGCGTGAGCTCAACCAGCTGCCGGGCGTGGTCTGCGTCGGCCTGTTCGCACGGCGCCGTGCCGATGTGGTGATCGTCGGCGGCGAGCCGCCGATCGTGCTCTGACCCTTTCGAAGGACCCTGACGATGTCGTTGCTGCGCTCACTGCTGATGCTCCCGCTGCTGGCCCTGACCGGCTGCGCCACCGATGCTGCCCGCCACTGGGTGGAACTTGACGGTGCGCGCTATGACGTTGAACTGGCCACCAACGATGAAACCCGTGCGCGCGGGTTGATGTTCCGCGACCAGATGGCCGAGGACCACGGCATGCTGTTCGTGCATGACCGCGAGGAAATGCAGGCGTACTGGATGAAGAACACCAAGATCGCGCTGGACATCCTGTACTTCGACAGCGAGCGGCGGCTGGTGAGCCAGCAGCGCGACGTGCCGCCGTGCTCGGCCGGTGACATGTGCCCGCCCTACCCCAGCGGTGGCCCGGCACGCTTCGTGCTGGAACTCAATGCCGGCCAGGCGGAGAAGCTCAAACTGAAGGATGGCACCGAGCTGATCTTCGGCCCGGGCATCGAGAAGTAGGGGGCGGCCGGGCTGCGCCCGGCACCCGCCGAATCAACATCAAAAGCAAGAGCTGGGTTATCGAGGCATGGTGGGGCGGTGTGGGCTTGCAGGACACGCCGTAAACCCATCCCTGGGGGCTCGTAGGCGCCATCCATGGCGCCTGCGGTCCTGCAAGCCCACACCGCCCCACCTCTGACAGCTTCCTGCCGCTGTTGGTGGGTGTCGACCTTGGTCGACACGGTAGATCCACGCCATGCGTGGATGGGGACACGTAGGGATGATGAATTCACGCCGCACTGCTTGAAACCGCCTGCGATTGCCGCCAGTCTGTGGACATGCAGGACCGGATCACACTCCCCGACTGGGATGCACTGGCCGACTTCGACGACGAGGCGCTGCCACTGCTGCCGACCGCGCTGCTGATCGCGCGCGATGAATATCCCGATCTGCAGCCGTCGACCTACGATGCGCTGGTGCAGAGCCACGTCGAGCACCTGCGCGCCGAGGTGGACAGCATCGAGCACAGCCCGCTGAAGATGGCGGCCATCAACCGGCATCTGTTCGATGAGCTGGGCTACAGCGGCGACCACCAGGAGTACTACGACCCGCGCAACAGCTACCTCAACCAGGTCTTCGAGCGCCGTCTGGGCAATCCGATCTCGCTGGCCCTGGTGCAGATGGAGGTGGCGCGACGGCTGGGCATTCCGTTGGACGGCGTGTCATTCCCCGGTCATTTCCTGGTGCGCCTGCCGGTTGACGATGGCGTGCTGGTGATGGACCCGTTCAATGGTGGCCGGCCGCTGGACGTGGACGAACTGCGCGAACGCGCCAAATCACACCTGGGCGGGCAGATGCCCGACGACCAGGTGCTGGCGCAGATCCTCGATCCTGCACCGAGCCGCGCGATCCTGATCCGCATGCTGCGCAACCTGCATGGGGTCTATGCCGAGGCCAGCGAGTGGGACCGTGCCGCGCGCAGTGCCGACCGCCTGCTCAAGCTTGCCCCCGAACAGGACGATGCCCTGCGCGATCGCGGCCTGGCCTACCTGCAGCTGGACTACCTGGCCGGCGCGCGCAACGACCTGGGCCTGTACCTCAAGCGCAACCCCGAGGCCAGCGACGCGCAATGGCTGCGCGAGAAGCTGATCGACCTGGGCGGCCCGGTACCGCGGCTGCATTGAGGTTGTCCGGTGTGCGGACCAACGGTCCGCACCCCCCACCAACGATCCGCCCCACCGGTAGCGCCGGGCCATGCCCGGCGGCGATTGCGATCAATCGATCTCGACCATCTCGAAATCGTCCTTGGTCACGCCGCAATCCGGGCAGGTCCAGGTCTCGGGAATGTCTTCCCAGCGCGTGCCCGGGGCGATGCCCTCTTCCGGCAGCCCATCCGCTTCGCGGTACAGGAATCCGCAGACCACGCACATCCAGGTACGCAGGGTGGTGGGGGTGGCTTCGCTCATCGGATAATCAGGGCTGGATTCACGGGCCGCCATTGTCCCATCGCGGTCCACTCACCGGTAGCCATCGATGACTTCTGCTTCCCCGGCGCCCCGCGGCGTCTACCTGATCACCCCGGATGAACCCGATACCGCCCGCCTGCTGGCGCGCACCGCGCCGCTGCTCGCCGCCGGCGCCACCTGGCTGCAGTACCGCAACAAGACCGCCAGCGATGCGCTGCGGCGGGAACAGGCCACGGCGCTGCAGGCCTTGTGCGCCGCCCACGGCGTGCCGCTGATCGTCAACGACGACCCGGCGCTTGCCCAGGCCATCGGCGCGGCGGGCGTGCACCTGGGCGGCACCGACGGTGACATCGGCGCCGCACGCAGCCTGCTCGGCCCGGACGCCATCATCGGCGCCTCCTGCTACGACCAGCTGGCCAACGCCGAGCGCGCCGTGGCAGCCGGCGCCAGCTACGTGGCCTTCGGCGCGTTCTTCCCCACCACCACCAAGGTCACCAGCAGCCGCGCCCACCCCGACCTGCTGCGGCAAAGCGCCGCACTGGGCGTGCCGCGGGTGGCGATTGGTGGCCTGAGCCCGGACAATGTCGGTCCCATCATCGATGCCGGCGCCGACCTGCTGGCCGTGGTCAGCGGCATCTACGCCGCGCAGGACCCGGTCGCGACCCAGCGCGCCTACCTCGCCCGATTCGATACGCAGCAGTAACCCCCAGGAAACCCCATGAACCACGACCAGTCCCACGCCCTGTTCTCCCGCGCCCAGGAATTGCTGCCTGGCGGCGTCAACTCACCGGTGCGCGCGTTCAAGTCGGTCGGCGGCGAACCCTTCTTCGTCGAGCGCGCTGACGGCCCCTACCTGTACGACGTCGACGGCAACCGCTACATCGACTACGTGGGATCGTGGGGCCCGATGATCGTCGGCCACAACCACACCGCCGTACGCCAGGCGGTGAAGAAGGCGATCGACAACGGCCTGTCCTTCGGTGCGCCGTGCGCAGCGGAAGTGACCATGGCCGAGACCATCACCCGGCTGGTGCCGTCGTGCGAGATGGTGCGCATGGTCAACTCCGGTACCGAAGCCACCCTGTCGGCGATCCGCCTGGCGCGCGGTGCCACCGGCCGCAGTTGCATCGTCAAGTTCGAAGGCTGCTACCACGGCCACGGCGACTCGTTCCTGGTCAAGGCCGGCAGCGGCATGCTGACCCTGGGCGTGCCGACCTCGCCCGGCGTGCCGGCCGGCCTGAGCGAACTGACCCTGACCCTGCCCTACAACGACTTCGAGGCGGCCACCGCCCTGTTCGACGCACGCGGCAGCGAGATCGCCGGCCTGATCATCGAGCCGGTGGTGGGCAACGCCAACTGCATTCCGCCCCGCGAAGGCTACCTGCAGCACCTGCGCGCGCTGTGCACGCAGCATGGCGCGCTGCTGATCTTCGACGAAGTGATGACCGGTTTCCGCGTTGCCCTTGGCGGTGCGCAGGCGCACTACGGTATCAGCCCGGACCTGACCACCTTCGGCAAGATCATCGGCGGCGGCATGCCGGTGGGCGCCTACGGCGGCCGCCGCGAGCTGATGCAGCAGATCGCGCCCGCTGGCCCGATCTACCAGGCCGGCACGCTCAGCGGCAACCCGGTGGCGATGGCCGCCGGCCTGGCCATGCTGGAGCTGATCCAGCAGCCGGGTTTCCACGACGACCTGAGCGCGCGCGCCGCCCGCCTGTGTGCGGGACTGGAAGCCGCCGCCGCCGATGCAGGCGTAGCGGTGACCACCACCCAGGTGGGCGCGATGTTCGGGCTGTTCTTCACCGCTGAGAAGGTGGAGACCTACGCCCAGGCCACGGCCTGCGACATTCCCGCGTTCAACCGTTTCTTCCACGCGATGCTGGACCAGGGCGTGTTCCTGGCACCGTCGGCGTACGAGGCCGGTTTCCTGTCCAGCGCCCACGATGATGCCGTGATCGAGGCCACGCTGGCAGCGGCACGCGTGGCGTTCAAGGCGGCCAAGGGCTGAATCCAGGCCTGGTAGGTGCCGACCTTGGTCGGCACTGCCTGCCCTCATCCACGCATGGCGTGGATCTACTGGATCGATGTGCTTCATCCACGCATGGCGTGGATCTACTGAGCTGCGTCTCTGGAGTAGAGCCACGCCATGCGTGGCTGCTGCGCACTCAACCGAAGACGAACTTGCCCTTCATCATCGCGAAGTGGCCGGGGAACGAGCAGAAGAAAGTGTAATCGCCGCCCTTCTGCATGCCCTTCGTGGAAAAACGCACGCGGGCGGTCTCGCCACCACCGATCACTTTGGTGTGGGCCAGCACGCGCTTGTCGGCCTTCGGCAGGTAGCTGTCGGCCAAGGTCATGCGCATGCCCGCCATCGCCACCGGCTGGTAGTCGGCGGTGCGGGTCAGCACCCAGTTGTGGCCCATCGCGGTGGCGGCCAGCCTGCCGGTGTGCCGCAGGGTCAGGTCGATTTCGCTGCAATCGGCAGCCACCTTGATCTCCCGGCTGCTGAAGCTCATCTGGTCGTTGCTGTCGATGCTCACCGCACATACGCGCGCCATCGCCGATGGCGCCAGCATCAGCGCACCCAGCCCCACCGCTACCATCCAAGCCTTCATCGTCGCGTCTCCTGCAGGTTCGGTGGTCATTCTAGGCAGACACCTGGCCACCCGGCTGCGACCGTGTGTCGCAGTGGTGGTCCAGGGTTTGCGTGCGGATACGGCAATGGCATGCTCGACCGATGCGGATCGATCTTCTCCTGCTCGATGTTGATGGCGTGCTGCTGCACTACCAGCGCGCACAGCGCGTGCTGCATCTGGCGCAGGCGCTGGGCGTGCCGACCGCGCACGTGCAGGCCGCGCTGTACGACAGCGGGCTCGAAGCGGCACACGACAGCGGTGCGCTGGATGGCGAGCGCTATCTGGCCCAGCTTGGCGAACGGCTCGGCACAACGGTAACGCTGCACACCTGGATCGCCGCACGGCACGCGGCCAGCCACCCGCAGCACGCCGTGCTGCAACGGCTGAACGCCCTGCGGGTGCCGATGGCGGTGCTGACCAACAATGGTGCCTTGATGACGCAGGCGCTGCCGACGCTGCTGCCGGAGCTGTTTCCCAAGCTGCAGGGCCGGGTGTTCTGCAGCGCGGACTTCGGCCTGCGCAAGCCTGCACCGGAGGTATTCCTGCGCACGCTCGCAGCCCTCGAGGTGGCACCGGCGCACACGCTGTTCGTCGATGACCTGTTCGTCAACGTGCGCGGTGCACGCGCAGCGGGCCTGCACGCGGAAACCGTGCAGGACGGACGCGGACTGGGGAAGGTGCTGAAGCGCTACGGGGTGCGGTAGCGCCGGGCCATGCACGACGAGCGCAGCGGAAAAGCAACGCCGGGCATGGCCCGGCGCTACCTTGGTCAATGATCAGCGCGCGGCGACGAACGCGGCAATCGCCGCGCGCAGGCGCTTGAGGCCTTCGGCCACTTCTTCGTCAGTGATGTTCAGCGACGGCACGAAGCGCAGCACGTCCGGGCCAGCCTGCAGGGTCAACAGGCCCTGCTCCGCAGCGTGGTCGAGGATGGCACCGGCCTGGCCAGCGAACTCCTTGCTCAGCACCGCACCCAGCATCAGGCCGCGACCGCGCACCTCGCTGAACACCGTGAACTCATCGTTGATGCGGGCAAAGCCATCGCGCAGCGCCTTCGACTGGCGGCTGACATTGGCTGCGATCTCGGCCGAGGCCAGCTTGCGCAGCGCCACGCGGGCGACGGCCGCGGCCAGCGGATTGCCGCCGAAGGTGGTGCCGTGGGCACCGAACTGCATGGTCTCGGCCACCTTCGGGCCGGCCAGCATCGCGCCGATCGGGAAACCACCGCCCAGTGCCTTGGCCAGGGTCACCATGTCCGGCACCACGTCATCCTGCCAATGCGCGAACAAGGTACCGGTACGGCCCATGCCGGCCTGGATCTCGTCCAGCACCAGCAGTGCGTTGTGCTGGTCGCACAGTTCGCGCACGCGCTTGAGGAAACCGGACTTGGCCGGCATCACCCCGCCCTCGCCCTGGATCGGCTCCAGCATCACCGCCGCCACGTCGCCAGCGGCCATCGCCGTTTCCAGCTGCACTTCATCGTTGAAGTCGATGTAGCGGAAGCCCCCCGGCAGCGGCTCGTAGCCTTCCTGGTACTTCGGCTGGGCGGTAGCGGTCACCGCGCCCATGGTGCGGCCGTGGAAGCTGCCGCGGAAGGTGATGATCACGCGCTTGTCGGCCGGGCGGCCCTGGCTGGAGGCCCACTTGCGGACCATCTTGATCGCCACTTCGTTGGCTTCGGCGCCGGAGTTGCACAGGAACACGCGCTCGGCGAAGCGGCTGGCCTTCACCAGTTCCTCGGCCAGGTGCAGCGGCGGCGCGCTGTAGAACACGTTGCTGGTGTGCCACAGCTTGCCGGCCTGTTCGACCAGCGCGGCGACCAGGTCCGGGTCGTTGTGGCCCAGGCCGCACACGGCGATGCCCGCGGCCAGATCGATGAACTCACGGCCTTGGCTGTCCCACACGCGGGCGCCCTGGCCTCGCTCCAGCACCACCTGGCGGGGCTTGTACACCGGCAGGTAGTAGTGCGACAGGGAGATCAGCGGATCGGTAGCGGCGGTCATGGCGGTCAGCAGGGTTCAGGAATGCCCATTCTCGCGCTGGAACCCGTGCGGCACAATGCACGCATGCGACCGTTTTCCGCCCCCCAGCTGAACCCCGCCACCGAGACCGGCTGGCGCCGCCGGTGGTTCGACATCATCTACCGCCACGACAGCCGGCCCTCGCGCAATTTCGACCTGCTGCTGGTCTACGCGATCATCGCCAGCGTGCTGGTGGTGATGTTCGACAGCGTGCAGCGCTTCCACATCGCCCATGCCGACTGGCTGTACGTGCTGGAATGGGGCTTCACCATCCTGTTCACCGCCGAATACGTGCTGCGGCTGGTGGTGGTCAAGCGCCCGCTGCGCTACGCGGTGAGCATCTGGGGCATCATCGACCTGGCCTCGATCCTGCCGACCTACCTGTCGCTGTTCATTCCCGGTGCGCAGAGCCTGCTGGTGGTGCGCGCACTGCGCATCCTGCGCGTGTTCCGCATCCTCAAGCTGACCCGCTACATCGAAGAAAGCGGCGTGCTGATGCAGTCGCTGTGGCGCAGCCGGCGCAAGATCCTGCTGTTCCTGTTCACGGTGGTCACCATCACCATCATCGCCGGCACGCTGATGTACGTGATCGAGGGACCGAACCATGGCTTCACCAGCATTCCCAGCAGCATGTACTGGGCAGTGGTGACGATGGCCACGGTCGGCTTCGGCGACATCGTGCCGCAGACCGTGCTCGGCCGCTTCGTCACCTCGGTGCTGATCCTGATCGGTTACAGCATCATCGCCGTGCCCACCGGCATCTACACCGCCGAACTGGCCAGCACCATGCGCGATGCCGAGCTGGCCGCGCGCCGCGATGCACGTGGCTGCCCGCACTGCGGGCTGGAGGGCCACGAGCCGGATGCGCGGCACTGCCGCAAGTGTGGCAGACCGCTGCCGGATACGTTCAGCCACTGACGATGAGCCCAGCCGACGGCCGGCCCCACCGAAGCCAGCGGAGTAGATCCACGCCATGCGTGGATGAAGCCCCACCAAAGGCACACAGCAGATCCGCGCGATGGACGAATGCGGCATCCCGCATCCATCCATCGCAGTCGACCCATTGGCTCAATTCATGCGATTGCTGGTGGTCACCAGATCGTTGTAGGCGGCCATCACTGCCGCCTCCGAGCCCGCAGGCGCCGATCCGACACGGCCACTGGATGTCCGTTCTTCCTCGCGCTCACGTTCGGTGAATGCCTTGCCTGATGCAAGGCGCTCGACGCGGCGCCCGGCATCCCGGATCAGCACGTCCGTCGACCGCTGTACATGTGCCCACAGCGGGTTGTCCCTACCCACCCCTGCATCCTGCATTTCCTTGACCAGCGCTTGGTAGTCGGCCAGCTGCGTGCGCGCCACCTGCAGGTCCGGCGCCTCTCCCTGCAGCGACAGTGCCAGGCGCTTGCCGTCACCGATGATGCGCAGGTGGTAGTACGCCAGTGAACGACCTTCGTCCGCTTCGATCTGCTTGAGCTGCGCGGCACGGCGTTCCTCCTCGTTCTTCTCCAGCGCCGCGTCCAGGGCCTCGCTGGCCTTGAAGAAGTCAGCGTAGGCCTGCATCAGCGGCGCATGCTGGGCGCGCATCCCTTCGCCGTTGTCGCGCCGATAGTCCTCACGGGTGAAATAGCCATCAGCGCGTTCGATCAGCGCATACAACGACTGGAAGGCCGCCTGGTACTGCCGCACCGGCTCATCCAGCGGCGTGGCCGGCGTCCGGGCCAACGCATCGGTCAGCGGTTGGCCGCAGTACTCGACACGATGCGACAGCACCTTGCCCGGCGAGCGCGGCTGCGCTTCCTTGCCCGTCGGCCCCGCTTCGGGATCCTTGATCCAGCCGGTATAGGTCTGGAAGCCCTCGTGGATGGGCTGTTCGACGCCGTTGTAGCACTCGATGTAGGCGTTGATCTTCTGCAGGCCCGGATCGGCCACCGGCAGTCCTGCCGATCCGTTGCAACCAGCGAGGGCGGCGGCAGCGCCGAGCATAAGCAGAGAAAGTACACGCGCGGAAGAATTCAAACCGGTTCCTTGCAGATATGAGACGGCGCACATTCGCGCGCGCGGTGGAACAGCCCGCATATGCGGACGCCGATGCCATCGAGACGACGGGGCACCCCATCCTTCACGTCGCAATCAGCCTGCTCGAATGCGACAGAAGTGGGTGCAGCGCCCCGGATTACTGGCGGTTGCTCTGGAACACCAGTGCGTTGTAGATGTGCAGCAGTCGCCCGGCCGAGCCGCTCGGCGCCATCGAGGGCGAATCAAGCATGCGTCGTTCGAAGTCGGTGTAGGGCGTGTTCGCGCTGACGCGCTGCAGGCGCTCCTTGCCTTCGCGGCGGAAGTTCTCGGCCTCGCGTTCGAAGCTGTTCCAGTCCAGCTTGCCCGGCTCCTGATCGGCCACTTTGGCATGCGCTTCGTCGGAAATGCGGTTGAAGGCGTCCAGCCGCTCCCGTGCCCGGGCCACGTCGAAGTCGTCCTCGCCCATCATCTCCATGATCGCTTTCGCTTCCAGCATCATCGCCAGTCGGTAGTACTCGCGGGTGCGTCCTTCGGCCTGCTCCAGCGCCTTGAGCTGTTCGCGCTGGGCAGCGTCGTTCTGGCGCTCCAGTTCGGTGTTGAATGTTTCACTGGCAACCACGAAATCCTTGAAGGCGGTCATCAACGGCGCGTGCAGCTGCTTGCCCTTGGCAAACTTGTCGTCTTCGAAGTCCTGACGCTCGTAGTAGTCGTGGGCTTCCTTGCTGATCGGCACCAGCGCCTTCAGCGCCTGCTGGTAGTGGCCGGCAGCGGCATCGAGATCGGCAAGCGCCGGCTTGGCAGCGATCGCCTCCGTCACGGGGGCGTCGCATTGCTTCATGTCGTAATCGCCGATCTCGAATGGTCCGTACACGTTCGTCTCGCGCCCGCTCGGGCCGGCGTCCACGTCCTTGATCCAGCGCGTGTAGGTCTGGATGCTGCTGTGCGTCTTCGAATCAAGCGCGTTGAAGCAGCCGATGTAGGCGTTGAGCTTTGCGGTCAACTGCTGTTGGGCGTCAGCCGATGCCGTGCTGGCCTCCGGCTTGCCGGCGGAACCCGGGTCGCCGTCGGTTGCGGGCGCCTTGCCACCACAGGCAGCCAGAAGAAGCGACAGCGAAGCGGCCAGTGCCGCGATGGAAAGAGTACGTGACATGGGCTCACATCCCTGTTGAAAACGATTACAGCCGCGCATTCTAGCGCAGCGGGCCGAAGGCGGCAGCCATCGGCCTTTCCCTACCGGCTGGCTCAATCCAGGAACAGATCCGGCAGCAACGGACGCGACGCATCCACCGCATACCCGGAAAGATCGGTCACGCCAGCTTCGGCCAGCACCTCGTCATCGATCAGGAAACGGCCGTGGAAACCGGCCGCCTCGCGCACCAGCACCGCATGTGCAGCATCCGCCATGACCTGCGGCGTGCGACAGCCGCCGACGTCCACGCCCGGAATCATGTTGATCGCATCGGTCGCAATGACCGTGCGCGGCCACAGCGCATTGACCGCCACGCCCTGCGGACCGAACTCGGCGGCCAGGCCGAGGGTGACAAAGCTCATGCCCATCTTCGCCAGCGTGTAGCCGGTATGCGCGCCCCACCACTTGGGCTCGAGGCTCGGCGGCGGCGCGAGGGTCAGGATATGCGGGTTCGGCGCCTGCAGCAGGTACGGCAGGCAGGCCTGCGCACACAGGAAACTGCCGCGCGAATTGACCTGCTGCATCAGGTCGAAGCGCTTCATCGGCGTGTCCATGGTGCCGCGCAACCAGATGGCGCTGGCGTTGTTGACCAGGATGTCGATGCCACCGAAGGTGTCCACGGCGGCAGCAACGGCCGCCTGCACCTGGTCTTCTTCGCGGATGTCGCACTTCAGCGCAAGGCCCTGGCCACCGGCTGCAATGACGGCCTCGGCAGCACTGTGGATGGTACCCGGCAGCTTCGGATTGGGCACCGACGACTTGGCGGCAATGGCGACGTTGGCGCCGTCACGCGCGGCGCGCAACGCGATCGCCAGGCCGATGCCACGCGAGGCACCGGTGATGAAAAGGGTTTTGCCCTGCAGACTGCCCACGTTCCACACTCCAGCGTATGCAATGAGCCGCTAGTATGCCGCGCCGACGCGGAGTTCACCGCACGTTGACGATACTGGCGCCCCGGTCACTGCACGAGGTCCATGCCATGCGCTGTTCCCGCCTGTTGTTGCCTGCCCTGGGCCTGGCCCTGCTCACCGCCTGCCAGGGCCGCTCGCCCGAACCCGGCAGCGCGCCGGCCAAGGATGACGCCGCCAGCGTCGACAAGGCCACCGGTGATGGCAAGCTGCGCTGGAGCGAGGCCGTTGTCTGGGATGGTGACCTCAACGCCTGCCGTCAGGGCGACAGCGCGGCCACCCGCGATTGCCTGCGCGATGCGATGCGGTCCGGTGGGGCCAGTGCCGATGCGGTCACTGCGGCCGAGCAGCTGTCCACCGGTGGCGAACTGGCCTACGTGACCGCCTGGCATGAACACGACGGCCTGGGCGTGGCCACCGTCGAGTATCCGTTCCGCGCCAATACCAATGAAGGCACGCGCCTGGTCGATGCCGCAGGCAAGCGTATCGACGTGGATGCGGTGCAGCTGGACGACACGCTGCGCGCCGATCCCGGCGTGCAGGAGGTGCTCAAGGCGCATCCGCAGGCCACGCCGTTCGCGCCGGCGCAGGCCGCGGGTACCGCGGCGCTGGATGGGGGCGGCATCCGCCTGCTGTACCGCACGCCGCTGCGCGACTGCCATGCGTGCCCGGACGTGGGCCAGCTGCAGATCGGCTATGACTTCGATGGCAAGCGCAACTTCATCGGCCAGCAGGTGGTGCCGGTGACGCCGTAGGGGTTTGCCGCGCCATGCGGCAACGCGCATCCACGCATGGCGTGGATCTACTGATATCCGCGCACCTGCTTGCTCAGCAGGTGCGGCGCGATCCATCGATGCACCGGTGCCACCGGCAGCATGTACAGGCGGCCGAACGCGTTGTGGGTGTGCACCACCGTCGCCACTTCCAACATATCGCCGTGCCATTGCAGCGCCAGCTGCACGCGCAGATGGCGGTCGTTGTCTTCCAGCACGATGGCATCCTCGTCCAGCGCCTGCAGGGTGAAGATGCCGAGGCGTTGCCCGCGCTGCGGATCGGCGGTCTGCTGCACTCCGCGCAGCGAGCCGAGATCCTTCATGCCCAGCAGCCGCATGCCCCTGTTGCGCAGCGCCATCAGTCCATCGAACCAGCCGGGCACCGTCGCGGCCATATCGCGGTAGGCCTGCAGCGCCGAACGGCCGTTGCGCGGCGCCGCCTCTTGGCAGGCATGGACGAAATCGGCACCCGGCAGTTGCGAACGCAGCACGCTGCCTTCGCTCAGCTGGGCGCTCACGGCTTGGGGCCCTGCCCTTCGTTGTCTTCCCAATGCAGGATGCGGCGGGTGACGAAGCGGTAGACCGGCTTGCCGGTGGCGAACCAGAGATCGCGTACCCACGAGGTGCGCTTGAGCACGCGCTTCTCCACCGGCGTCAGCGACTCCCGGCAGTACATGCGCTTGTGCTTGAGCAGGTGGCGCAGGTCCTCGCGCGCCAACAGTCGCATCCAGCGCGAGCGCGGGTCGCCTATCACTGCCAGCTGGAAGTCGATCAGGGCCGGTCGACCGTCCTCGGTCACCAGCCAGTTGGCTTCCTTGGCCAGGTCGTTGTGGGCCACACCGCGCCGATGCAGCTGCTGCAGCAGGCGGCGTGCGGCGCGGAACCAGGCCACATCACCGCGCGGCGGGCGCTGGTACATCGCATCGCCGGCCATGAAGCTGCGGTCGAGGTGGCGGCCATCCCAGTCCAGCAGTTGCGGCACGTCGGCCATGCCATGGATGTGGCGCAATGCACGCGCTTCGCGTCGCGCCAACCACCACGCTGGCAACCGCAGCCACAGCGGCGTGGCCCCCAGATCGCGGCGCACGAAGGGGCCTTCAGGCCCCTGCACGAGGAGGATCCGGCCGAAACTGTCGGCCTTCAGTGCATGCGTTGGCGCGTCATTGGATACAGGCATGGCGACATTCTAGGCGATGGCGCCGGTTGCAATCGGTCACCAAGCGGCTGGGAACCAGTCACCTTCACGCCCCTATAATCGGACAATGGACTCTTCATGGATCGACGCCACCCTCGCGTGGATTGCCGCTCATCCCGTGTTGGCGGGTGCGGTCATCTTTCTGATCGCCTTCTGCGATGCGGTCATCATTCTTGGCGCCATCGTGCCGGCGCTGCCGTTGCTGTTCGCCGTTGGCGTGTTCATCGGCCTGGGCCAGATCTCCGGGCCGTATGCGGTTGCCGCCGCGGCGCTGGGTGCGTTCGCCGGTGATGGCATCAGCTACTGGATAGGCCGGCGCTGGGGCGACCGCCTGCGTGGCGTCTGGCCGTTCAGCCGCTACCCGCAGCTGCTTGACCGGGGCGAGAATCTGTTCCGCCGCAATGCGTTCAAGAGCATCCTGATCGCCCGCTATGTCGGTGCCATCCGGCCGTTCGTGCCCGCCATTGCCGGCATGATGAAAATGCCCGCCAGCCGTTACGTGCAGGCCAGTGGCATCGCCAGTATTTCCTGGGCTGTGCTGTTCCTGGCACCGGGCTGGATTCTTGGCGAAGCCTATGATGCCGTCGCTGCCGTTGCCGGCCGGCTGGTGGTGGTGGTGGGCTTGTTGGCAGTGATCCTCAGCCTGGTCTGGGCCATCGTGCTGTACGGCTATCGCTGGTCGGCCGCGCGCATGGACAGCTGGCTGGCGCGGCTGCTCGACTGGTCCAACCGGCACCCGACGCTGGGCCGCTACACGGTGGGCGTGCTCGACCCGAAGCGCCGCGAATCGGTGCCGCTGGCGATGCTGGCGCTGATGCTGCTGTTGCTGGGCTGGGGCTGGTTCGCGCTGCTGACGGTGGTGGTCGCCCATGGCGAGCCGTTGGCGGTGGACCTGCTGGTGCACCAGGCGATGCTGGCCCTGCGCAATCCGCTGGCCGACTACCCGATGGCCGCGTTGGCCTCGCTTGGCGCATGGCAGGTGCTGCTGCCGGCAACCGCTGCCGCGCTGGGCTATCTGATCTGGCGCCGGCGCTGGATGGCGGCCGCCCATTGGCTGGCCGCATTGGCCTTCGGCCTGGCCCTGACCAAACTGCTCGGTACCACCGTCGATGTGGTGCGCCCGATCGATGCCAGCAGCGGCTTCGGCTTCCCGTCGGTGTCGGTGACCATGGCCACCATCACCTTCGGCTTCTTCGCGGTGCTGATCGCCCGCGAAATGCCCGGCCGCACCCGCGTCTGGCCCTACCTGGTGTCGGGCATCGTGGTCAGCCTGATCGGCTTTGCGCGCCTGTACCTGGGCGCGCACTGGCTGAGCGATGTCATCGGCGGCATGCTGTTCGGCACCTTCTGGCTGCTGGTGCTGGGCATCGCCTACCGCCGCCGCTTCAACCGCTCGTTCTGGGTAAAGCCGGTGGCATGGCTGTTCTACGGCGTCTTCGTGGTGGCGGCGATGTGGTACGCGCCGCGCAACATCGCCATCAAGCTGGAACGCTTCGAGCCGACCCTGCCGGCGCCGCTGGCGATGGACGCGCAGGCCTGGTGGCAGCACGACTGGGCGAAGCTGCCGGCGCGTCGCAACGAATTCGACGATGACCAGCGCTGGCCACTGGACGTGCAGGTGGCCGGTCCGTTGCCGCCGCTGCAGGCGCAGCTGGAAGCGCGCGGCTGGCAGGTACAGGCCCAGGCCGGCTGGCAGGAAGCGCTGCTGATGCTGGACAAGAACACCGGCGCCAATGAACTGCCGGTACTGCCGGCGACACTGGATACGCGCGTTGAAGCGCTGCTGATGGTGCGCCAGGGCGCGCAGGCCGACGAGCGTTACGTACTGCGCTTGTGGCAGGCGCCGGCGCAGCTGCAGCCGGGCGACACCCCGTTGTGGCTGGGCAGCGCACAGACCCTGCGCTACGAGCGCCACTTCCAGTGGATCGGCATGTGGCACCCGGTGCGAGGCATCGACCCGGCGTTGAATGCGGTCAAGGAAGCGGTGCAGTCGTTGCCGCAGCGCGAGGATGTGCAGCCGGAGACCGGGCTGCCGGTACTGCGGTTGAAGACCGCCACGCCGTAACGAAGCCGCCGGGCATGGCCCGGCGCGACTGCTCCGCTCTGGTAGTCGCCAACCTTGGTTGGCGCTTTCGGGAAAGGCTGCCAACCACGGTTGGCATCTACCGACGACGCCGGGTCATGCCCGGCGAGCACGACGGCCGGTTTTTACGGCATCCAGCCCAGCAGCTGCTGCAGGCGCTGGTGCGGGTCGTCCAGCTGCAGCAGTTGCAGGCGCTGCTGTTCGCTCAGCGGCAGCAGCTCGGCCAGCCGCCAGCTGACCCAGCTGGCCTGGTCCATCAAGGCCGGCGAGGCCGGTGCGAACGCCGTGCCCGCCTGCTCGATGATGTGGTCCAGTACCGTCGCCAGCAGCGCATGCTGCGGACGCAGTTCGTCATCGGGATCCTCATCGCACCAGCGCACATCGGCAACCACCAGCCCGTTGTCGCGCACGCGCGTGCGCTCGACGTGGAAACGACGGGTGCCGCGCAATCGCAGCTGCAGCACGCCATCGGCACCGACATCGAAATCCTCGATCTTCACCTGCACGCCGAAGGCGGCCGGCGTTGCCGGCGCTCCCACTTCGTTTCCTTCCAGGATCAGGCAGACACCGAAACCTTCGCCGCTGCGGCCGGTTTCGCGCACCAGATCCAGGTAGCGTGGCTCGAAGACCCGCAGGCCGATGGCCGCGCCCGGCAGCAGCGTCGTATGCAGCGGGAACAGCGGCAGCGAACCCTCACTGCTCATCGTGCCTGCAGCCCTGCAAGGAAGCGGCGCGGCGCGCCGTCGAAGCCGCCGTTGGACATGAACACCACATGGTCGCCGCTGCGCACGTCGGCCTGCAGCTGCGCCAACAGCGCATCGGTGTCGGCCACAGCATGCGCCTGTCCGCGCACCGCCGCGATCACCGCTGCCGCATCCCAGGCCAGCTCCGGGCGGTGCAGGAACACCACCTCATCGGCGAGTGCCAAGGACGGTGCCAGTGCTTGTGCGTGAGCGCCCAACCGCATCGAATTGCTGCGCGGCTCCATCGCCACCACGATGCGGGCATCACCGACCCTGGCACGCAGCCCTTCGAGGGTCGTCGCAATCGCGGTCGGGTGATGGGCGAAGTCGTCGTAGACGGTAATGCCATCGTGGTTGCCGATCACTTCCATGCGCCGCTTGACGCTGCGGAAGCGCGCCAACGCCGGGATCACCTCGGCCGGCGCGACACCCACGGCGTGCGCAGCGGCCAGCGCAGCCAGGCCATTGAGCACATTGTGCCGGCCCAGCAGCGACCAGTGCACATCACCCAGCGCCTGCCCGCGATGATGGACGCGGAACGCGCTGCCATCGGCGGCCAACAGCTCGGCATGCCATTCCAGCGCGGGGTCGAAGCCGAAGCGTTCGACCGGGGTCCAGCAGCCCATCGCCAGCACTTCGGCCAGGTGCGCGTCTTCGCCATTGACGATCAGGCGGCCGCGCGCCGGCACGGTACGCACCAGGTGGTGGAACTGGCGCTGGATCGCCGCCACGTCGGGGAAGATGTCGGCGTGGTCGTACTCAAGGTTGTTGAGGATCGCCACCAGCGGCCGGTAGTGCACGAACTTGCTGCGCTTGTCGAAGAACGCGGTGTCGTACTCGTCGGCTTCGACAACGAACTCGCGGCCCTGGCCCAAGCGGGCGGACACGCCGAAGTCCTCGGCCACGCCGCCGATCAGGAAGCCGGGGGAGCGACCGGCATTCTCCAGCAGCCAGGTCAGGATGGTGGTGGTGGTGGTTTTTCCATGGGTACCGGCCACGGCCAGGGTGTCACGGCCCGGCAGGACCTGCTCGGACAGCCACTGGGCGCCGGAAATGTAACGCTGGCCGGCGTCCAGGACCGCTTCGACGGCGGGATTGCCGCGCGACAGCGCGTTGCCGATCACCACCTGCCCTGTGCCCTCCGGCACGCTGTCGGCGCGGTAGCCCTGGTCCAGGGTGATGCCCAGCTGCTCGAGCTGGGTCGACATCGGCGGATAGATGGCCTGGTCGCTGCCACTGACCGTATGGCCCAGTTCCCGCGCCAGGGCGGCCACGCCACCCATGAAGGTGCCGGCGATTGCAAGGATATGTACGCTGCTCATGACCGGGGATTGTGACCGATCACGGCTGTATAGGGCCATTGTCAGCACCGGGGTAAGAGAACCCCTACAGCTGCTGTGAGAAAACTCCAGCCACATGTCAGGGAATTCCTGATAGCGATGTTCTGTGAACCCGGACACAATTCAGGATGCCAGCCGCAGTACCCGAACCGGTCCTACTCCCCAAGAGGCCATCCCCAAGGGAGCTCATGCTGTGGGGGCCCTGAGCAAGCCCTTTGCTGGCACCTATGAAACGAAACAGGCCTGATCCTCGCGGATCAGGCCTGTTTTTTTGCGCCTGCGGTGGCCGGCATAAACCGGCCACGAGGGTCAGCGCTTGATCGCCGCCAGGATGCGGGCTTCGATCTCGTCCAGTTCGCCGACGCCATCGACGCGGGCCAGGGTGCCCCGGCCGGCGTAGAAGTCCACCACCGGAGCAGTCTGCTCGGTGTAGACCTGCAGGCGCTTGCGCACCGATTCCGGATTGTCGTCGGCGCGGCCCTGCTCCTGCGCACGGCCGGCGATGCGCTCGACCAGCAGTTCGGTGGCCACGTCCAGCTGCACCACGGCATCCAGCGGCTGGCCGATCTCGGCCAGCATGCCGTCCAGCGCGTTGGCCTGGGCCACATTGCGCGGATAGCCGTCAAGAATGAAGCCCTTGGCGACATCGGCCTGGGCCAGGCGCGACTTCAGCATGCCCAGCAGGATCTCATCGGACACCAGGTTGCCGGCATCCATCACCGACTTGGCCTGCTTGCCCAGCTCCGAGCCGGCGGCAATTTCAGCGCGCAGCATGTCGCCGGTGGAAATGTGGGCGATCTCGAGCTTTTCCTTCAGGCGCGTCGCCTGTGTCCCCTTGCCCGAACCGGGCGGTCCCAACAGAACCAATCGCATTGACCTGACTCCAACGTGTTGAAAATAAAGAAGGTTCGCGCCCCGGACGGTCCGGTATCGCTGCACCGCAATAGCGCCACTTTAGCGCATCCGGGTAATGTCCCTGCAATGTCCCCTCCCCCGAACAGGTAGAAGCATGCGCAATGGCACCCTCCTTTACGCCCAGTCCGGCGGCGTCACCGCCGTCATCAACGCCACTGCCGCGGCGGTGATCGAACAGGCCCGCGCCAAGGGAATCAAGGTCCTGGCTGCGCGCAACGGCATCCTAGGCGCCCTGCGCGAGGAGCTGATCGACACCAGCAAGGAGAGTGCTGCGGCCATCCGCGCCCTGGCCCACACCCCCGGCGGCGCGTTCGGCTCGTGCCGGGTCAAGCTGAAATCGCTGGAGGCCGACCGTGCCCGTTACGACCGCCTGCTGGAGGTCCTGCGCGCCCATGACGTGCGCTGGTTCCTCTACAACGGCGGCAACGACTCGGCCGACACCGCACTGAAGGTGTCGCAGCTGGCAAAAAGCTCCGGCTACGACCTGACCTGCATCGGCGTGCCCAAGACCATCGACAACGATCTGGCGGTGACCGACACCTGCCCCGGCTTCGGCTCGGCGGCCAAGTACACGGCCGTGTCCGTGCGCGAAGCGGCGTTGGACGTGGCCGCGATGGCCGAGACCTCCACCCGCGTCTTCATCTACGAGGCGATGGGCCGCCACGCCGGCTGGCTGGCCGCGGCCGCCGGCCTGGCCGGCACCGGCGAGGACGACGCCCCGCACATCATCCTGCTGCCCGAGCGCGCCTATGACGAGGCCGCGTTCCTGGCCAAGGTCAAGGCCGTGGTCGCGCGCGTGGGCTACTGCGTGGTGGTGGCGTCGGAAGGCATCGCCACCGCCGATGGCCGCTTCGTCGCCGACGCCGGCGGCGGCAAGGACTCCTTCGGCCATTCGCAGCTGGGCGGCGTGGCCGCGCATCTGGCCGGGCGGGTCAAGGACCAGTTGGGGCTGAAGGTGCACTGGGCCCTGCCCGACTACCTGCAGCGCTCAGCCCGCCACCTGGCCAGCAAAACCGACTGGGAACAGGCCCAGGCGGTCGGCAAGGCCGCGGTGCAGCTGGCGCTGAAGGGCCAGAACGGGGTGATGCCGGTGATCGTGCGCAGCAGCGATGCACCGTATCGCTGGAAGATCGAAGCCGCACCGCTGTCGAAGATTGCCAACCACGAGAAGAAGATGCCGGCCAGCTTCATCCGTCGCGATGGATTCGGCATCACGGCCAAGGCGCGCGCCTACCTGCAGCCGTTGATCAAGGGCGAAGCACCGTTGCCCTACGGTAGCGATGGCCTGCCCAAGTACGTGACGCTGAAGAACGTGGCGGTGAAGCAGAAGCTGCCTGCGTTCGAAGGCTGACCCCCTCCGTCCCCTTTTTGCGAGGAATGCCATGGCGTTGCGCGTTGTTCGACTTGGCTCTCCGCGTGCGCCCGGTGAAGGCCTGCGCATCGGCACCGTGCGGCGCCCGCCGCGTGGTGTGCCGCGCAGCGAATTTGCCCGGCAGGACTGGTACGACGTGTGGTTCCCGACGCTGTCCCCCAGCGCGGAGCTGGTGAAACAGGCGCATGAGGCGAAGAGCGCCGCCGACTGGACGGCGTTCTTCCGTCACTACAAGGCCGAAATGAAGGCGCCCGATGCAGCGCATGCGCTGGACCTGCTCGCAGCGCTGTCGCAGCACAGCGATATCGCGGTGGGCTGCTATTGCGAGGACGAGGCGCATTGCCACCGGTCGGCACTGCGCGAGCTGCTGGTGGCGCGTGGAGCGAGGCTTGCGGATTGATCGCGGGGTTGCCGGCCAGCGGCCGGCACTACCCGGATCTCCCTCCCAGTAGATCCACGCCATGCGTGGATGCTCGGCCTCAATTGCAGGCCTTGCCCAGGCCTCCCTCCCAGTAGATCCACGCCATGCGTGGATGCTCGGCCTCAATTGCAGGCCTTGCCCAGGTCTCCCTCCCAGTAGATCCACGCCATGCGTGGATGCTCGACCTCAATTGCAGGCCTTGCCCAGGCCTCCCTCCCAGTAGATCCACGCCATGCGTGGATGCTCGGCCTCAATTGCAGGCTTTGCCTTCCATCTGCAGCTGCGCGGCGAACATCGTCACCTGCGGGATCTTGCCGGCGGCGGCCTGCTTCTTGGCTTCTTCCAGATAGATGCGCGACTGCCCCTGCCCATCCAGCGCCTGGGCGTTGTTCACCGGCAGACGCCACACGCGCACCACCGCCTGCTGCGCCGGACAGGTGGCATTCGGAACACGGATCACATCATTGAGTTTCCAGCCCTTGTCCGCACTCGGTTGCGCCTTGCTGTAGTCGACAAAGCGGGCACGCGGCTGGCACTGCTCGCTGGTGCGCACCGCCGAGAAACGATAGGGCTCCGCCGCCTGGCCGGTAAACGCGCCTTCCAGGCGGGCACAGGCTTCGGGAATCTGCCGCAGCGTGTGCACCGCGCCGACCGCTTGTGGTGCACCCACCGCGCGCTGCAGTTCCGGTGCTTCCGCCGCGAAGGCAGGCAGGGCCGGGGCCAGAACGGCAAGCATCAACAGGGACAGGCGCATGGGGATTCTCCGACGGGACTGCGAGCAGGCTTGCAGAGGTTGGCTTAACGGGGTGCAAAGGTGGCGATGGGGACGATGGATATCGCGTCGTTGCAGCAACCGCTGCGCTCGCCGGGCGCGGCCCGGCGCTACCATCCGGGCGCGGGTGCACGCATACTGCGGACACCAGGGAATGCTGAACACCGCCATACGTCGGACGACCACCAAGGTCGGTACGGGTTGGTTCCAGGCTGCAGCCCGTCGTCCCCCTCGTGGTGCCGTTCATCGCCACTGGATGCTTGTCCATCCATTCTGCGGAGGGGTCTAATGCTGGAACGTCACGGGCTGTCATTGGCGCTGGGCTGCGCCATTCTCGCGATCCTGTACGGAATCGTCTCGGCGCGCTGGATCCTGCGCCAACCCACCGGCAATGAACGCATGGTCGCCATCGCCACGGCCATCCAGGAAGGCGCGCGCGCCTACCTCAACCGCCAGTACCTGACCATCGGCATCGCCGGCGTGGTGCTGTTCGTGCTGGTCGGCATCTTCCTGAGCTGGTACACCGCGATCGGCTTCGCGGTCGGTGCGGTGCTGTCCGGTGCAGCGGGCTACATCGGCATGAACGTGTCGGTGCGCGCCAACGTACGCACCGCAGAGGCGGCGCGCCACGGCATCAGCGCGGCAATGGACGTGGCCTTCCGCGGCGGTGCGATCACCGGCATGCTGGTGGTCGGCCTGGGCCTGCTCGGCGTGGCCGGCTACTACGCGTTGCTGCTGCGGCTGGGCCTGCCGATGGAACAGGCACTGCATGCACTGGTCGGCCTGGCCTTCGGCTCATCGCTGATCTCGATCTTCGCGCGCCTGGGCGGCGGCATCTTCACCAAGGGTGCCGATGTCGGCGCCGATCTGGTCGGCAAGGTCGAAGCAGGCATTCCCGAGGACGACCCGCGCAACCCGGCGGTGATCGCCGACAACGTCGGCGACAACGTGGGCGACTGCGCCGGCATGGCCGCCGACCTGTTTGAAACCTATGCGGTCACCGTGATCGCCACCATGCTGCTGGGCAGCCTGATGCTGGCCGAGGCCGGCGCCAATGCGGTGCTGTATCCGCTGGTGCTGGGCGGTGTTTCGATCATCGCTTCGATCATCGGCGCGCTGTTTGTGAAGGTGAAGCCCGGTGGCTCGATCATGGGCGCGCTGTACAAGGGCGTGATTGTCTCCGGTGTGCTGGCAGCGATCGCGTTCTATCCGATCACCACAGGACTGATGGCGGACAACGTGTACGGGCCGATGGCGCTGTATGGCTGTGCGCTGATCGGCCTGGTATTGACCGGCCTGATCGTGTGGATCACCGAGTACTACACCGGTACCCAGTACAAGCCGGTGCAACATGTGGCACAGGCCTCGACCACCGGCCATGGCACCAACATCATCGCCGGCCTCGGCATCTCGATGAAGTCCACCGCGCTGCCGGTGATTGCCGTCTGCGCGGCGATCTGGGGCGCGCACGCGCTGGCCGGCTTGTACGGCATCGCCATCGCCGCCACCGCAATGCTGTCGATGGCGGGCATGATCGTCGCACTCGATGCCTACGGGCCGATCACCGACAACGCTGGTGGCATCGCCGAGATGGCAGAGCTGCCTTCGGAGATCCGCGACATCACCGATCCGCTGGATGCGGTGGGCAACACCACCAAGGCGGTCACCAAGGGCTATGCCATCGGTTCGGCAGCACTGGCCGCGCTGGTCTTGTTCGCCGACTACACGCACAACCTGCAGGCGGCCAATCCCGGCCAGGAGTTCCGCTTCGACCTCAGCGACCACACGGTGATCATCGGCCTGCTGATCGGTGGCCTGATTCCGTACCTGTTCGGTGCGATGGCGATGGAAGCCGTCGGTCGCGCGGCCGGCGCGGTCGTGGAGGAAGTGCGGCGGCAGTTCCGCGAGATTCCCGGCATCATGCAGGGCACCGCCAAGCCGCAGTACGACAAGGCGGTGGACATGCTGACCCGCTCGGCGATCCGCGAAATGATCGTACCGTCGCTGCTGCCGGTGGCCGTGCCGGTGGTGGTCGGCCTGCTGCTGGGGCCACGCGCGCTGGGTGGGCTGCTGATCGGCACGATCGTCACCGGGCTGTTCGTGGCCATTTCGATGACAACCGGCGGCGGTGCCTGGGACAACGCCAAGAAGTACATCGAGGATGGCCACTTCGGCGGCAAGGGCAGCGAAGCGCACAAGGCAGCGGTGACCGGCGACACGGTCGGTGACCCGTACAAGGACACCGCCGGCCCGGCGATCAACCCGCTGATCAAGATCATCAACATCGTGGCGCTGCTGCTGGTGCCGTTGCTGTAGATCCACGCCATGCGTGGATGGCGGCTCCGATGGGGTCGCCTCCGATGGGGTCAGAGCCCTTTCCTGTGGGAAGGGATCCGACCCCGCCGACGATTACCGCCCGCGCAGGAAGAACGCGACGGGCACCATCACCTCCACCGGGTCGCCGGCCACATCGGCCGGCGGCGCCGGCACCGGGCTGGCGCGCTGCACCGTGTCCAGCGTCTCCTGGTCAAGCAGTGCGAAGCCGCTGCTGCGCTCGATGCGCGGCGCCGATACACGGCCGTCGCGGGCAACGGCAAAGCGCACATAGGCCACGCCCTGCTGGCGCAACCGTTCGGACTGGCGTGGATAGCGCCGATGCTGTTGCAGGTGTCCCAGCAGCACCCCCTGCCAGGTGGCGTTGGCACTGCTGCGTTCGCCGGCCGTGGTACGCGGTGCGGCGTAGCTCGCTGCGGCCTGGGCAGGAACGTCCGGCGGCGCCAGCGTGCGATCGATGTTGCTGTCCGCCGCTTCCTCTGCCGGTTCTGCAGGTGGCTCGGCCGGGGCCGCCAGTTCGCCTTGGGGCAGCACCGGCGCCTTGATCTGTTCTTGTTGCCTGGGCACGGTCACGCGCCGCTGCTGCTCCTGCTGCAGCGGTCCGGCCGGCAGCGCGCGCGGCGGTACCGGTGGGGCCTGTGCGGCGGGAGCCAGTTCCAGCATCAAGGCGGCAGGAGGTGCCGCTGCCACGACCGGCGGCGTACGCGATGCCCACCACCACGCCGTAGCGATCAGCACCGCATGGGCCAGCAGCACGATTGCCAGGCTGGTTGCCCAGCGCTGCAGCCCGCTCATCGTGCGCCCTGCTCCAACCCGACCAGGGCGACCTTCAGGTAACCGGCACTGCGCAACGCATCCAGCGTCGCCATCAGGTCTCCATAGGAGACCCGCTGATCGGCACGCAGATAGAGGCGCTGCGACGTATCGCCATGCGTTGCCGAGCGCAGCGCAGAGGCGAGGCCATCGCGTGCCACCGGCGCCTCGCCCACCCGCAGCGACAGATCGGCCTGCACGGTCACATACACCGGCGCATTTTCTGCCGGCGCCGCCTGCGCACTGCTGGCAGGAAGCTGCACCGGCACCGACACCGTGGCCAGCGGCGCGGCCACCATGAAGATGATCAGCAGCACCAGCATCACGTCGATGAAGGGCGTGACATTGATCTCGTGAGCTTCTTCCGGGGTGTCATCGCGTGTGGATGCGGTCCTGATCGCCATGGCGTGCCTCAGTTCACTGCACGCAGCGTGCCTGTCGGCGCCCGGCGTGCAGCCCGATCCAGATCACGCGACACCAGCTGCTGCACAGCCGCGGAAAGATCGCCCAGCAGGCCGCGCAGGCCTGCCAGCACCCGAGTGAAGTGGTTGTAGACCAGTACCGCCGGGATCGCCGCGACCAGACCGAGCGCTGTAGCCAGCAGCGCCTCGGCAATACCTGGCGCCACCACGGCAAGGTTGGTGGTATTGCTGTGGGCGATGCCGATGAAGCTGTTCATGATGCCCCACACGGTGCCGAACAGGCCTACGAACGGCGCCACCGCGCCAATGCTGGCAAGCACGCCGATGCCACGACGCTGGTTGCGTGCGGTCTCCAGTTCCAGGCGCTCCAGTCGTGATGCCACCCGCTCCTTGATCCCCTCGCGGTGATCAAGTTCCTGCGACAGATGCAGTTCGGTGCGCGCGGCATCCAGCATGGCTGCGGCGATGTTCTGCTGCAGTGCGGGCTCGCCGCCTGCGACCGGCAGGCTGGGTGCCGACAGCAGCACGCTTCGCGCCAGGCGCAACGCGCGTGCCTGCCGGGCCAGTTCCCAGCCCTTGGCCAGCAGCACGGTCCAGGTGGCCAGCGAGGCCACGGCCAAGGCGATCATCACGCCCTTCACCACCACATCGGCGGCCAGGTACATGCCCCAGGGGGTCAGTGCGGGGGCGGCCATGGGAGCCAGATCAGCAGGCAGCATCGTCGGAGGTTCCATTGGAATCGGTAGAAGTAGTGCGACGGCGGGCAGCGCGCGGATCGGTGGCGTCGTCCACGCCCACCAGCGGCGCTGGATCGAAACGGGGCGCCGGTCGACTCAGGACATAACCGGCACTGACCGCAAAGAACAGTCCCACGCCCAGCAGCAGACGCCAGGACGGGTGTGCGCCCCAGCAGAACATCGCGAATCCCACCGCCATGCCGGCGCTGGCAAACGCCTTGCCTTTGCGCGATACCGCGCCCTGCTCACGCCACAGGCGCAGCGACGGACCGTAGCGCGGATGGGAAAGCAGCCGCTGTTCGAACCTGGGCGAACTGCGTGCGAAGCAGCCCACCGCCAGGATCAGGAAAATGGTGGTCGGCATGACCGGCAGCAGTGCGCCGATCACCCCCAGCGCGACCATCAACCAGCCGAGCACGAACCAGAGCCAGCGCATCAATCGCGCGCCAGCGGGCGGTGCAGGGACATCAGGAGAACTCCACTTCGACATGGCCGTGCACGCTGCGGAACGCGGCATCGGCGGCATCGATCACTTCCTGTTCCTGTGCCGGCGACAGCACCACTGCATCGAGAGCAGCAGTGAATTCGCGCCAATGCCGCGCGGCCCCATCGGGATGTGCCGCCAGGTGACGAGCACCAAAGTTCCGATCCAGGCCGAGTGCAGCGGCCATCTTGTAGAGCACGGTGCCGCCCAGGTTGGAACCTTCGGCAACATACAACCAGCCCAACGCGGTCGGCAGCGGCAGGTCGTCGCGGAGGGCCGCGATGTCCTCGCCCGGCAGCGCCTGCTCCAGGTCCTGCAGGTCGCAGCGCACCTGCTGCAGGCGGCGACGCTCCGCCAGGTCCGGCAGCAATGCGTCCAGCGCAGGGCTTGCGTACAACGCGTCGATGCTGCGGTGGAAGCGGTACTGCACGCGCAGGAAGCGAGCGAAATTGCGGCGGTCGGCGAAGATGTCGCCGGCCATGATGCGCTTGTCGAGGGCGCCATGGCTGTCACGGGTGGCGGCCTTCAGCCGCACGCTGCGGCTGTCTTCGAGGGATGTCTGAACGGTCATCGGGAGTGCCAGGGAAAGCGTCCCCCTGTAGACGATCCTGGCGAGGGTTCCCCCAACCCTGCTTGCGTCGATAATGCAGGTTCCTTTCCATTGCCAGGGCACCACCGATGATCACCACCGAACCGCGCATGACCAACCTGTTCCTGCAGCTGGGCCTGGATGCCAGTGCCGAGGGCATTGCCCGGTTCATCGCCGACCATCAGCTGGCCGCCGGCGTGGAAGTGGCCGATGCCCCGTACTGGAACGAAGCCCAACGCCAGTTCCTGGCCGAATCGCTGCAGGCCGATGCGGCATGGACCACCGTGGTGGACGAACTGAATGAAGCGCTGCACGAAGCGGCGGTGAAGGCCGCGACCGGGCTGTAAGCGCCAGGCGGCAGCGCCGGGCATGGCCCGGCGCCCCCCCCAGTAGATCCACGCCATGCGTGGATGACCGGACCCGATGGGGCCAGGTCCCTTTCCGCGGGAAAGGGATCCGCCCCCTCCACCGGTGCAAGCGTGGAGGGTTGATCAATACCGCCAGGTAAAGGCCAGTCGCGCAGTCCGCCCAGGTGCGGGCATCACGCCCAGCGCCAGCGGATCCAGGTAGTAGCGGTCGGTCACGTTGTCCACGTTCGCTTCCACCGACAGCTGGTCGTTGAAGCTCCAGCTCGCAAACAGATCCACCAGCGTGGTCGGCCGGTACAGCTGCTGGATCGCCGACAGGCCGACGTTCCATTCCTTGTCCAGCTTGCTGATCGGGCCGGCGTTGTGGACCACGCGGGTGCCGAAGGTCAGCCGCTCGTCGAACAGGCGCGAGCCCAGGGTCAGGTTGATCATGTAGCGCGGCGGGTTCTGGGTGTTGCTGTAGGAGCCTTCGAAACCACCATCCACGCAGTCCGGCGTGCCGACCAGTTCCTCGATCCTGCGCTGGACACCGTAGGCGCGGCGTTCGGCCGCGATGTCCGGTGCGCAGGTCTTGGCCTTGAAGTAGTAGTGCGCCGACAGATCGGCAAATACCTTGCCGCTGTCATAGCTGGACTGGAACTCCATGCCCGACACCTTGAAGCGGTCGACGTTGCGGATCAGTCCGGCCGACAAGGTGCGGTAGTCGCGGGTGATCAGGTCATCGATGCGGGTATCGAAGTAGGCCAGCTTCAGCGCCAGGCGGTCACCGGCAGTGAACAGGTCGTGCTGGATCGTGCTCGCGCCCAGTTCCCAGCTGTGCGCACGCTCGGGCTTGAGTTCATCCACCGGCTTGGCCGCGGTGAACAGGCCGAGCGTGGTTTCGAACAGGCTCGGCAGCTTGGTGCCTTCTGCGTACTTCAGGTAGACCATGCTGTCTTCGCTGAAACGGAAGGCCACGCTGGCGGTCGGCGAGAACGCGCTGTCACGACGGCGGATCGGCTGGGACCAGGTCCAGCTCACCGGTACCTTCAGGTCCTCCGCGGCGTCAGCGTCATGGAAGTTCCAGCCACCGATGTCACCGACGGTGCCCTTCTTGTACGGGGAGGCCAGCAGCGACTCCTGGGTGAAGTTGCCGTTGGCGTCCGGATACCAGTTCAACAGGGCAATGCGCTTGGCCCGCCACGACGGCAGCTTGGGATTGCCGTTGAGCAGTTCGGTGTAGCGGTATTGACCCTGCACTTCGTATCCGTCCGGCGTGGCCAGGCGATTGCGGTCATGCACGTCCACGCGGTTCCAGCGCCCACCCAGCAGCATCTCCCAGTGTTCGTCCGGTGCCCACTTCAGCGATGCCACCGCACTGTATTCCTTGCGCTCGGCATTGCGCAGGAAGCGGTTGTTGACCAGGTCGTCGTGCATGATCGGCCCGGAGCTGCCCGGGGCGATGTCCTCGTCGCTGTAGGACAGGCCGTAATCGAGGGTGAAGCGGCCGGCACTGCCGTCCAACACCGAGGTGTTGCTGGCGTCCAGGCCGAAGCGCTTCTGCCGCAACGGGTTGCGGTAGGCATCCTTGTAGCCGGGATTGCCACTGAAGCTGGGTGCGTCGTACCACTCGGTGCGGCGATCGAAGTACCAGGGGGTGATGCCGGTCAGGCTGTTGTACATCACGCTGTCGGCGTCGGTGTACCACGCGTTGACGCGCAGGTCGATCAGCTCGCTGTCCGGGTTGAACCGGTAGCGCAGGCTGTAGCTGTCCATGTCCACATGGCCCGGGTCCCACTGCGGCACGCGGTCGCGGTCGACGCGGATGATCTGCGACGCCATGATCTCGCCCGCACTACCTTCGTAACGACGATAGCCCGCTTCCAGCGTCTGCGCGTCGTCGATGCGCCAGGTGCCCTTGAGCAGGGTCGACTTCGAGCGCGAGGAAGTGTTGAACACTTCGGTGCGTGGCGGATTCAGCGGCGCCAGCGTGCGACGGGTCTGCGGAAAGTCGTCATAGCCGTGCTTGCCGGAGAAGTAGTTGCCGTTGTCGCGGTATGCATAGGCGGCCACCAGGTCGAAGCGGTCCCAGTGACCGGCAGCGGCCACGTTGAAGAACTGGCTGCCGGTGGCACTACGATCGCTGCGCGGCGCGGCTTCGTAGCCGGGCAGGTTGTTGGCGCTGCCGTTGGCCAGCCCCCCGCGCACGCGCACGCCGACATCACGCCCCTCGCGCAGCACGTCATCGACATTCAGCGTTTCCATTTCGACCACGCCACCGATGCCGCCGGAGGCATTGGCCTGCAGGCTCGGGCCCTTGGTGATGGTCAGGCGCGAGATCAGGTCCGGGTCGAGATAGGTGCGCTGCGACTGGCCGGCATAGCCACGGTAGGTGTCCATGCTGGACTGGCCACCGTCGATGATGACCGGCACCCGGCTCTGGCCCTGGATGCCGCGGATGTTGACGTCGAAGCCGTTGCCCACGCGCGGATCGCCCGCAGTGACACCGGCCACGCCCTTGACGATGTCGCCGTTGGACGTGCCGCGGAAACGCTCCAGCGCGACGCGGCCGATGGTGGTGGTCGACCCCACGCTGCGGTAGCTGTCGAGCAGGCGCGCTTCATCGCTGACCGCACCGCCCTGCACGCGGTCTCCGGCCACGCTGAGGGTATCGGTGACGATCACGCCGCCCGTCTGTCCCGCCGCAGCGACCTCCAGCGTGACCGCATCGGCGCTTACCCGGCGCACGCTCAGGCCGCTGCCGCGCAGTAGGCGGGCGAGGGCCTCGTCGGCTGACAGCGTGCCACTGACCGGTTGCGAGATCACGCCCTTGGCCAGCGTGCTCGGATAGACCACCTGCACACCGGACTGGCGCATGTAGGCGCGCAGTGCATCGTCCAGCGGTTGGTCGGGAATATCAAAGTGCTGTGCCGCTGCCGGAGCAGCGCTGCTGGACTGCGCCATCACGGCGGGGGCGGCGGTTGCCAGGCCGGCGGCCAGCAACGCGATGCACAGACGGGACGGGCGCGGTGCGCGGCCCGGGCGGCGGAATTCGTACATGGGGGAACCTGTCAGAGAAGCGTGGCCGCGGGCGCGGCATCATCCGCGCATGCGCGGACCCAACGACGTACGTGGCGGCGGCGGGTACGTTCGTGGATGAGACGAGTGGCGGCGCGCTTTCCCCAAGACCGATGCGTTGCATCCGCTGCATCCGCGCCTGGCGCGGTACTACCGGTACACGATCGCCACGCCCAGCGGCAGGCGGGCGACCTGCAGGCCGGCGGTGGCCGCCAGTGCATCCAGTGCCTGCTCCGGATGATCGACGCGCAGCGCCGCGCTCACGGCTGGAATCGTGGAAAGATCGCCGCGCACGAAGGTCGGCCCTGCGCGATAGCGGCCGACCGCATGCACGGCGTCGGCCACACTGGCCTGCTCCAGCAGCAGTTCGCCCTGGCGCCAGGCGCCGACGCCATCCGCAGCAACGTCAGCCAGACGCTGCACGCCTCGGTGCTCGCCATAGCTGGCACGTTGCCCCACCTGCAGATAGGTCCAGCCGCCATCGACAGGACTGGCCACGCGTACCCGGCCCTGCCCGACTTCGGTCTCCACCCCGGCCGCAACATGGGCGACCGTGAAAGCTGTGGAGATGTCTTCCACTACACCGTTGCCAGCAGCAACGCTGAATCGCCTCTGCGCATCGGGCGCCACGTCGAACCAGGCGCGGCCACGCAGCAGTTCAACGCGACGGCGCTGGTCATCGAAGTGCACGGCGATCGCGCTGTCGGCATCGAGCACGGCGCGGCTGCCATCGGGCAGATGCACATCCTGCACCCGGTGGTCGCTGCGATGATCCGCCTGCAGGCGCAGCCAGGCATCGGGCCAGGCCACCAGCACCGCCAGCGCAGCGGCCGTGGCCATGGCCCAGCGCAGCCGCCGCGGACGGCGCGCTGCCTGCCTGCGTTCGGTGGCGGCCGGGCGCGGGCCCACACTGCGCCACAGCATGCGCTCATGCTCGAACGAACGCCGATTCGCGGGCTCGGCCAGCCACTGCTCGAACGCGTCCATGCGCGCGTCGCTGATATCGCCGGACGCCAGGCACACGATCCAGTCCCTGGCCTGTTCGGCCACGGCATCATCGGCGGTGCTGCGGGGTGTCGAGGGCGGGCTCATCGGCTGGCAGGGGACACGGTCAGAGGTGGGCGGAAGGACTAGAGCGCATGGGGGGCCTGCGAATCAAGACGCATGACGGGTGTGCGCCCCCAAGCCGGATCGTTCATCGGCCACTGCGCGCCCAGGCAAGCCGCTGCAGCGCGGTGCGTACGTGGTTCTCCACCGTGGTCACCGACACACCGAGGCGCCGGGCGATGTCGGCCTGGGTAAGGCCCTGCAGGCGATTGAGATGAAAGATGGTGCGCGTCGGCTCGGGCAGGTGGCCGGCGGCATCAAGCACACGCTGCAGTTCATCCTGCGCCATCACCTGTTCCTCGGTGGAGATCTGCTCGTCCTCCTGCCACAGGTAGTGCTCGGCCAGCAGGCGGTTGCGGCGCGTCGATTCGCGGCCGTGGTCGGTGGCGAGGTTGATGGCCAATCGATAGAGATAGGCGCGCGGATTGTCGATGCCCTGGCTGCTGTCTACCCCACGTGCCTTGAACCAGACCGCCTGGATCACGTCTTCGGCCCCGCTGTCGCCGCCGAGGATGCGCTGCACGCGTCGCAGCAGTGCCGGTCGTTCGCGGATCAGCAGTTCGGTCAGGGTGAGGGCATTGGAGGACATGCGCGGAGCCAAGGGACGGACAGGGCGGCGCGCATGCTACTCCGTTAATGCGAATAAATCACGTTTGCATTCGCAATCGTCGACGTCAAAGACAGTCTGTCAGCCCGCCATAGACGCTCGTGGTCGTACCGGGCAAGGGCGCGTGGATCGCCTCATCCCCGGAACCCACCTGCCAGACCTGCAGGAGCTGCTCCAACCGGGTTCCAGATGCCAGCGGCAGCACGCATGCATAGCTGCCAAGGTCGACATCGATCCGTCCTTCCTTACGCACCCAGGTATCGCTGCCGGCGAAGGTCCAGATACAACTGCCGACCACACCTGTCGCTCGCTCCACCGAACAGCGCAGGCGCATGGCCCACAGGTTGTAGTACTGCCCCTCGCAGAACGTGTCGCCGCAGACATCATCGAACCCGCGCACCAGCATCCGTTCGGCGGCCAGGAACCGCTCCCGGCCGGTCGCTGGATCGGGATAGTCACGGGCGTCCACGAACGCCGGCGCGGCCTGCGCAGCGCCAACCACCATCAGACCGCAGAGCAGCCATCGTGCCGGGAAAGTGCGCATCAGGCGTCCCTCCCCTGCGCCCGCAGGCAATCGGCAAGCCCGTCGAACAGACCGTAATCGAGCCCGGGCAACGGTGCCATCAGCCCATCCGGCGCCTCCAGCGCGGCAAAGAAGGCTTCAACCGGCACCCCGGGCCGCATCTCCACCGGGCAGGTCCAGCGACCGTTGTCCACCTGCACCTGGCCGGTGTCACCCTGCACCACCAGTTCGCTGGCCGCCAGCACCCACACACACCGCTGCACCGTGCCCCGATGGGCCAGCACCGCACAACGGAACTCCATCACCCGGTAGTTGCTGTAATCGCCTTCGCAGAAGGTATCGGCGCACACACGGTCGAATGCCTGTGCAAGCGCTCCCTCAAGCGCGTAGGCCCTGTCCCACCCGGCCTCCCGGGTCGGGTAGTGGATCAGGTCGACATGCGTCCCGCGCGCGAGCGCGGCCAACGGAGCAAGCAACAGCAGGACGCCGCAGCGCCAACGATTCCAGTTCATGGCAGGTCTCCTCGGTTCAGGGTTCCAGCCTGCCCCGGCCGCCCGGCCGGCCCCATCGGGAAACCCCGGCCTGGCCGGTCGTCGGCTACCGCGACGGCCCGTCGGCGCCCCACCCTGCACAGCGACCGGCAAAGGCATAAAATGAAGGGCTATCCGTCTACATCCCCCACCTGGAGCACACCATGGGTCTGGAACTCGTCTCGCCCGGCAAGAACCCGCCGGAAGAAATCAACGTCATCATCGAGATCCCGAAGGATTCCGAGCCGGTGAAGTACGAAGTGGACAAGGAAACCGGCGCGATCTTCGTCGACCGCATCCTGTCCACCCCGATGCGCTACCCCTGCAACTACGGCTACGTGCCGAGCACCCTGTGCGGCGACGGCGATCCGGCCGACGTGCTGGTGGTGCTGCCGCTGCCGCTGGTCCCGGGTTCGGTGGTGCGTTGCCGCCCGGTCGGCGTGCTGAAGATGAGCGATGAGGCAGGCAGCGACGAGAAGATCCTGGCTGTGCCGGTCACCAAGGTGTTCGGCGGCTACGCGCACGTGGAAGACATCGAGCAGGTGTCCAGCCACTGGCTGGAGCGCATCGGCCACTTCTTCGAGCACTACAAGGACCTGGAGAAGGGCAAGTGGGTCAAGCTGGACGGTTGGGGCGGCGCGGCCGAGGCCAAGCAGATCCTGATCGAGGCGCACCAGCGCCACCTCGACAGCAAGGCCTGAGACTGAACAGCATTGCTCCGGCGCACGGCGTCGGAGCGATGCGGGTCACGTTTCATGACGGCGGCACATCACCTTTGCCGCCGTATTAGGTAAATTGCGTCACTTCACACGTCATCGACATCGACCGTCGAGACAGCCAGGGGAATGTGTCGTGCGTATTCTGCTTGTTGGGGATACAGCCAGCCTGCCGGCTGAGCTGACCGAATTCATTGCCGATCTTGGGGAAGACTGGCAGCCGTTGACCGCCACCGATGGCCATGCCGCGATGACCGCGGTCGCCACCCAGGGCGTGGACGCGGTGATCGTCTGCCCGCAGTTGCCCGATCTCAACGCGACCACGTTGCTGGGACAGATCCGCACCTTGCGCCCGGAGACCATCCGCATCGCACTGGTCGATGCACAGCATGGCAACCGGCCGCCGCCGGCACGCCTGATCGGGGTCGCCCATCGCTTCCTGCCATTGCCGCTGGCACCAGAAGTACTGCTGGAAGCATTGACCAGCCTGGAAGAGCTGCGCGAAGTGCTGGACAGCCCGCGCCTGCGCGATGCCATCGGCCGCATCGAGAAGCTGCCTTCGCCGCCGCACCTGTACCTGAGCCTGACCCAGGCACTGGAACATGACGACGACGCCGACAGCGCCGATGTCGCCAAGCTGGTCGCCGCCGACCCGGCGATCGCGGCCAAGGTGCTGCAGCTTTCCAATTCGGCGTTCTTCAGCCAGGGCCGCACCATCGCCGACCTGCGCACCGCCGTGACCCGGCTGGGCCTGGCCACGCTGCGTGACCTGGTGCTGGCCAGTGAGGTGTTCTCCGCGCCTACCTTGTCCGGGGCCGAACGCAACTCGCTGCAGCAGCGTGCCTTGATGGCCTCGCGATTGGCCGCACGCCTGCTGCCCGACTCCAGCGCCGAACTCGGTGCCACCGCCGCCCTGCTGGCCGACATCGGCCTGCTGCTGCCGGGTGTACGCAACGAGCGCAGCGAAACGGAGCCGGCCGATGATGATCGCCCCGGGCATGCCGAAGCCGGCGCCTATCTGCTGGGCCTGTGGGGCCTGCCGATGCCGATCATCGAGGCGGTGGCGTTCCATCTGCAGCCGCAGCGCGCCAATACACGCAGCTTCTGGGTGACCGGTGCGGTGCACGTGGCACTGGCGCTGGTCAACGGTGACCCGGTGGATGAAGAGTATCTGCAGCGCGCCGGTGTGCTGAACAAGCTGCCGCAATGGCGCGAGCACGCCAACAGCCTGATGGGGCTGGTGCCGAGCGAGGCCTGACGTTTACGTCACGGGAATGTTGAAGGCAGGTTGCAAAGAGTGCTGTCGTTGTTCAGGGACGGACCGCGATGGCCTCGATCTCCACCCGTTGGGCCGGATGGGCCAAGCCCGCCACCTGGAAGGTAGAACGGGCCGGCAGAGCTGTGCTCTTTGCGGGACTACCGAAGAACTGTGAGTAGCCCGCAGCGAACCCCGCCAGATCCATCCTGCCACCGGTTTCCTCACCGCCAACGAGATAAACTTGCAGTTTCACCAGGTCTTCCATTCGCAATCCAATGCTTGCCAGTTGCTCGTGGATCTGCCGCAACACGCTGATCGTTTGCGTTCTGGTATCGCCGTAGTCCAGAGGAGCGCCAACACCGGTCGGTTCCGGCAGTTTGCCGCTGAGGTAGACCGTCGTACGCCCTGGGGGCACCTCGACAGCGTAAGCAACAGGAATAGCCTCGGATGTATGACGCTTGATGTCTGTGGCCGATACGGGGAGCGCCGTGGCTGCGCACACGACCATCACAGCCATGGTTTTGACCTTGTTCACTGCCTTCATTGTGCTCGATCTCCGTTTTCTGGTGAACGACGTTACGCCCGTCAAGTGGCGGGTGATGCAATGAAGATAGCAGCACACTGAGCCCCTCTACAGAGTCAATCACGTCGGCGCAGGCTCATCCGCACACCCATGTTCCCATTCACGCGCGTGCGGTGCTGGTGGCACAAAGAAGAAGGGCGGACCTTGCGGCCCGCCCTCCTCTTTCTGCTGTCACGCTTCGATGGATCAGAAGCGCTGGGTGTACTTCATGTAGTAGTAGCGACCGATGTCGAAGCCACCGTAGTAGGAGAAGCTCGAGTTCGGCTGGCTGTACATGACCGGGCCTTCGTGGTTGAACACGTTGTTGGCACCGACCGAGACCGTAGCCTGCCACGGCAGGGTGTAACGCACCTGCACATCGTGGAAGGTGTTCGAACCAACCTTGCGGGTCGGCTGGCCCAGGGTGTAGGCCGAGGTGAAGTCAGGCAGGTTGCACTCGGTGTCGTAGGAGCACGGCTCCTTCATGCTCGAGTAGTAACGCACGGCCCAGTTCACGCCCAGGTTGCCCAGGCTCCAATCGACATTCAGGTTCGAGCGGACGCGGAAGTTCGCACCCCAGTCGCCGGTTGCCCAGCTGGTGTGCTGCTCGACCGGAGTCTCGGCTTCGTTGTCGCGCTTGTACTCGAGGTAATCGACGTAGGTGGTCTTCCAGTCAACCACGATCTTGCCGAAGGAGAACTCCGGCAGGCGGTACTTGATGCCCAGGTCGTAACCTGCGGTTTCCTGGTAGCCACCGTTGATCAGGGTACGGGTAACGTCGACCACCTGGTTGACGGTGCGGCCTTCGGTACCGCGGCTGAAGCGGTCACACGCCGACGCCACGCCCAGCACGTAGCACTGGTTGAGGATCGAGGTCACCGACTCGGCGGCGATCACGTTGTTGATGCGGATCTTCCACCAGTCCAGGCTGACGTCCAGACCCTGCACGAAGTTCGGGCTGTAGACCAGGCCAGCAGTCCAGGTCTTGGAGGTTTCCGGCTGCAGTTCCGGGTTGGAACCCGACTCGAAGGCGCTGTAGGACTGGGTGCCCGGGCCGGTCGACTGTGCGCCACCGGAGGTGATCTGGCGGAAGTTCGCCGGAACGCCACGTGCGCCGCAGGCCGCGGCAACCGACGGATTGCGCGAAGCCGAGCCGAAGCTGCTGTCGCACGGATCGGTGTAGGCGTCGAAGGTCTGCGAGGTGCCGCCGTACATGTTGGCGATATTCGGCGCGCGGAAGCCCGTCGAATAGGTCGCACGCACCAGCAGGTCGTCGATCGGCTTCCACTTCAGGCCGAACTTGCTGTTGATGGTGTCGCCGAAGGTGTTGTAGTCCGAATAGCGACCGGCCATGTCGAGCGACAGTTCCTTGGCGAACGGCATGTCGGCCAGCACCGGCACGTTCAGTTCGACGTAGAACTCGTCGAGCTTGTAGCTGCCCTTGGTCGGTGCGCCGGCCAGGTCGGTGCTCAGGCCCGACTGCAGCAGTGCATCCGGGTTGTACTCACCGCTTTCCTGGCGGTGCTCGTAACCGGCAGCGATGGCCAGGTCACCGGCCGGCAGCGTGAACAGCGAACCGGAGATGTTGGCGCTGTAAGCCTTGGTGGTGTTGGTGTAGGTGTCGTGGCTCGGCAGGAACAGGTAGGCCTGCAGTGCCGGGTCAGCCAGCGAACCGTTGCCGGTGGAGCCGTACGGTGCGAGCGGGTTCCACGGGGTGCAACCGGCGATCACCTTGCCCGGGGTGCCGCAACGGGCAACGTCGCCGTCCATGAAGGACGGGCCGACGGCGTTCTGCACGTTCGGGATGAACAGGTTGCCGGTGCCGGTCTTGACGCCCTTGTTCTGGTTGTAGACGTAGCCCACGTCCCAGTCCCAGAACTTGTCGGCGAACTCGAACGAACCTTCCAGGCCGGCCGAGAAGCGGAAGGTTTCCTGCTCGGATTCGGTCTGGCGCGGGAACTCGGAGGTGCGACGGATGAAGTTCGCGTCCTTGCCCAGCGGGTTGTAGATGCTGTCGGCCGACAGCGGGGTGCCGTAGACCTCGGACTGGTACGGGTAGCCGGCAATCTGCGAGGTCGCGGTGCGCTTGGTGTACAGCACGTTCGCGGTGGCGCGGATGTTGTCGGTCAGGTCGTAGTTGCCGTTGGCAAAGACCGAGCGACGGGTCAGCTTGTTCTGCAGCCACATTTCCTGGCTGGCATTGGTGTAGTCGGCGGTGCCGAACTCACGGAAGTCGCCCATGCCGTTGCCGGCACCGGTATTGGCACGGGTGTACCAGATATCGTCGTTGGCGTCCTTCGGGGTACCCATGTCGTCGATCAGCACGCCCTGGTTCGACGCCGGCGACCAGCCATTGGCATCGTCGTCGGTCGGGAACGGGTGGAAGCGGCCGTTCGGGTAGCGGCTGAAGGAACGATCCTTGGCCTTGACCTCGTCTTCCTTGCTGTATTCGGCGCCGAAGGTGATCGAACCGCGCTCACCGGTCTGGCCGTAGACGAAGTTGTAGACCTGCTTCTGGCCGTCGCCCTGGCCGTACTGGCCACCGTAGACGCTGGCTTCCAGGCCGTCGAAGTTCTTGCGGGTGATGATGTTGACCACGCCGGCGATGGCGTCGGAACCATAGATGGCCGATGCACCGTCGGTCAGCACTTCGATGCGTTCCACGACCGAGGTCGGGATCGAGGCCAGGTCGGTGTAGCCGCCGGTGCTGGTGCCCATGCGCTTGCCGTCCAGCAGCACCAGGGTGCGCTCCGGGCCGAGGTTGCGCAGGTCGACGTACTGGCCGCCGACTTCTTCGCCGGAGCTCAGGGCATCGGCGCGGCTGATCGCCGGCGAACCGGTCGCCGACAGGTTCTGCACGATGTCGGCAACGCTGGTGAAGCCCTGCTTTTCAATGTCGGCGCGCTGCAGCGCGATCACCGGCTGCGCGGTTTCCATGCTCGCCTGGCGGATGCGCGAACCGGTGACCGAAATGCGGTCCAGGTCGGTCGTGCCGCCGGCAGCTGCGTCCTGCGCCGAAGCGAAGGACGGTGCCAAGGCAAGCGCAATGCCGGCCGGCAGCAAGCCGAGCCGCACTGCGGGAATACGAACGTTCATCAATCTCTCCAAGGTACGTGTTAGTAGCGTGTTAAAACGCCGTAGCACGTTACGATTGCGTTGCAGCGCTGTATTTGCGCGACACAACCGGAGACTTTGCGGAGTGTGGCGGAAGCTGCCCGTCATTCTCGCGGAAGCGCGAGGCGGACTGGCCGTAGCGGGCGCGGAAGGCACGCGCGAAGCTGCAGCAGTTGTCGAAACCGCTGGCGGCAGCGACTTCGCCGACCATCATGTCGGTATCGCGCAGCAGATCGGCCGCACGTTCGAGGCGCAACCGTGCCGAAAGCGACTGCGGGCTTTCCTCGTACAGGCTCTGGAACGTCTTGGAGAGATACCAGCTGGAGAAGTTGGTCAGCTCGGCCAGTTCGCCGATGCGCACCACACGGTGGCTGTTGCCTTCCAGATACAGGCGCGCGCGCTGCATGCGACCAAACACCTGGCGCTTGCGGCTGCGCGAGCGGCCCGGGCAACGCTGTACGTTGTCGGCCAGGCTGCGCTGCAGACCGGCCAGATGCAGCAGCAACGGACGCAGTGCCTGCGCCGGCTGCCCGCTGGCGAGGGCGTCACGCCACAGGCGCAGCGCCACCCGCGCATCAGCGCGGTTCATCTGGCCACGACCGGCGTACAGGCCGCAGTCGGCCATTTCGGTCAGCACGCGCAGCGCTTCCACGTTCAGGTTCATGCCCACGCACAAGCCGTTGCGCCCGGCCTGGACCAGCGGCCTGGACTCCTTCTCGAACGCGATCCACTCGCCCTGGCGAAGCCGGAACCGCCCTTCCTTGGCTTCAACCCACGAGGTGCCGCGCACCTGCATCCAGACGCTGAAACTGGTGCCGGCGGTCTGCAGGCTGCCGAGGCGGGCAACCCCCATGCAGGTCGGCGCGACATCGTCGATCGCCTTGTCCAGGGATACGGTTTGGCCACGATCAGCCAGCGAGAGTTGACGCATAGGGGCACCACGGATTTGCCAAGTACAGGCCTCCGTTTTGCCAAATGAGGTGACAGCGCGTCAGGAAAGACTGCCGAGATCGCCACGAATTCGCGGCGAGATCGTCACGAAGAAATTACGAAGGCCCTTTCTCGTTCAAGATCAATAATTTGGAGAATGCCGGGAACAGTGCGGGCGGTTGTTCGGGCAATCGCATCACACCGATGTCGGCACCATCGCTGATGGCCAGGGCCAGGTACAGGCTGTTTCCGTCGGCACTGGCGCTCAGTCCATTGCCCGCGCTCAGCCGCTGGGCGTCCAGGCAACGCTCGGCTTCTTCGCGTCCGGACTGGATACGGACCAGGGTCGTGCCGCAGCTGGCACTGCTGCCGAGGTAGTCGATGCTGCCGTTGCCGGCCACCGTCCAGGTCCGGTAGCGCCAACGGCTGGGCCGGTCCTCACTGACCTGCTGCACGCTGGCAGGGGTCAACGCTGCGTCCACCGACCACAGCCCACCGGCTGCCAGCCGGGTGAACAGCACCCGCCCGGTACTGCGGTCGAAGCGCGCCTGCGATACGCCTTCCAGGCTGGCCAACCGCCGCCATGGCTGCGCGCTGCGGTCGAACAGGCTCAAGCGGGTGTGCTGGTCGGCATCACGTTCGACCACCAGCAGCTGCTCCGCGTCTGCGCCGTACAACGCCTGCAATGGCTGCTCGGCGGGAACCGGAAGGCGATGCAGTTGTTCATCGCGCGGTGCGATCTCGTAGACAACCGCTTCGCCATGCTCATCGCGGCCCACCACCAGCAGATGCCGGCTGTCGGCCGACCAGTCGGGCGCCTGCCGTGCCTCGGGCTTCAGCCCCTCGATCGGCCGCAGCGACTCCGGCCGCTGCATGTCGGCCCACCACAGGGCGAAGCTGCCGGAACGATCGGAACTGAACACCAGTTGCCGCCCATCCGGTGCCACCATCGGTTGCCCGTCGCGGCCACTGGAGGCGAACAGGCGCTCACCGGCACCGCCCTGCGCGGGCATCCTGAACACCCCGAACTGCGCGCGCCGATGCACGAACGCCAGCATGTCGCCGCGGCGGGACACTGCCGGCCACTGCGCATCGTCGAGCCCAGCGTCGCGCAACGTGCGGCGCTCGACGTCGAGGTAGTACAGGCGTGCTTCGCTGTCCACGCGGCGACCGAACACGATATGCCGACCATCGCCCAGCCAGGCCCAACCACGCAGTTCGGCCGATTCGGTGGTCAACTGCTCGGGCGTGCCGCCGCTGGCAGGCATCCGCCACAGGTCGCCCAGCTGAGGGTTGCGGACAAACACCAGCCATCGGCCATCCGGGGAATAGCGCGGGGCGTAGTCGAAATCATCCTCGTCGACAGCGTACTCCAGCGCACGCCATTGGCCGGTGGCCAGATCGAGCACGCGGATGCCGCGATGGGCATAGCGACCGACCATGCTGCCGAAGACCAGGCCACGACCATCGGGCGTCCAGTCGAAACTGAGCAGCTCGGTGCCGTCGCAGCGCGTGGCCTGGCGCACGGCGCCGCCGGTGGCGCTGGCGATCAGCACCTGGCAGCTGGCATCGGCACCAAAGCGGGCGAAGGCGATTTCGCGGCCATCGGGCGACCAGTTCGGGAAGCGGTCGCTGGCACCTGCCGGTGGCGATAGCAGCTGGCGCGCGGGGGCATTGCCGGAGGTCTGCACCTTGATGGCGTTGCCGCCGGCGCCATCGTCGTTGGCGCCTTCGTAGGCGACCTGCGATCCATCAGGAGAAAGTGTGGGATAGGTCTCAAAACCGGCCGTCGCGGTAATCAATCGATACGGCCGCTCAGGGCTTCCGATCACCCGCGTGCCGTTCTCCACTGCCGCATCCACCGGAGAATTCACCGGCGCCGGGCGGCGCAGCAGCAGTACGCTCAACACCACCAGCGCAAGCAGCATCACCACGCCCAGTGCCAGCAGCAGGCGACGGCGCAGACGGCGCCAGCGGCGGCTTCCGCGTTCAACCGCCGGCACGCCGACGGCGGCCACGGCATCCGGCGCAGGCGGCTGTGATGCGGTCGAGTCCTCTACAACGGCGATCGCATCGGTCTCGTGGTCCGCCAGCGGTTGCACCGGCACAAGCAGGCGGTAGCCGGTCTTGGCGATGGTTTCGATGTACGCCTGGCCGTTGTCGTCGTCGACGCTGAACGCCTTGCGCAGCTGGGTCACGGCCTGGGTCAGCACATCGTTGGTCGGCAGCGTGTCCGGCCACACTTCGGCGAACAGCTCGTCACGGGTCACCACCCGCCCCGGCTGCCGCATCAACACGCGCAGCACGCCCAGCGACTTGGGCGTCAAACGGCGTGTACGGCGGGCACCGGCGACTTCGACCTCACGCGAGGACAAAGTAACGATGCACTCACCGACGCGGACGCGGTCGGATTCAGGCGACTGGATTTCGCTGTTGATCATTCGTTGCTATGGGGCTGAAACAGGCCGCAAACACTGTTCACCATCGATCCCTTCCCATCCTTGGCACAGCAAGAAGCCAGATTCCGCACAAAGCATCGGCGCATACCGCAAAAAAAACGAAGCCTCCGGATATTAGCCTATGCGAGTTACCTCGCCTATCGCGTGGTCGACATCAGGCTCTCTCTCGCCGACGCATTCACATAATACGCATCATCATTCGCGCCCTTTTGGGCGCGATATTTTTATCTGGCGTTCATTTTCAGAAGCGTTTCAGCATGGTCAGGCCAACCAGCCGCGAAACCACCAGCGCTACGTACATGACGCCGGAAAACTGCTCCAGCATTACCAGCGCGCGGGCCTGCGGATGCAGTGGCACGACGTCGCTGAGACCTACCCCCGACAATAAGCTGAAGCTCAGATAAAGCAGCTCCATCCATGTGCGCTGCGCGCCGCCACTGGCTCCCTGGAAACTGCCCGGATACCACTGCTGACATACGGCAAAGGTAAAAGCGAATGCCCATGCCAGCAGAGTGAACGTGGCACCGGCGGCGAACAGCTCGTCGCGCGTCACTTTGTGGTCCTGCAGCATGTAAGCGATCAGCGCACCGGCGGTGTAGAAATACAGCAGGCTTTCCAGCAGCTGCGCGGTGATGCCCAGTGCAGGCCGGTCGAGCAGGGCCGCCGAAAGGGAAAACACCACCGCCGGGATGGCCAGCACCAACGCCAGCCATGTCCCCAGCGGGCTGCGCTGCACCACCCACAGTGCCAGGCCGAGCACGGCCATCCCGAATACGCCTACTGCCGCGCGCCCGGCAGCGGTTTCGTCCAACGCCGGGTACAGCAGCACCGACAACAGCTGTGCGCCGAGCAGCCAGGCAGAGGGATGACGGCGGGCGATGGCCAGCCAGCGGGTGGTGACGGCAATGGGCATGGTTCCGTGTCCCCGGGGAACGATGGGGCGAGGATAGCGGCATGTCGGTGAGTTGGGTGACTGGACGGTGCCGGGCGTGACCCGGCACTGCCCATCTGCGATCAGCCCTGCTGGTACACCTCGGCGCCGGCCGCCCGGAACTGCTCGGACTTTTCCTGCATGCCCTTCTCGGCGTACTCGCGCACGTCCTGGGTGATCTTCATCGAACAGAAATGCGGGCCGCACATCGAACAGAAGTGGGCCAGCTTGTGCGCGTCCTTGGGCAGGGTCTCGTCGTGGAATTCCTTGGCCTTCTCCGGGTCCAGGCCGAGGTGGAACTGGTCTTCCCAGCGGAATTCGAAGCGTGCCTTGCTCAGCGCGTTGTCACGCACCTGCGCACCCGGATGCCCCTTGGCCAGGTCAGCAGCATGGGCGGCGATGCGATAGGCCATGATGCCGTCGCGCACGTCCTGCCGGTTGGGCAGGCCCAGATGCTCCTTCGGCGTGACGTAGCAGAGCATGGCAGTGCCGAACCAACCGATCATCGCCGCACCGATCGCGCTGGTGATGTGGTCGTACCCCGGTGCGATGTCGGTGGTCAGCGGGCCAAGCGTGTAGAACGGCGCCTCGCCGCACTCGCGCAGCTGCTTGTCCATGTTCTCCTTGATCAGCTGCATCGGCACATGGCCGGGGCCTTCGATCATGGTCTGCACGTCGTGCTTCCACGCAATCTTCGTCAACTCGCCCAGCGTCTCCAGCTCGCCGAACTGCGCCGCATCGTTGGCATCGGCAATGCAGCCAGGACGCAGGCCGTCACCCAGCGAGAAGGTCACGTCGTAGGCCTTCATGATTTCGCAGATGTCTTCGAAATGGGTGTAGAGGAAGTTTTCCTTGTGGTGGGCCAGGCACCACTTGGCCATGATCGAACCGCCGCGGCTGACGATGCCGGTAACCCGCCTGGCGGTGAGTGGCACATAGCGCAGCAGTACCCCGGCATGGATGGTGAAGTAGTCCACGCCCTGCTCTGCCTGTTCGATCAGGGTGTCGCGGAAAATCTCCCAGGTCAGCGCTTCGGCGCGGCCGTCGACGTTCTCCAGCGCCTGGTAGATCGGCACCGTACCGATCGCCACCGGCGAATTGCGGATGATCCATTCGCGCGTTTCATGGATGTGCTTGCCGGTGGACAGGTCCATCACCGTGTCGCCGCCCCAGCGGATCGCCCACACCAGCTTTTCCACTTCCTCGGCAATGCCCGAGGACACCGCGCTGTTGCCGATGTTGGCGTTGATCTTGGTCAGGAAGTTGCGGCCGATGATCATCGGCTCGCTTTCCGGGTGATTGATGTTGTTGGGCAGCACCGCACGGCCGCGGGCGATTTCCTCGCGCACGAATTCCGGGGTGATGATCTGCTGGATCGACGCACCGAATGCCTCGCCAGGATGCTGCTGCAGCAGTGCGGCATCGCGGATGGCTTCCAGCCGCTGGTTTTCGCGGATTGCCACGAATTCCATTTCCGGGGTGATGATGCCGCGGCGCGCATAGTGCATCTGGGTGACGTTGGCGCCGGCCCGCGCGCGACGTGGCAGGCTGCGCGCGGGAAAACGCACCGGGTCCAGCTTCGGATCATGCTCGCGCGCGCGGCCGAACGAGGAGCTGAGGCCGTCGAGCTGTTCGGTGTCGTTGCGCTCCTCCACCCAGCCACGGCGCAGTGCCGGCAGGCCCGCAGACAGGTCGATGCGCACGTCCGGATCGGTGTACGGGCCGGAGGTGTCGTAGACGGTGACCGGTGCGTTCTCTTCGCCGCCGAACACGGTCGGCGTGCGGGTCAGCGCGATCTCGCGCATCGGCACCTGCAGGTCCGGGCGCGAGCCAGGCACGTGGATCTTGCGCGAGCCGGGTATCGGCCGGGTCACGGATTCGGAGAGTTGCTGGGCCTGTTGCTGCAGGGCGGAGAGCTGTGCGTTCATCGGGCATCGTCCAGGAAGGTCAGGGACGAAGCGGCGGCGCACTGCACCCGCGCACGGACGGCACCAAGGCGCTCCCTGGGCAGGTTCCGGGTACGGCTGCATTGCAAAGCTTCCCTACGCCGGTATGAGCCGGATCAGGTTCCAAGGGACTATCTCAACCGTGGCCACAAGGCCGCGGTACCCCCGCTTCTTGGTGGGCATTAGAGCATAGAAACCACTCGACCTCCTGGCCGTTCATCCACGCAGGGCGCAGATCTGCCGCACCCGCGTTAACAGAACCGTGACGTCGCATTCAGTAACGTGCACGCGCGCCGCACCGTTGCACGTGGCGCTTTCCCTGCCGCCATCGCGGTGCCTGTCCGGTGCGCGCACACTGTCGCCGGCCTACTCCCTGCAAGCTTTCGCTCGCTCCCCTCATTCCCTTGATCGGAGAAGCTCCTTCATGGTGTTTCGCATTTCCATCGCACTGGTGCTTGTCCTGGTGCTGCTGGCCGGCCTCGCGCCCGGCCCCTTCAATACCGTCGTGCAGGCGGCGCTGGCTGATGTCATCCGCAGCGTCGGTTGGCTGTACCTGCTGGTGGTGTTCCTGGCGCTGGTGTTCCTGATGTACCTGGCCTTCGGCCGCTTCGGCAACCTGCGCATCGGTGGCGAAGACGCTGAACCCGAATTTTCGCGCGCCAGCTGGATGTCGATGCTGTTCGCCGCCGGCATGGGCATCGGCCTGGTGTTCTGGGGCGCGGCCGAGCCGATCTCACACTTCACCAAGCCACCGGAAGGCATTGCGCCACAGAGCATGGATGCCGCGCGTGCATCGATGCGCTATGCGTTCTTCCACTGGGGCCTGCATCCGTGGGCGATCTATGCACTGATCGGCCTGGCGATGGCCTGGTTCCAGTTCAACCGCAATGGACGGGGGCTGGTCAGCGATATGCTGCAGCCGATCATCGGCCGCCACCATCGCGGCTGGATCGGCCGTGTCGTCAACATCGCGGCGGTGGTCGCCACGGCGATCGGCGTGGCGACGACGCTCGGCTTCGGCACCATCCAGATCGCTGCAGGCGTGGAGCGCGTATTTGGCCTGCAGGCGACTGTACCGGTGCAGATGACCATCATCGCCATTGCCTTCGTGCTGTACATGGCCTCGACCGCCAGCGGTGTGGAGCGCGGCGTGAAGTGGCTGTCCAACTTCAACCTGGCACTGGCTGCATTGCTGGCCGCGACCGTACTTGTGCTGGGGCCGACTGGCTTCATCTTCGATACGTTCACCACCACGCTGGGTTCCTACCTCAACCAGCTGGTGACCATGAGCCTGCGCATGTCGCCGTTCTCCGGCAGCACGTGGGTGGCCGACTGGACGATCTTCTACTGGGCCTGGTGGATTTCGTGGGCCCCGTTCGTGGGTTCCTTCATCGCGCGCATCTCGCGCGGCCGCAGCGTGCGCGAGTTCGTGATCGGCGTGGTGTTGGCACCGACCCTGCTTGGCTTCTTCTGGTTCGCCGTGTTCGGGGGAACGGCATTGTGGGCGCAGATCTTCGGCCACGCCGACCTTGTGCAGGCACTGGGCAATGGCTATGAGACGGTGCTGTTCACCCTGTTCGACAGCCTGCCGGCGTCGCTGATGCTGTCGGCGGTGGCATTGGTGCTGTTGATGATCTTCTTCGTGACCTCGGCCGATTCGGCGGTGCTGGTACTGGCCAGCATGTCCACCGACGAAGCCGGGGATCCGCCGCTGAAGCGCAAGCTGGCGTGGGGCATCGCGGTAGCGTTGATTGCGGCGGCATTGCTGCTGGCGGGCGGGCTGGATGCGTTGCAGGGCATGATCACGATTGCGGCGTTGCCGTTCGCGCTGCTGATGGTGCTGGTGATGGTGTCGCTGTACCGGGTGCTGGACCAGGAGTACACGCGCGAGCGGCGGCAGGCGCAGCGCCAGCGGCGCATGATCGATGCGTGGATCGCACGCGAGATGGCGGCGCAGGAAGAGACCCAGGCGGAGGCGGCACGCGCGCAGGATCAGGATTGAGGGTGTTTTGCAGCCTGCGGCTGCACCGCTTTTTTCAGGCAAAGGCAACGGCCGAAGCCAAGGCGGCCCTGGGTTGTTGATGGTTGGGCGGGGCGGTGTGGGTGGGCAGGACACGCCGTAAACCCATCCCTGGGGGCTCGATGGCGCCATCCATGCGGCT
>NZ_JFYS01000023.1:0-274366 GCF_000632045.1 Stenotrophomonas sp. RIT309
GTACGAACTGGGCATCCACGCCGCGCGCTGGCTGGTGCCGTCTTCGGTGGTCAAGAAGCCTGCGGCCTGATCCCCGGTAGCGCCGGGCCATGCCCGGCGTTCGTGGGGAGGTGACATCCATCCGCCGGGCATGGCCCGGCGCTACCGTTGAGCGCCGCTCAAGCGTGGAAGACGTCGTTGGCAGGCGGCGACTGCGGCACCGGCGGTGCGCCGCGGCTGCCGCGATGCACGAACATCTGCTTCCAGGCCGCATAGACCGCGCCGACATACAGCGGCATCAGCACCGTGGTGAACACCAACTGCGCGATGAAGGCCGCCGCCAGCGGGCCGCCCAGCAGCATGCCGAGCTGGACCACGATCACGAACAGCACATAGACGCAGAACGCGGCGATCAGGCCGAGCACGGTGAACACGGCGGTGGCGCCGATGTTCTCGATGCAGCCCTGCAGGCTCAGGCGCAGCGCGTGCATGCCGCTCTGGCGGTCGAACACCACCAGTGCCGGCTGGGTGAACATCGCCAGGGTCAGCGCCACGGCGGTGCAGAACACCAGCAGCATCCACAGCGCGATGCGCTGCGCGGGCAGGTTGGCGACCAGTTCGGCGGCGGTTTCAGGACTGATCTGCTGCCCGCTGCGGCCGAGTTCCTGCATCTTGGTCATGGTGTCGCTGAAGGCGGTGAAGCCCTCGCGGCCGATCATCAGGTACAGCAGCGCGCCCAGCAGCAGCACGGCCAGCACCTGGATCGCCAGCGGCACCAGCAGGTGGCTGACACGACGGTCGCGGATCGGCTGCAGCAGATGGGTGGCCAGGCCGGGACGACCCTGGTCGATCTCACCCATGGCGTACAGCATGCCGCCGAACATCACCGGTGAAATCACCAGCGTCATCATCTGCAGGGCCAGGCCGGCGGTACCGGGCAGCATCGTTCCCAGCAGGGTGACCACCCAGTTCACCAGCAGCCAGGTCAGGCCGATCCGGGCCAGCTGCAGCGGCGCACGCCGATACAGCGAGAACGTATCCAGCAACCACTGGGCGCCCGCCGAGGCTGGCAGCTTGCGAATCTCTTTCATGGACATCCGGGGAGGGACAGGAGGGGCCGGGCGGTGTGCCCGTGCCGCCGATTATCCCTGTTTTGCCACCGGCTGGGCTGAAGACAGCCGGGCCTGGCGGACAAAGCGCCGCAACAGCTGGCGCGCCAGCGGCGCGGCGCTGACCGCGCGCTCGATGCTGCGCGCGCAACCGCCATGACGGCCGATGCAGTCGGCGCGTGCGCGCACGTAGCCACGCATGTGGTGGGTGGCGAATTCCGGATGGAACTGCACGCCCCAGGCCTGGCGGCCCCAGCGGAAGGCATGGCAGCCATCCAGCGGCGAGCGCGCCAGCACGGCGGCGCCTTCGGGTACGCGCAGCACGGTCTGCAGATGGGTGGCGTGGGCCGCGAAGTGGCTCGGCAGGCCCTGGAACAACGGGTCCTGCGCGGCCTGCGGGTCCAGTGCCAGCTCAATCGTTCCCGATTCGCGCCCGGCGGGGTTGTAGGCCACTTCGCCGCCCAGCGCGTGGGCCAGCAGCTGGTGGCCGTAGCAGATGCCGAACACCGGCACGTCGTCATGCGCGGTCTGCCGCAGCCAGGCGGCACTGCGTTCGCTCCATTCGGCGTGGTCGGTGACGAAGGCGGCCGAGCCGGTTACCAGCACGCCGGCGAACTGGCGTGGATCGGGCAGGTCGGCGCCGTGCTCGACGTCGACCACGACGGTCTCGTGTTCTTCCAGGCCGGCGGCGACCCGGATCCAGTGCGGAAAGCGCCCGTAGCGGCGCAACGACGGCACGGGGCGGCCGGTTTCAAGGATCAGGAAGGGCGCTGGATTCATCCGGGGGAGGTAGTACGGACAGGACTTCCTCGATTGTAGTCAGCCCCTGTGCCACCTTTTCAAGCCCGGCCTGGCGCAGGGTTCGCACTCCTTCAGCACGCGCGGCACGGTTGAAACCGGCCAGATCCATGTCCGCACGGATCAGCCCGCGCAGGCGCGAGCCCAATGGCAGCAGCTCATACAGCCCGATGCGGCCGAGGAATCCGGTGCGCCGGCACTCCAGGCAACCGACCGGCCGACAGGGCGTGGCGGCATCTGGATATGCAGCTTCGCTATCAGCCAGCACTGCCCAATCGGCCCGGCCGAGGGTGTGCGGCTGCTTGCAGTGCGGGCACAGGGTGCGCACCAGGCGCTGGGCGAGGATGCCGTTGACGGTGGATGACAGCAGGTAATGCGGTACGCCCAGATCGAGCAGGCGGGTGATGGCCGAGGGCGCGTCGTTGGTGTGCAGGGTGGACAGCACCAGGTGGCCGGTCAGCGAGGCCTGCACCGCCATCTGCGCGGTTTCCAGGTCGCGGATTTCGCCGATCATGATGATGTCCGGGTCCTGCCGCAGCAGGGTGCGCACACCGCTGGCGAAATCCAGGTCGATGTTGGTCTGCACCTGCATCTGGTTGAATTCCGGCGCGATCATCTCGATCGGGTCTTCCACCGTGCATACGTTGACGTCCGGCGTGGCCAGCCGCTTCAGGGTGGAATACAGGGTGGTGGTCTTGCCCGAACCGGTCGGGCCGGTGACCAGCACGATGCCGTGCGGGCGCTCGACCAGGGCGGTCCAGCCGGCCGCTTCCTGCGGGCTGAAGCCGAGCTGGTCGATGCTCTTGAAGGCCGCTTCCGGGTCGAAGATGCGCATCACGCATTTCTCGCCGAAGGCGGTCGGCATGGTCGACAGGCGCATTTCCACTTCACGGCCGCCGGGCGAGCGGGTCTTGATGCGACCATCCTGCGGGCGCCGGCGCTCGGCCAGGTCCATGCGTCCGAGCACCTTGATACGGCTGACCACGGCGGTCATCACCGCCGGTGGCACTTCGAACACCTTGTGCAGCACGCCGTCGATGCGGAAGCGCATGCGGCCCATTTCGCGGCGGGGCTCCAGGTGGATGTCCGAGGCGCGCTGCTCGTAGGCGTACTGCAGCAGCCAGTCGACGATGTGCACGATGTGCTGGTCGTCGGCATTGACGTCGCCGGTGCGGCCCAGTTCCACCAGCTGCTCGAAGCTGGGCAGGGTGGTGTTGGCCTCACCCCGTACGTCGCCACGGGCACCGCGCACCGAGCGGGTGACGCCGAAGAACTCCATGGTGTAGCGGTGCAGGTCCAGCGGATTGACCACCGCCAGTTCGATGCGCAGGCGGGTCAGGTGCTGCAGGTCGCGCAGCCATTCCTGTGCCAGCGGCTCGCTGGTGGCCACCAGTACGCGTTCGCCATCCACCGCCAGCGGCAGGAAGCGATGGCGGCGCGCGTAGGCGTGCGATGCCACGGCCGTGACCGAGGCGACGTCGACCCGGGTCGGATCGATGCGCAGGTAGCGGCTGCCGGTGCGCTGGGCCAGCCACTCGGTGAGGCGTTCCAGATTGAGGTCGCCGCCGTCGCTGGCGGCCAGCTTGAGGTTGGACAGCAGCACCAGTGGATGCACTTCACTGGCATTGCGGGCGCCCTGTGCGGAAAAACGGATGCGCTCGCGCTCGTGCGCAGCCACCACGCCGTCGGCCAGCAGGGCCGCCGCAACCTGTTCGAACTGCAGGCGACCGGGCGGCAACGGTGCCGCGCCAGGCTCGCCGGGCGTGCCCGTGGGCAGCCGATGTTCCATCCACCTGCTCCTTCCGGGTACGGAATGCCCCGCAGGTCGGCCGTTATACTAGCGCACCCCTTTGCCGGCCAAGACTCGTCCGCATGTCCGCGACCCCGACCGTTCCGATCACCTTCCAGGGCCTGATCCAGACCCTGAACCAGTTCTGGGCCCAGCAGGGCTGCGTGCTCATCCAGCCGCTCGACCTGGAGGTGGGCGCCGGTACCTTCCACCCGGCCACCTTCCTGCGTGCGATCGGTCCGGAAACCTGGAACGCGGCCTACGTGCAGCCGTCGCGGCGCCCGACCGATGGCCGCTACGGCGAGAACCCGAACCGCCTGCAGCGCTACTACCAGTACCAGGTGGCGATGAAGCCGGCACCGGATAACATCCAGCAGCTGTACCTGGATTCGCTGAAGGCGGTGGGCATCGATCCGCTGGTGCACGACCTGCGTTTTGTCGAGGACAACTGGGAATCGCCGACCCTGGGCGCCTGGGGCCTGGGCTGGGAAGTCTGGCTCAACGGCATGGAGGTGACCCAGTTCACCTACTTCCAGCAGGCCGGTGGCCTGGAGTGCCGGCCGGTGCTGGGCGAGATCACCTACGGTCTCGAGCGCCTGTGCATGTACCTGCAGAACTGCGACAACGTCTACGACCTGGTCTGGACCTACGGCCCGGATGGGCAGCCGGTGACCTACGGCGACGTCTACCACCAGAATGAGGTGGAGCAGAGCACCTACAACTTCGAATACGCCGACGTGGAAGAAATGTTCCACCGCTTCGATGCCTGCGAGCGCGAAGCGCAGAAGCTGGTGGAAGTGAACCTGCCGCTGCCGGCCTACGAACAGGTGATGAAGGCCAGCCACACCTTCAACCTGCTCGATGCGCGCCGCGCGATCAGCGTGACCGAACGCCAGCGCTACATCCTGCGCGTGCGCGCGCTGGCCCAGGCGGTGGCCAAGGCCTACTACGAGCAGCGCGAGAAGCTGGGCTTCCCGGGCGCGAAGAAGGCCTGACGGCCCGTTCTCCCATCACGCGTTTCACCTACTACCCCAGGGGCGCCGGCCGCGTCGCGCGCTGCGCCCCCACCACAGGATCGAACCGATGAGCCACTTGTCTCCCCTGCTGATTGAACTGGGCACCGAAGAGCTGCCGGTCAAGGCACTGCCGGGCCTGGCCCAGGCCTTCTTCGACGGTGTTGTCGACGGCCTGCGCAAGCGCGGTGTGGAACTGGAGCTGGGCGATGCACGCCCGCTGTCGACCCCGCGCCGCCTGGCCGTGCTGCTGCCGGGCGTTGGCCTGGAGCAGCCGGAACAGCACAGCGAAGTGCTGGGCCCGTACCTGAACATCGCGCTGGACGCCGAAGGCCAGCCGACCAAGGCGCTGCAGGGGTTCGCGGCCAAGGCCGGGATCGACTGGACCGCGCTGGAAAAGACCACCGACAACAAGGGTGAGCGCTTCGTGCACCGTGCGGTGACCCCGGGCGCGCGCACTGCTGCGCTGCTGCCGGAGATCCTGCGCGAGGCCATCGCCGGCATGCCCATTCCCAAGCCGATGCGCTGGGGCGGCCACAGCTGGGGCTTCGCGCGCCCGGTGCACTGGCTGGTGCTGCTGCACGGCGGTGACGTGGTCGAGGCCGAACTGTTCGGCCTGAAGGCCGACCGCATGAGCCGCGGCCACCGCTTCCTGCACGACAAGACCGTGTGGCTGACCCAGCCGCAGGACTATGTGGAATCGCTGCGCGCCGCCTTCGTGCTGGTTGACCCGGCAGAGCGCCGCCAGCGCATCGTCGCCGAGGTGGAAGCCGCTGCAGCCACCGCCGGTGGCAGCGCACGCATCACCGAGGACAACCTGGAGCAGGTGGTGAACCTGGTCGAGTGGCCGTCGGCGGTGCTGTGCAGCTTCGAGCGCGCGTTCCTGGCGGTGCCGCAGGAAGCGCTGATCGAGACGATGGAGATCAACCAGAAGTTCTTCCCGGTGCTGGATGACGGCGGCAAGCTGACCGAGAAGTTCATCGGCATCGCCAACATCGAGTCCAAGGACGTGGCCGAAGTGGCCAAGGGCTACGAGCGGGTGATCCGTCCGCGCTTCGCCGATGCCAAGTTCTTCTTCGACGAAGACCTGAAGCAGGGCCTGCAGGCGATGGGCGAGGGCCTGAAGACGGTGACCTACCAGGCCAAGCTGGGCAGCGTGGCCGACAAGGTCGCGCGCGTGGTGGCGCTGGCCGAGGTGATTGCGCCGCAGGTCGGCGCCGATCCGCTGCTGGCCAAGCGAGCCGCGCAGTTGGCCAAGAACGACCTGCAGTCGCGCATGGTCAATGAGTTCCCGGAACTGCAGGGCATCGCCGGCCGCCACTACGCGGCGGCCGGTGGCGAATCGCCGGAGGTGGCGCTGGCCATCGACGAGGCCTACCAGCCGCGCTTCGGTGGTGATGACATCGCGCTGTCGCCGCTGGGCAAGGTGCTGGCGATCGCCGAGCGCGTGGATACCCTGGCCGGTGGTTTCGCTGCGGGCCTGAAGCCGACCGGCAACAAGGACCCGTTCGCCCTGCGCCGCAACGCGCTGGGCTTGGCCCGCACGATCATCGAAAGCGGCTTCGAGCTGGACCTGCGCGCGCTGCTGGCCAGCGCCAACGCCGGGCTGGCCGCGCGCAACGTGCAGGCCGACGTGGCTGAGCTGTACGACTTCATCCTCGACCGCCTGAAGGGCTATTACAGCGACAAGGGCGTGCCGGCCAGCCACTTCAACGCGGTGGCCGAGCTGAAGCCGGCCTCGCTGTACGACTTCGACCGCCGCCTGGACGCAATCGGGATCTTCGCGGCGCTGCCGGAAGCCGAGGCGCTGGCCGCGGCCAACAAGCGCATCCGCAACATCCTGCGCAAGGCCGAAGGCGATATTCCGGGCCAGATCGATGCGGCCCTGCTGCAGGAAGATGCCGAGCGCGCGCTGGCCGAAGCCGTGACTGCCGCCATCGACGATACCGGCGCCAGCCTGCACCAGAAGGACTATGTGGCCGTGTTGGCGCGCCTGGCCCGCCTGCGTCCGCAGGTCGATGCGTTCTTCGACGGGGTGATGGTCAATGCCGAGGATCCGGCACTGCGCGGCAACCGCCTGGCGCTGCTGACGATGCTGGGCGAGCGCCTGGGCAAGGTCGCGGCGATCGAGCACCTGTCCAGCTGATCGCCCACGATGGGTAGCGCCGGGCCATGCCCGGCGGCTTTTCTGCAGGCCGCGCTGCGCGCTCGCCATGAATCAGACCGTATCCACGCATGGCGTGGATCTACTGGGTAGCCGGCCGCTGGCCGGCAGCGACGCGATGCCGATATTTCCGCATGCGGCCGCGATGATCGCCACAAAGGCGCGTATTTTGACCGCCACTTAACAACCGATCCGGATTGACGTGATGCATTTCGCATCGTCACCTCCGGTCGGTATGCTGTGCCGCATGCAGCCAACGAAATACGCCCTGCCGCTGATGGTCCTCTCGCTTTGCGCCACTTCCGTGGCCCATGCGCGCGGCACCATCGACAAGGTGGACATCAAGGGATTGGACAAGGGCGACGACGCCGCGATCATCGAGAACATCCAGGAATCGCTGTCGTTGTTCGACACGATCGGCAAGGAGCAGGGCGAGTCGCGCCTGGAATACCTGCTGTCACAGGCCGAGCGGCAGACCCGCCAGGCGCTGGAACCGTTCGGGTACTACAACCCGGTGATCAAGGTCGAGGCGCCACGCCAGGACGAGCACGTCACCGTGCTGATCCATGTCGACAAGGGCCAGCCGGTGCTGGTGCGCCGCGAGCATATCGACATCACCGGTCCGGCGATGTACGACCAGTACCTGCAGGACGACCTGGCCGCGTTCAAGCCGCGCAAGGGCCAGCGCTTCGAACACACCCAGTACGAAGCCAGCAAGATCACCGTGACCCGGCGCCTGGCCGAGCGCGGCTACTTCGACGCCGACTACACCCAGCGCCAGGTGCAGATCACCCGCGCGGACAACGCTGCCGACATCGACCTGACCTGGGACAGCGGCCGCCGCTACAACATGGGCCCGGTGACCTTCGAGCAGAACTATTTCGACGACAAGCTGTTCGACCCGCTGGTGTACTGGGACCAGGGCAGCTACTTCCACGAAGGCAAGCTGGACCGCCTGCGCGAGTCGCTGACCAAGCTCGATTACTTCAGCGTGATCGACATCCAGCCGCGCCCGGACCAGGCCGATGAGAACGGCGAGGTGCCGGTTGATGTGAAGCTGACGCGGGCCAAGCGCAGCATCTATTCCTACGGCCTGAGCTACGGCAGCGAAAGTGGCGCCGGTGTGCGTGGTGGCCTTGAACGGCGCTACCTGAACAGCCGCGGCCACAAGATGAACACCCAGCTGGACTATGCGCAGAAGCGCAAGAGCCTGATCACCAGCTACCGCATTCCGGCGTTCAACTGGCTGGATGGCTGGTACACCTTCGCCGCCAGTGCCTATGACGAGCAGACCGACTACATCGATCTGCGCAACTTCAAGCTGATCGCCAGCCGCAGCGGCGAGATCAACGAGAACTGGACCGCCATCGCCTCGATCAACGCGCTGCGCGAGCGCTGGCGCTATGCCTCGGGCACCGAGTTCACCGATGCGGTCTACAACACGTCCACGCTGGTCTACCCGCAGATCGTGGCCGACTACGTGAAGGTGGACGACGAGCTGTTCCCGCGCAGCGGCATCAGTGGCACCGCGACGGTGCGTGCCGGCGTCGAAGGCGTCGGATCGGACACCAGCTTCGTGCAGGCCAATGCCGTGCTGCGCTGGTACATCCCGGTGGGGCCGACCAATCGCCTGATCCTGCGCGGCGAAGGCGGCACCACCTGGACCAGCGACCTGGTGGCGATGCCGCCCAGCCTGCGCTACTTCGCCGGTGGCGACCGCAGCATCCGCGGCTATGCCTACCGTGAGGTCGGCCCGCGCACGCCGAAGCCGGACAAGTACGCGCTTGGTGCCAAGCACCTGGTGGTCGGCTCGGCCGAGTACGAGCATTACTTCAATGGCGGTCCGTGGGGTGCAGCGGTGTTCGTCGACACCGGCAGCGCCTTCGATACCAACATCGACCTGCACACCGGCGTCGGCTTCGGCGTGCGCTGGAAATCGCCGGTGGGCCCGGTGCGGGTCGATATCGCTCACGGTCTGAACAACCCTGATTCGCAGTTCCAGCTGTACCTCAACATCGGAGCGGACCTGTGAGCACGCCCGCACCGACTCCGTCGCCGAACACGCCGCCGCGGCGCGTGCGCTTCTACCGTCGTCGCCGCTTCTGGGCATGGTCCGGCGCGGGCGTGGTCGGCCTGGTGCTGGTCGCCCTGTTGGCCGTGTACTGGCTGCTGCAGACGGTGGCCGGCCGCGATGTGCTGCTGGCGCAGGTGGTGGCGCGCCTGCCGGTGGGTGCCAGCTTTACCTGGGACAAGGTCGATGGCCCGGTGGCCGGACCGCTGACCCTGTACAACGTCGACTTCCGTTACGACGACATCCATTTCCACGCCGAGCGCGCGCACCTGGAGCCGGACCTGCGCCCGCTGCTGGGCCGCAAGCTGCTGCTGGACAAGCTGGAGCTGACCAACGCTACGCTCAACCTGGCCAAGAGCGATGAGCCGTTCAAGCTGCCGTCGTGGCCCGATTCGCTGCCGCAGATCGAAATGCCGCTGGCGATCCAGGCCGATGTGATCGCCATCGACAGTTTCCGCATCAGCCAGGCCAACGAGCCGGTGATCGACATCAGCCGCGTGCGCGGTGGCATCGAGATCGCCAATGGCGAGTTCCAGGCGCGCAAGCTGGTGGTGGACAGCGACATGGGCAATTTCACTGCCCAGGGCCGCTACATCCCGGCCAAGGACTACGACACCGACGTCACCGTCACTGCCGTGCTGCCGGCACCGCGCGGGCGTACCGCGGCCACGGTCGGCCTGGTCGCGCGCGGTGACCTGGCGCATATGGAAGTGGCGCTGGCCGGCCGCGCGCCGAAGCCGCTGCACGCGATGCTGGTGTTCGATGGCCGCACCGATCCGACCTGGAACGCGACCGTACGCAGCGACGAGCTGGACCTGGCGCTGTTGTCGCCGGCATTGGCCAGCTCGGCCATCGCGCCGCTGGCATTGGACTTCACCGCCTCCGGCAAGGGCGGCAACGCCAACCTGCATGGCCGGGTGAAGCAGGGTGAGCAGGAACTGGAGCTGGCGCCCTCGGTGGTTTCGCTGCAGGACCAGGTGCTGAAGGTCTCGCCGCTGGTGGTCAAGGGCCTGGGCGGCGAAGCACGCCTGGAAGGTACCGCCGATTTCAGCCAGGAAGACCAGCAGAAGCTGAACTTCTCGGTGATCGCGCATGACCTGACCTGGGTGCCGGCACCGGACCCGAACACCGCCGGCAGTTCGCCGGTGCCGGTGACGCTGAAGGAAGCGCGCTTTGGACTGGCCGGTACCTTGAAGGCGTGGGCGGCGATCGGCCGTGCCGATGTCGAGCGCGAAAAGCAGAAGGCGCAGCTGCGCTTCGATGTGCGTGGCAACGATCAGGCTGCGGAGATCCGCGAACTGCAGGCGCAGACCCCGGGTGGCCAGCTGCAGGTGGAAGGCAAGGTGGCCTGGGCACCGCAGCTGGACTGGGATGCCAAGGCCACGCTGAAGGATTTCGACCCGGGTTACTTCGCACCGGGCTGGGATGGCCGTCTGTCCGGCAATCTCGCGTCCAAGGGACGCCAGTTGCCGCCGCCGGCCAACGCGCCGCCGGGCACTGCGGGCACGCTGGAGGCCACGGTGGACCTGCCGTCGCTGAAGGGCATCCTGCGCCAGCGCAATGTGGATGCCCAAGGCAAGTTCGCCCTGCAGGGTGAACAGGGCCAGGGTGAATTGAAACTGGCCGTCGGCAGCAGCCGGGTGACCGCCTCGGGCAAGGTCGGCGACCGCCTGGACATCGATGCGCGCTTCGAGCCGCTGCAGCTGAGCGATCTGCTGCCCGGCGCCGATGGTGGCCTGCGTGGCCAGGTGCAGGTGAAAGGCCCGCGCGATGCACCGGACATCACCGCCGATCTGGTCGGCAACAATCTCAACTGGGACGGTTACGGCGCTGAAAGCCTGAGCATCAAGGGCCGCCTGCCGTGGCGTGGCGACAGTGGCACGCTGGCGATACAGGGCCAGCAGGTCAATGCCGGCATGCTGCTGGAACGCTTGAACATCGATGCGCAGGGCAGTGTCTCCAACCTGCGCCTGGCCGCACAGACACGCAACGAACTGGGCGCGATCGAGCTGCAGGGCAGCGTGCGCCAGCAAGGTGAACAATGGCGTGGCGAACTGGCCACGCTGCGCATCGCACCGGTGAAGGGCGATGCGTGGGCACTGCGTGCGCCCGCGGCATTCGCCATCAACGGCAGCAACTACACGCTGGGCGAAACCTGCCTGAGCGCTGCGACCGGTGGCGCCCTGTGCGCACATGCCAACTGGCCGCGCGAAGGCCTGGTGGTGCGCGGCGATGCGTTGCCGCTGGCGCTGGTGCAGCCGTGGTTGCCGCCACAGTCCGGTCGGCGCATCTACCTGCGTGGTGAACTCAACCTGGACGCGCAGATCCGTCCGCGTGGCAACGCATGGGAAGGGCATGTGGAAGTGCGTTCGGCCGAAGGTGGCGTACGCCTGGGCGAGAACCGCAACACCGGCGTCGGCGATGCCAACCGTGGCGAGCTGGTGCGTTATGACCAGTTCTCGCTGAAGCTGGACATGACCCCGGCCAGCATCAAGGGCTACCTGGGCATGGGCTTCCAGGGCAACGGCTTCGTCGATGCGAAGATGCAGACCGGTTGGGAACCGAGTGCGCCGCTCAACGGCGAGCTCTACCTCAACATGTCGCGCCTGTACTGGCTGGAACTGTTCTCGCCGGATGTGGTGCGCCCGACCGGCCTGATCGAAGGCCACGTGAGCCTGCGTGGCACGCGCGGCCAACCGTCGCTGGGCGGTGATGCACAGCTGAGCAACTTCAAGGGCGAGTTCCCGGCGCTGGGCCTGACCTTCGACCAGGGCAAGGGCAGCTTCGTCGCCCAGCCCGATGGGTCGGCCAAGATCACCGCGCAGGCCAATTCGGGCAAGGGCACGCTGTATGTCGACGGCGGCCTGTCCTGGTTCGGCGATGCACAGCCGCTGCAGCTGAAGATCCACGGCGAGAATGTGCTGCTGTCCAACACCAGCGAGCTGCGCATCATCGCCAATCCCAACCTGGACTTCACCCTGGCCAAGGCCGCGATGGAGCTGCGCGGAACGGTGCACGTGCCCGAGGCCGACATCGATCTGGAGCGCCTGGACCGTGGCACCTCGGTGTCCGAGGACGTGGTGGTGCTGGACCCGGCCGATCCGGAAGAGTCGCGCACCTCGCCGCTGGATATGGAGCTGGCCGTCAGCCTGGGCGACAAGGTCAAGATGAGCGGTTTCGGCCTGAAGGGCGCGCTGACCGGCAAGATGCAGGTCTGGGCCAAGCCCGGCCGCGAGATGACCGCCAACGGTGGCCTGGAAGTCAGTGGCCGCTACAAGGCCTATGGCCAGGACCTGACCATCACCCGCGGCAACCTCAACTGGAACTACAACGCGGTGTCCGACCCGCGCATCAATATCCGCGCCGAGCGCCGGATCGGTGATGTCACCGCCGGCATCGACGTGACCGGGCGCGCGCAGCAACCGCGCGCCGATGTCTGGTCCGATCCGGCGATGTCGCAGTCCGAAGCACTGGGTTACCTGGTGCTGGGGCGCAGCCTGACCGGTGCCAGCAGCGACCAGACCCAGCAGGTGAACGCCGCATCGGCCGCGCTGTCGGCGGGCAGCGGGCTGCTGGCTTCGCAGCTGGGTGCCAAGCTGGGCCTGGACGATGCCGGCGTCAGCCAGTCGCGCGCGCTGGGCGGCTCGGTGATCGGTGTGGGCAAGTACATTTCGCCCAAGCTGTACGTGGGCTACGGCGTATCGCTGGTCGGTGCCGGTTCGGTGATCACGCTGAAGTACCTGCTGCGCCGCGGCTTCGACGTGGAAGTGGAATCGAGCACGGTGGAAAACCGTGGCTCGTTGAACTGGCGGCGGGAGAAGTAGAGCCACGCCATGCGTGGCTGCGGTGGCGCCGAGCCCGGCGCTGCCGTAATCCACGGTTGGGCCAGCGCGGACGGCCGCACTGGACATGCAGGCTTTTCATCCAGCAGGCCTGCACCAGTGCCTGCGCGATCATAGCGACTGCGTCCACCAGCCCCGGTCTTGGTGCGTCCTGCCTCATCGGAGCGAAGCGTTGCAAGAAGCACTGGTGGATGATGCCGAGTACAGTGCCGCTGTCGATCAATCGCTCACGTACTGGCGGGTGCCTGCAATACCAAGCGATCTCCCCTTGTATCGCTGGGGCTGGTGATAGAAGCCCTGTGGGCTATCGCCAAGGCGCCCAGCAGAGTGCACGCCAACAGCAGCGCCACGACAACACGCTGCCACAGGGGCAGTCGGCGGCGCGGCGCTGAATGCAGCCGATTACCGGCCGCTGCCGCCCAGAACAGGACTTGCTTGCGCTGCAACGGCGGCGGCGGAACCACGAACCACATGATCGGCTCGCCGACCAGGTAGTGCAGAGTGTCGCGCATCTCGCGTCGCGTGTGCGCTGACCGCGCCTGCCACCGTGCACGTAGTGGTCGCCAGCGCCCACTCAACCGAGCCACGCGCACGCGGGCCTGTGCTACGGAAACCGGTGCATCATCGCGATGCATGTAGCGCGCAAGAGCAACCTCGTTACCTCGCAACAGCAACCAGCGCACGTGCATGCTGTGGCCAAGGGCGGCCATGTCGTAGCACTCGCGGATATTGCCCCGGTCATACCACTGGAAGCGGTCGGCCAGCTGCTCGAAGTTCGCCTGCGGAAACGGCGTGGTGCCATTCATCAGCCGCTGCCAGGTTGCCAGCTTCACTGCGCTGGCATCCGCGGGTGCCTGCAGTTCCGGGGACTGCTGCAGCCAGGCTGCGAAATCTGCCGGATCGTGCTGCTGCCCGTGGCGGACGATGCGGTCGGCAAGCGCTTCGGCGGCAGATGGCCCCGTCACTGCGGCTTCATCATTCATGCGTCGTGATTTCCTTGCGGCTTGCCACGCAGTATTTCCGCTGCCGAGCTGTGCGTAGCGGGCCTGTTCACAGAACTGCCCCATCGGCGCGTTTCACGCCGATCAGCGAATGCGTGGTGCCCAGATCGATTCCTGCGATCATCGGTCCTTCCCTAGTATCCGTGCCTGATTCTAGCCAGCATCGGTGCCCCCAACCATCGGCCGTTGCCCCATCCGGCCCCAGCAGCTATGGTCCCGGGCTGTTCTGTCGTACCGGATTGCCTCATGTCGCCACGCAAAGCCCTCCCCACCGCCCTGGCCCTGGGCCTGACCCTCGCCGCTGGCGCCCACGCCGATGAAGGCATGTGGATGCCGACCCAGCTGCCGGAGCTGGCCAAGCCGCTGCAGGCGGCTGGCTTCAAGGGCAACCCGGCCGATCTGGCCAACGTGACCGCGCCGCCGCTGAGTGCGGTCGTGCGTGCCGGCGGTGGCACCGGTTCGTTCGTGTCGGCCGATGGCCTGCTGCTGACCAACCACCACGTGGCGATGGGCGTGATCCAGTACAACAGCTCGCCCGAGCACAACTTCATCAACGATGGCTTCATCGCCAAGGGTCGCGCCGACGAGCGTCCGGCCAATCCGGACTTCCGCGTGCTGGTGACCGTCGGCTTCGACAAGGTGACCGACCAGGTGCTGGCACAGGCCAAGGGCAAGACCGGCCGCGCGTACTTCGACGCGGTGGATGCAGCCAGCAAGCAGATCGTGGCCGAGTGCGAGAAGGACGGCAGCGTGCGCTGCTCGGTGGCCAACATGTATTACGGCACCGACTTCTACCGCATCGCCCAGCTTGAGCTGAGCGATGTGCGCCTGGTCTATGCGCCGCCGCGCGCGATCGGCAACTACGGCGATGAGATCGACAACTTCATGTGGCCGCGCCACACCGGCGACTTCACCCTGCTGCGTGCCTACGTGGGCAAGGACGGCAAGCCGGCCGCCTACAGCAAGGACAACGTGCCCTACCAGGCACCGGCGCACCTGCAGATGTCGGTGGAAGGCCCGAAGGAGGGCGACTACGCGATGCTGGCCGGTTACCCGGGCATCACCTACCGCCATCGCACCGCCGCCGAGTTCGCTGGCCAGATCGATACCGTGCTGCCGCGCCGGGTGTCGGTGTTCCAGCAGATGATCGACACCATCGAAGCGGCCAGTGCCAAGGATGCGCAGGCACGTACCCGTTATGCCTCGCAGCTGCAGTCGCTGAAGAACAACCGCAAGCGTGCTGCCGGTGAGCTGGAAGGGCTGCTGCGCAGCGATGCCAAGGCCCAGCGTGCGGCCGACGAGCAGGCGATGCTGGCCGCCACCGACCGCAGGTACCAGGGCGACATCAAGGCGCTGCTGGCCAACCTGTCGCAGGGCGCGGCGGTGGGCGAGCGCGACCTGCTGCTGGAACAGATGGCCAGCCAGAGCCAGCTGCTGCGCTCGGCGTTGCTGCTGGAACGCCTGCGCATTGAATCGGCCAAGCCGGATGCGCAGCGCGAGACCGGCTACCAGCAGCGCGACCAGGCGATGATCGAGGGCGTGCTGAAGCAGGTGCAGCGCCGCTATGCACCCGAGGTCGAGAAGGCGCTGCTGACCACCCTGTTGACGCGCTACCAGCAGCTGCCGGATGCGCAGCGCGTGGCCGAGTTCGACACGGCCTTCGGCCGTACCCCGGCACAGCTGGCGCAGGCGCTGGACACGCTGTATGCCGGCACCCAGCTGGGTGACGAAGCGCAGCGCCTGTCCCGCTTCGCCGCTGCCCGCGAAGGCAAGGCGCTGGCCGCCGATCCGCTGATTGCCGTGGCCGGCCCGCTGGTGGCCGCGCAGCTGCGCATCGAAAACGAGAGCAAGACCCGCGAAGGCGAACAGCTGCGCCTGCGCCCGGCCTACATGCAGGCGTTGTTCGCCTGGCGTGCCAAGCAGGGCCGTGCGGTGTACCCGGATGCCAACCGCACCCTCCGCATCAGCTACGGCAAGGTGGAAGCGCTGCACCCGCGTGATGGCGTGACCTATTCGCCGGTGACCACCGTGGGCGGCATCGTCGAAAAGAACACCAACGCCTATCCGTTCGATGCCCCCAAGCCGCTGCTGGCCGCGATTGCCAAGGGCGACTTCGGCAGCACCGCCGATCCCGCGCTGAAGACCCAGACGGTCAACTTCCTGACCAACCTGGACACCACCGGCGGCAACTCCGGCTCGCCGGTGCTCAACGCCAAGGGCGAACTGATCGGCCTGAACTTCGACAGCAACTGGGAGTCGGTCAGTGCCAGCTGGTGGTTCGACCCCCGCTACAAGCGCGCCGTGCACGTGGACATGCGCTACCTGCGCTGGCTGCTGGCCAAGGTCTACCCGGCACCTGAACTGCTGAAGGAAATGGGCGTTCCGGCGGAATAACGCCGGTTCCCGGTAGGCGCCCACGATCTCCCGGCAGGTGCCCACCGTCTTCCGGTAGGTCCCCACTGTCTTCCGGCAGGTGCCCACCGTTTCCTGGTAGGTGCCCACCTTTCCCTCTGGTGGGTGCCCACCGTTGGTGGGCACGGACGCCTCTGCCACGACCAACGGTCATGACCCACCTTTGCGCCCCCCCGTCGTGACCTACCATCACGATCAACGGTCGTGATCTACTGGCCCCTCCTCCGACGGAAACACGCGCTTGGTCTCCAGCTGGATCCTGCTGCTGGTCTCGGTTGCCTACGCTGCGCTGCTGTTCGGCGTGGCGTGGTGGGGCGACCGTCGGCCGATGTACCCGGACCGACCGTGGCTGCGGCCGGTCGTCTACAGCCTGGCGCTGGCGGTGTACTGCTCGTCGTGGACCTTCTACGGCGCAGTCGGTACCGCCGTGCGCAACGGTGTGGGCTACCTGCCGATCTACATCGGTCCGTTGCTGCTGCTGCTGTTCGGCTGGCGCATCATCGAGCGCCTGGCGCTGATCGCGCGCAGCCAGAACGTGGTCTCCATCGCTGATTTCATTTCCTCGCGCTTCGGCCGCTCGCGGCGGCTGGCGGCGCTGGTGGCGATCATCGCGCTGATCGGCATCATTCCCTACCTCGCCCTGCAGTACAAAGCGGTGGCGATGAGCCTGCAGGTACTGACCGGCAACACCGGCCCGACCGGGTTCTTCAGCGATCCGGCCCTGTACGTGGCGTTGCTGATGGCGCTGTTCGCCACCCTGTTCGGTACCCGCCAGGTGGACGCCACCGAACACCACCACGGCATGATGCTGGCCATCGCGCTGGAGTCGGTGATCAAGCTGGTGGCGATGGTGGCGGTGGGCGTGTTCGCCTATGTCTGGCTCAGCGATCGCAACGAGGCGGTGGTGGAGTCGGTGCATACGCTGTTCACCGGGCTTCCGCCGGTGGGGTTCATTTCGCAGACGCTGCTCAGTTTCCTGGCCATCATCTGCCTGCCGCGCCAGTTCCATGTGGCGGTGGTGGAGTGCGGGGATGTGCGCGACGTGCGCCGCGCGCGCTGGATGTTCGGCGGCTACCTGGTGCTGATCTCGGCGATGGTGCTGCCGATCGCCACGGCCGGCATCAGCCTGTTCGGGACCGGAAGCGGCGTGGCCGACGACTCGATGGTGCTGGCGTTGCCGCTGGCCGAGGGCCGCAACGCGCTGGCACTGATCGCCTATATCGGCGGGTTCTCTGCCGCCACCGGCATGGTCATCGTGTCCTCGATCGCGTTGGCGACGATGGTCAGCAACGATCTGGTGATGCCGGTGCTGCTGCGTCGCAGTGGCGACCACCAGGAAGCGGCCGATGTCGCCTCGCGGGTGCTGTGGATCCGCCGGCTGGCGATCCTGCTGCTGGCACTGATGGCCTACAGCTACTACCGCAGCAGCAGCAACGACAGCACGCTGGCCTCGTACGGACTGATGGCGTTCGCCGCGGTGGCGCAGTTCGCGCCGGGCCTGATCGGTGGCCTGTACTGGCGCGGCGCCAGCCGTCGTGGCGTCGAGACCGGCATGCTGCTCGGCTTCGCCACCTGGCTGTACACCCTGCTGCTGCCGGCGATGACAATGGCCGGCTGGATGGATGCAGGCTGGGTGCAGCATGGTCCGTTCGGCATCGATTGGCTGCGGCCACAACAGCTGTTCGGCATGACCGGCTGGGACCCGCTGACCCACGGCACGTTCTGGTCGCTGCTGGTCAACGCGGCGACGATGATGCTGGTATCGGCGCGTTGGCGTCCGGGCGTGGATGAGCGCCTGCGCGCTGCGCCCTTCCTCGATCCCTATGCCGAGCGGCCTTCAGTGGCCGGTGGTTGGCCGGGCCACGTGCACGTGGGCGACCTGCTGGCACTGGCCTCGCGCGTGGTCGGCGAGCGCCATGCGCGGCGCTCGTTCTTCGAACAGGCGCAGTCGCTGGGGCGCGAGCTGCAGTCCTCGGCACCGGCGGACCGGCCGTGGGTGCAGTTCACCGAGCGCCTGCTGGCCGCATCGATCGGGGCGGCGTCCGCGCGCCTGCTGCTGACCAGCCTGCTGCGTGGCTCCGGCATGGACCTGGGCGAAGTGGTGGCGGTGCTGGACGAAGCCGGGCAGGAACTGCGCTTCAACCGCGAGATCCTGTCGACCACCCTGGAAAACATCAGCGCCGGCGTCAGCGTGGTCGACCCGGACATGCGCCTGACCGCGTGGAACCGGCGCTACCAGGACATGTTCGGCTATCCCGACGGCATGCTCTACGTGGGCCGCCCGGTGGCGGATCTGATCCGCTACAACGCCGAGCGTGGCGAGCTGGGCGAGGGCGACATCGAAGTGCAGATCAACCGCCGCATCGGCTATATGCGCGCCGGTTCGCCGCACGTGTTCGAGCGCACCCGCAGCGATGGCAAGGTGATCGAAATGCGTGGCCAGGCACTGCCCGGCGGCGGCTACGTCACCAGCTACAACGACATCACCGACTACAAGCACGCCGAACGGGCGCTGCTGGAAGCCAACGAAACACTGGAACAGCGCGTGGCCGAGCGCTCGCATGTTGCGGAAGTCGCACAGCAATCGAAGACCCGCTTCCTGGCGGCGATCAGCCATGACGTGCTGCAGCCGTTGAATGCGGCGCGACTGTTCGCTTCGGCGCTGCGCGACAGCGACCATGTCAGTGACGAGCAGCGGCACCTGGCCGAACGCGTGGATGCGTCGCTGCGTGCGGCCGAAGAGCTGCTGGATGGGCTGCTGGACGTGTCGCGGCTGGATGCTGGTGGCCTGCATCCGGTGATCGGCGAATTCGATGTCAGTGCGTTGATGCGTGAGCTGGCCGCGCAGTACACGCCGGTTGCGGCCGGGCGTGGGCTGCGGCTGGATCTGTTCGCGCGTACCACCTGGGTGCGCAGTGATCGCCGCCTGCTGCGCCGCGTGCTGCAGAACTTCCTGGCCAATGCGCTGCGCTACACGCGGCAGGGGCGCATCGTGCTGGCCGTGCGCCAGCGCGGCGACGAAGTGGAGCTGCAGGTGTGGGATACCGGCCCCGGCATTCCCGAACACCACATGCGACAGATCTTCGATGAGTTCCACCGCTACCAGCAGCCGTTCGACTGGGGCGAGCAGGGCCTGGGGCTGGGCCTGTCGATCTGCCAGCGCATCTCGCGCCTGCTTGACCATCGCTTGAATGCCCGCAGCCGGGTTGGCAGTGGATCGATGTTCTCGATCATCCTGCCGCGGGTAGCGCCGTTGCCGGGATATACCGAAGCGCTCACCGTGGCGCAGGCCGCACCGCCGATCCGCAGCGATTCGCTGGCCGGCCTGCGCGTGCTGTGCGTGGACAACGACGAGGAGATCCTCGATGGCATGCGCGCGCTGCTGGGGCGCTGGCAGGTGCAGGTGATCACCGCATCGACGGTGGACCAGGCGTTGCAGAAGATCGCCGAGCGTCCGCAGGTGATGCTGGTGGACTACCACCTGCACGATCGCATGGATGGCCTGGATGCACTGGTGGCACTGCGCGAAGCGGCGGGCTATCCATTGCCCGGCGCGCTGCTTACCGCCGATGGCCGCGATGAACTGAAGCGGATGGCACGCGAGCGCGGCTATCGCCTGTTGACCAAGCCGATCAAGCCAGCCTCGCTGCGTGCGTTCCTGGGCGCGTTGCGCGACGCCCGGTAGCGCCGGCCGCTGGCCGGCAACCTCGCAATCGCCGGCAGGTTACGCCACGCCGTGCAGATGTTCGTACAGGATCGTCGCACCGATGATCACCAGGATCACGCCACCGATGATTTCGGCGCGCTTGCCGACCATGCTGCCGAGTGCGCGGCCAAGCATGATGCCGGCGGTGACCATGGTCAGCGTGCACAGGCCGATGACCGCCGCCATCACGCCGATATGCACGTCCATGAAGGCCAGGCCGATGCCCACCGCCATCGCGTCGATGCTGGTGGCGAAGCCGGTCAGTGCCAGCTTCCAGAAGCCGTGGTGCTGCGACGGATCTTCATCGTCCTCGCCGCTGTCAGGGCGCAGGCCGTTGTAGATCATGTGGATTCCCAGTGCGCCGAGCAGGCCGAAGGCAATCCAGTGGTCGAAGGCTTCGACGTACTGCAGGGCGGCACGACCGAGCAGCCAGCCGATGATGGGCGTGATCGCCTCGATGACGCCGAAGATGATGCCGGCGCGCAGCGCATCACGGAACACCGGCCTGCGCATGGCGGCACCCTTGCCGATCGCCGCGGCGAAGGCATCGGTGGACATGGCAAAGCCGATCAGGAGGATCGAAACAGGAGACATGGGCGGCAGCAGAAGGTCGGGCAAGGACGGACGCACGGCTCGCGCTCGCGCCCAACCTGATGTTGCGCGCGCGGGCCGCTGGTCTCGCCAACCATCATGGTTGTCCACGCCACGGCGCACTGGCCGAGTATGTTGACGTGGACGATTCCTGCGTAGGAATCCGGCTACTCCCCAAGGGGACGCGAAGCTTAGCACCGCGATCCGCGCGTGGCGCATCTCCCGCGAAACGCGCAGGCACGGCTGGTTTGTATAGCGATGGCTATACCACGGGCGATACGGTAGCGCCGGGCCATGCCCGGCGAGCGTAGCGGGTAGTGCCGGCCGCTGGCCGGCACGCGCAACGGCGAGAGCGTGCCAAGCAAGCTTGGCCCCTACCAGAGCAGTTTCCGGTAGCGCCGGGCCATGCCCGGCGAGCGCAGCGGTGATACAGGTACAGGCGATTGCCGGCCAGCGGCCGGCACGAAACCTCAGTCTTCTTCCGGCGGCAGCACGATGGCGTCGTCGTCGATCGCCAGCTTGCCGGCCATCAGCACCGCTTGGGTGCGGTTGGTCACGCCCAGCTTGCGCAGGATCGCGGTCACGTGAGCCTTGATCGTCGCTTCGGAGACATTGAGGTCGTAGGCGATCTGCTTGTTCAAGCGGCCGGCGCCCAACATCTGCAGCACGCGGAACTGCTGCGGGGTCAGCTCGCGCAGGCGCTGACCGACTTCGCGTTCTTCGCTGCCGGTGGGCGGCACGTTGTGTGCTTCCGGCGGCGCCCAGGTCTCGCCATCGAGGATGGTGCCGAGTGCATGGCCGATGGTGTCCGAATCGGCGGATTTCGGAATGAAACCTAGCGCACCATGGTCGAGTGCACGCCGCATCACCGTGGCTTCTTCGCGTGCGGAAACCACCACCACCGGCAGGTGCGGATGCAGCGAGCGCATGTGCACCAGTGCGTTGAAACCCTGTGCGCCGGGCATGTTGAGATCCATCAGGACCAGGTCGGCGTCGTTGTGCTGGTCGGCCAGCGCATACAGCGCCTCCACGCTGTCGGCCTCGAACAGTTGAACGCCCGGAATGACCCGTTGCACGGCACCCCGCAGGGCTTCGCGGAACAACGGATGGTCATCGGCAATCAGGAGGGTGGTCATGGTCGGGGGGAACCGTGGGGGGAAAGCAGATGGGGTCAGAGCCCTTTCCTTGTGGAAAGGGATCCGACCCCGGGTCGTACGTCAGCGCACCTTGCGCTCGTCCACCAGCGACGCCACGACCGATGGATCGGCCAGGGTCGAGGTGTCGCCGAGCTGGTCCGGTGCGTTCTCGGCGATCTTGCGCAGGATGCGGCGCATGATCTTGCCCGAACGGGTCTTCGGCAGGCCCGGCGCCCACTGCAGGTGGTCGGGCGTGGCGATCGGCCCGATCTCCTTGCGCACCCAGGCGACCAGCTCCTTCTGCAGCTCGTCGCTGGGCGCCTCCTCGGCCACCAGGGTGACGTAGGCATAGATGCCCTGGCCCTTCACGTCGTGCGGGAAGCCGACCACGGCGGCTTCGGCCACCTTCGGGTGCGAGACCAGCGCGCTTTCCACTTCGGCGGTGCCGATGCGGTGGCCGGACACGTTGATCACATCGTCCACGCGGCCGGTGATCCAGTAGTAGCCGTCTTCGTCGCGGCGGCAGCCGTCACCGGTGAAGTAGCTGCCCGGGTAAGTGCGGAAGTAGGTGTCGATGAAGCGCTGGTGGTCGCCGTACACCGTGCGCATCTGGCCCGGCCAGGAGTCACGGATGATCAGGTTGCCTTCGGTCGGGCCGTCCTTGATCTCGCCATCGGCATTGACCAGGGCCGGCTGCACGCCGAAGAAGGGCAGGGTGGCCGAACCCGGTTTCAGATCCATCGCACCGGCCAGCGGCGAGATCAGGATGCCGCCGGTCTCGGTCTGCCACCAGGTATCGACGATCGGGCAACGGCTGTCGCCGACCACTTCGTAGTACCAGCGCCAGGCTTCCGGATTGATCGGTTCGCCGACGCTGCCAAGCAGGCGCAGCGAAGCGCGCGAGGTCTTCTTCACCGGCTCCTCGCCTTCGCGCATCAGCGCACGGATGGCGGTGGGGGCGGTGTAGAAGATCGACACCTTGTGCTTGTCGATCACGTTCCAGAAGCGCGAGGTGTCCGGGTAGTTCGGCACGCCTTCGAACATCAGCGAGGTCGCGCCGTTGGCCAGCGGGCCGTACACGATGTAGCTGTGGCCGGTGACCCAGCCGACGTCGGCGGTGCACCAGTAGATGTCGTCCTCGCGCAGGTCGAACACCGCTTCATGGGTGTAGGCCGCGTACAGCAGGTAGCCGGCGGTGGTGTGCAGCACGCCCTTCGGCTTGCCGGTGGAACCGGAGGTGTAGAGGATGAACAGCGGATCCTCGGCGTTCATCGGTTCCGGCTCGCAGCTGGCCGGCTGGCTGTCGACCACATCATGGAACCAGCGGTCGCGCGGGGCCTGCATGTCCACCGCACCGCCGGTGTGGCGCACCACCAGCACGGTTTCCACGGTATTGGTGCCGGGCAGCTTCAGCGCCGCATCGACGTTGGCCTTCAGCGGAATCTTCCGGCCACCGCGCAGGCCTTCGTCGGCGGTGATGATCAGCTTGCTCTGGCAGTCGCTGACACGGTCGGCGATCGAATTCGGGGCGAAGCCACCGAACACCACCGAGTGGATCGCACCGATGCGCGCGCAGGCCAGCATGGCCACGGCAGCGTCGACGATCATCGGCAGGTAGATGGTGACCCGGTCGCCCTTCTTGACGCCCAGGTTGCGCAGCGCGTTGCCGAGACGGCAGGTGCGCTCGTACAGCTCGCGATAGGTCACGTGCTGGGCCGGCGCGTCCGGGCTGTCCGGCTCGAACAGCAGGGCAGTCTTGTCGCCGCGCTTTTCCAGCTGGCGGTCCAGGCAGTTCACGCTGGCGTTGAGCTCGCCATCTTCGAACCACTTGATGTGGAAGTCGGACAGGTCGTAGCTGACGTTCTTGATCTTCGTCGGCTTGCGCGACCAGTCCAGCCGCTCGGCGGCCTTGCCCCAGAACGCATCCGGATCGGACACCGAGGCCTGGTACTGCTGTTCATAGGTGTTCTTGTCGATACGCGCCTTGGCGGCGAACTGCGGATCGACAGGGTAGAGATCAGCCATGGCACCCTCACTTGCACGTTGACTTTGTGTGTGCAGCCGCAGCATTGCAGCAGCCGTTCCCCCTCAGTTTGCCCCATCCACCCCCGGTCGCGTCACCACTTCGGTTAGACCTTGGTCGAAAGTCGGGCCCCTGCAGGCCCGGGTTCGACCAATGGCCAATAGCCGGTGCGTGCAAACGCCCCGCAGTCTCGGCTCGACCGTGCCCCACGCGCGGCATCACCTTGCCACTTGGGAGAGAGGGCAACATGAGCCACCGTACGTTGAAAGCCGTGCGCACACCTTTGGCGGCCTGCCTGTTGGTCGCCCTGGTCGCACCGGGCATGGCGTTCGCCGAGACCGCCAAAGAGAAGGCACTGGAGTCACGCGTCGCCGAGCTGGAGCGGCAGGTGCAGGCCCTGCTGGCGTCGCAGCAGCAGCAACAGACCCAGATCGTGCAGACCCAGCAGGCGGTCACCGACGTCCGCACGCTGCAGGCCGAACAGAAGCCGGCGGTGCCTGCGGGCAAGCAGCCGATCCAGGTCACCACCATCACCCCCGGCGCGGCGCCGGGCACCACGGTCAAGATCGGCGGTTTCATCAAGGCTGATTTCCTGGCCACCCAGACCAGCGATGGCCAGCTGGCCGACGATGCCACCGGCCGCTCGCTGTACCTGCCCGGACAGACCCCGGTGGAAGGCGCCGGCGGCAGCGGCAAGCGCTCGGACGTGGACTACAACGCCCACGCCAAGTTCTCGCGCTTCAACCTGGGCATCGACAACGTCAGCGAGTCGGGCAACAAGGCCGGCGCGTTCTTCGAGATGGATTTCTTCGGCAACTCGCTGGGCAACCAGACCGCCACCAACACCTATGGCGTGACCCTGCGCCATGCGTACATGTACTGGAACAACTGGATGGCCGGCCAGACCTGGTCGAACTTCATGGATGCGGCGTCGTTGCCGGAAGCGGTCGACTTCGTCGGTCCCACCGATGGCGTGATCTTCGTGCGCCAGGCGCAGGTCCGCTACACCCAGGGCGGCTTCAGCGTCGCGCTGGAGAATCCGGAAACGACCACCCTCACCGGTACGCGCAATCCGGTCACCGGCGCCTGGACCAATGCCAGCGCCAACTCCGATCGCGGCAGCCTGCCGGACCTGACCCTGCGTTATGGCTGGAAGGGTGACTGGGGCACGTTCGGTGTTGGCGGTATCGTCCGTCAGCTGAAGGTCGACAACCAGGCCACCGGCGCAAAGGCCGACAAGGTGGCCGGTGGCCTGACCCTGGGCGGCAAGTGGGTGATGGGTGACAGCGATTCGCTGCACTACCAGTTCACCGGTGGCGAGGGCATCGCCCGTTACATCGGCCTGGGCATTACTGCGGATTCGGCCTATGACGTGGCTCGTGACGAGCTCAACCCGACCGGTGTGATCGCCGGCTATGTCGGTTGGCGCCATGCGTTCTCGCCGAAGCTGCGCACCAACCTGATCTATGCGCGCAGCGACTACGACAACGACAGCATCCTCGGCCCGCTGGTGACCAAGAGCGTGCAGAGCATCCGCGGCAACATCTTCTACTCGCCGCTGCCCAAGGTCGATGTCGGTGCCGAGCTGATGTACGGCAAGCGCGAGATAGAGAACGGCAACAAGGGCGATATCACCCGTCTGCAGTTCACTACGAAGTACAGCTTCTAAAGGAGTGCCGACCAAGGTCGGCACCTACCAAGAATGAGTGCCGACCAATGGTGTCGGCACCTACCTAGACTGCGTGCCGACCGAGGTCGGCACCTACAGAGGGAAAGCTTCCCATGTCCACAACACCTGCACCGGCGAAAGCCCAACTAACCCAGGGACACAAGAAGGTCATCTTCGCGTCCAGCCTGGGCACCGTTTTCGAGTGGTACGACTTCTTCCTGTATGGCTCGCTTGCGGCGATCATCGCCAAGCAGTTCTTCAGTGGCGTCAATGAAACCACGGGCATGATCTTTGCCCTGCTGGCCTTCGCGGCCGGCTTCTTCGTGCGCCCGTTCGGTGCGGCCTTCTTCGGCAGCCTCGGCGACCGCATCGGCCGCAAGTACACCTTCCTGGTCACCATCCTGATCATGGGCATCTCGACCTTCCTGGTCGGTGTGCTGCCCAACTACGCCTCGATCGGCTTCGCCGCGCCGGTGATCCTGATCATCCTGCGCCTGGCCCAGGGCCTGGCCATGGGCGGCGAGTACGGTGGTGCGGCGACCTACGTGGCCGAACACGCGCCGGACGACAAGCGTGGCCTGTACACCAGCTTCATCCAGTGCACGGCCACCCTCGGCCTGTTCATGTCGCTGCTGATCATCCTCGCCTGCCGCTACTTCCTCGGCAACGAAGCGTTCGAAGCCTGGGGCTGGCGCATTCCGTTCCTGGTCTCGATCGTGCTGCTGGGCGTGTCGGTGTGGATCCGCCTGCAGCTGAGCGAGTCGCCGCTGTTCCAGCAGATGAAGTCGGAGGGCAAGGGTTCCAAGACGCCGTTCCGTGACAGCCTGAAGGGCGGCAACCTGAAGCTGATGCTGCTGGTGCTGCTCGGCGCCGCAGCGGGCCAGGCGGTGGTCTGGTATGGCGGCCAGTTCTACGCGCTGTTCTTCCTCAGCAGCATGCTGAAGGTCGACGCCACCACCTCCTACCTGCTGATCGCCGCCGCGCTGGCGCTGGGCGTGCCGTTCTTCATCTTCTTCGGCTGGCTGTCCGACCGTATCGGCCGCAAGAAGATCATCCTGGCCGGCTGCCTGTTGGCCGCCATCACCTACATCCCGATCTTCAAGGGCCTGACCCACTTCGCCAACCCGGCCATCGAAGAAGCCCGCAGCAGTTCGCCGGCGCTGGTCGTGGCCGACCCGACCACCTGCTCCTTCCAGTTCGATCCGGTGGGCCTGCGCAAGTTCACCAGCTCCTGCGACGTCGCCACCGCCGCGCTGACCAAGGCCGGTGTGCCGTATGACGTGCAGCCGGCCGCTGCAGGTTCGCTGGCGATGGTCAACGTGGGCAGCGCCAGCGTCACCTCGTACGAGGCCGCCGGCCTGACCAAGGAAGAAGGAAAGGCCAAGGCCGATGCATTCGGTGCCGAGCTGAAGACTGCGCTGACCGGTGCCGGCTATCCCGCCAAGGCCGATGGTTCGCGCATCAACTACGCAGGCACGATCCTGATGCTGTGGCTGCTGGTGCTGTACGTGACCATGGTCTACGGCCCGATCGCCGCCTACCTGGTCGAACTGTTCCCGACCCGCATCCGCTACACCTCGATGTCGTTGCCGTACCACATCGGCAACGGCTGGTTCGGTGGCTTCCTGCCGGCGATCTCCTTCGCGCTGGTGGCCGGTACCGGCAACCTGTACTACGGGTTGTGGTACCCGATCATCATCGCGCTGATGTCGGTGGTGATTGGCGGCCTGTTCCTGCGCGAGACGAAGAACGTGGACATCACCAAGTAAGAATGATGTTCATCGAATGAAGGAGAGGCCGTGGTGCAGACCACGGCCTTTCTGTTTGTGGGGGCGCTTATCCGGCCCGCACCCTGGTAGTGCCGGCCGCTGGCCGGCAACTGCACGATGTCTGCCGGAGATCCATGAGGCTGCCGGCCAGCGGCCGGCACTACCATTACATTGCACAGCACGCCGTATAGTCGGCCCATGACCACCACCGCCCCAGTCGACCTCCCCGCCATCCTGCACACCCTGCGCAGCGCCTGGCAGGCCCAGCGTCCTTCGCTGGACCAGCGCGAAGCCGACCTGCGTCGCCTGCGCGCGGCGTTGAAGGACCGCATGGACGAAATGGCTGCGGCCATCGCCGAGGACTTCGGCCATCGTGCCCACGTGGAATCAAAGCTGGCCGACGGCATGAGCGTGCTGTCAGCCATCGACCACCTGCGTCGCCACCTGCGGCGCTGGTCGAAGCCGCAGCGGGTGGGCGCCGGCTGGCGACTATGGCCGGCGCGCGCGCAGCTGCGGCCGATGCCGCTGGGTGTGGTCGGGGTGATCTCGCCGTGGAATTATCCGGTCACGCTGGCGTTGGTGCCGCTGGCCACCGCGATCGCCGCTGGCAACCATGTGCTGTTGAAGCCTTCGGAGCACACCTCGCGCACCAGCGCGTTCCTGGCCGATCTGCTGGCCAGCGTGTTCCCGCCCGAACGCGTAGCGGTGGTGCAGGGTGGGGCGGACGTGGCTGCGGCGGTGTCTTCGCTACCGCTGGACCACCTCGTGTTTACCGGTTCCACCGCGGTCGGCCGCAAGGTGATGGCGGCGGCGGCCGAGCATCTGGTGCCGCTGACGCTGGAACTGGGCGGCAAGTCGCCGGCGATCGTCTGCCGTGATTTCCCGTTGGACAAAGCCGCCGCGCGGTTGGCCACCGGCAAGTGGTTCAACGCCGGCCAGACCTGCATCGCGCCGGATTACGTGCTGATCGACAGCGTGCGCCAGCGTGAGTTCGTGCAGGCGCTGCAGCAGCAGGTGCGTGAGCGCTATGGCGATTTCAGCGATGCCGCCGACTACACGCGGATCATCAATGAGGGCCAGTACCGTCGCCTGCAGGGCTATCTGGTGCAGGCCCGCGAACGCGGGGTGCCGGTGATTCCGCTGGCGCAGGTGGATGAGGCGCGCGCCGATCGCGAGCGGCTGCTGGTGCCGACCGTGGTGCTGGACCCGCCGGATGACCTGGACCTGATGCGCGATGAGATCTTCGGCCCGATCCTGCCGGTGCGCGCCTATCCGGACCTAGATGCGGCGCTGGCCGACATCGTGGCCCGCGACCGGCCACTGGCGCTGTATCCCTTCAGCCATGACACGGCCACGGTGGAGCGCATTCTCGGCCAGGTGCTGGCCGGCGGGGTCACGGTCAACGATACGCTGCTGCACTTCGCCGCCGATGGCTTGCCGTTTGGTGGGGTGGGCGCCAGTGGCATGGGTGCGTACCACGGGCGGGCCGGGTTTGATGCGATGAGCAAGCTGTTGCCGGTGCTGTGGCAGTCGCGCTGGGCGGCCAGTGATCGCCTGCGGCCGCCGTATTCGAAGATTGCGGGGCTGTTGAAACTGCTGCTGCGGTGAATCCAGGAAGGGCGTGAATCCAGTGGTAGTGCCGGCCGCTGGCCGGCAGGTGCAGGGTCTTGCCGGAAGGGTCATCGGGTTGCCGGCCAGCGGCCGGCACTACCGGTATGGGCCAACCCGTGCGGCCGGTTCCGGTAGGGGCCAACCTTGGTTGGCGCGCGTGAACCCCAAGCGCCGACCAAGGTCGGCCTCTACGAAGGCAACAGCGGGAAGCAAAGCGCCGACCAAGGTCGGCCTCTACCCAAGCCCACCCGGGTAGAATGCCCGCATGAAAATCGCCTCGTGGAACGTCAATTCGCTCAATGTCCGCCTGCCGCACCTGGAGCAGTGGCTCAAGGACTTCGGCCCGGACATCGTCGGCATCCAGGAAACCAAGCTGGAGGACCACAAGTTCCCCGACTCGGCGCTGGTCGCCGCCGGTTACCGCAGCGTGTTCGCCGGGCAGAAGACCTACAACGGCGTGGCGCTGGTGTCGCGCGAGCCGGCGCAGGACGTGCAGATCGGCATTCCCGGCTTCGAGGACGAGCAGAAGCGGGTCATCGCCGGCACCTTCGGCGACCTGCGGGTGATCAACCTGTACGTGGTCAACGGCCAGGACGTGGGCACCGATAAGTACGAGTACAAGCTGCGCTGGCTGGAGGCGGTGCACGCGTGGATCGCCGAAGAACTGCAGCGGCATCCGAAGCTGATCGTGATGGGCGACTTCAACATCGCCCCCGATGCGCGCGACGTGCATGACCCGGAGGTGTGGAACGACAACCACATCCTGACCTCCACTGCCGAGCGCGGCGCACTGAATAAGCTGCTGCAGCTGGGCCTGCACGATGGCTTCCGCCTGCACAACGATGAGGCCGGCACCTTCAGCTGGTGGGACTACCGCGCAGCGGGTTTCCGCCGCAACCTTGGTCTGCGCATCGACCTCACCCTGGTCTCCGATGCGCTGAAGGGCACTGCGGTGGCCTCGGGCATCGACCGCGAGCCGCGCACCTGGGAACGTCCCAGTGATCATGCGCCGGCGTGGGTGGAATTGGGTTGAACGAACGGGGCCCGGCGATTGCCGGGCCCGTTGCGATGCATCTGCCGGCCAGCGGCCGGCACTACCGCCGCGTCAGCGTATGCTCTTGCGGGTGAACAGGTTGACGATGGCCAGAAGAATCACCGCGCCGATCAGCGAGAACAGGAACGTGCGCAGGGTGATCGCTTCATTGATGCCGCCGCCGAACAGCCAGCCGGAAATCAGTGCGCCGACGATGCCCACCACGATGTTGAGGATGATGCCCTGCTGGCCATCGCGCTTCATGATGATGCTTGCCAGCCAGCCGACGATGCCGCCGACGATCAGCCAGATGATGATGCCCATGATCGACTCTCCGGTGGATAACCGCGTCCAGTTGACGCGCAATGCCGTGAACCCGCTGTGCAATCCTGTGACGGGCGCGTGCGGATGAGCCTGCCAGCCACCCTTGAGGGCCCCTGGCGGTTTGGTCCGGTTACCGTCTGGCGCTGCCCGCACGTCCCCGGCCAGCGCGGTGAGCCGCAGGCCCGGCAGGTGCTGGCACAGGCCTTGGGCGGCGAGCCGGATGCGCTGCCGCTGGTGCGCGACGACAAGGGCCGGCCGGAACTGAGCGGCGCGCTCGCCCACTACGGCACCGGCTGGAGCCACAGCGGCGAGGTGCTGCTGGTAGCGCTGGGCGAGGGCGTGCGGCTGGGCGTGGACCTGGAACTGCTGCGGCCGCGCCCGCGCATGCTGGAAATCATCCAGCGCTTCTTCCATCCCGACGAAGTGGCGTGGCTGCAAGGCTTGGACGAGGCCGACCGCGAACATTGGTTCTTCCGCGTCTGGTGTGCCAAGGAAGCGATGCTGAAGGCGCACGGGCAGGGCATTTCCTTCGGCCTGCACCGCCTGCAGCTGGCCCCGGCCGACGATGGCGCCCTGCACCTGCGCTGGTGTGACCCGGAGCTGGGCGAGGCCGCGCGCTGGCACCTGCACGAATGGCAGGCCAGCGGACAATTCCGCGCCGCATTGGCCTGGTATCCGCAGTGAATCGGCGAATCAACGGCGAAAACCGGCGATAATGCCGGCATGAGCGAACACGATCTTCCCGCCGGCGTAGCGAACACGCTGCAGCAGGGCCTGGCCAGCATGGGCCTGGCCGCCGAGCTGGCCCCGCCGCTGCTGCGCTACCTGGCGCTGCTGCACCGCTGGAACGGCACCTACAACCTCACCGCCATCCGCGATCCGCAGGAAATGGTCACCCGCCATCTGCTCGATTCGCTGGCGATGCAGCCGTTCGTGGCCGATGGCAGCCTGGCCGACCTCGGTACCGGCCCCGGGTTGCCGGGCATCCCGCTGGCGATCGCCTGCCCGGGCCTGCAGGTCACCCTGGTGGAAAGCAACGGCAAGAAGGCCCGCTTCATGCGCGAGGCCGTGCGCCAGCTGGGCCTGGGCAATGCCCGCGTGGCCGAATCGCGCGCCGAAGCGCTGGCCGAGCCGGGCAGCTACGACCAGCTGACCGCGCGCGCGATGGACACCCTGGCCGGCATCGTCCGCGTCGGTGGCCACCTGCTGCGCCCCGGCGGCGTGTTGCTGGCCATGAAAGGCGTCTACCCGCATGAGGAGATCGCAGCGCTGCCGGCCGGTTGGCAGGTGCGCGAGGTGGTCCCGCTGAGCGTGCCCGGCCTGGCCGGTGAACGCCATCTGGTCACCGTCACAGGTCCCTGAACCCCGCCGCCCGCCCCTTGTGGAACAAGCGGTTGGCGATCCACGATTTCCGCACGGGCCCGGTTGTACGCATAATGACCGGTCCCAGCACACGTCGACGAGGCACACCCGCATGGCCCGCATCATCGCCATCGCCAACCAGAAGGGTGGCGTCGGCAAGACCACGACCGCCGTCAACCTGGCCGCTTCCCTGGCCAACGCACCCAAGCGCGTGCTGTTGGTCGACCTGGATTCCCAGGGCAACGCGACCATGGGCAGTGGCGTGGACAAGCGCGAGCTGGTCTCCTCCACCTACGACCTGCTGCTGGGCGAGTCCAGCGCCGCCGACGTGCGCGTGCAGACCGCCGAAGGCTACGACCTGCTGCCGGGCAACATCGACCTGACCGCGGCCGAGATCCAGCTGATGGCGCAGAGCGAGCGCGAGCAGCGCCTGAAGCGCGCGCTGGCACCGATCCGCGATGAGTACGACTACATCCTGATCGACTGCCCGCCGGCGCTCTCGCTGCTGACCCTCAACGCACTGGCCGCCGCCGATTCGGTGATCGTGCCGATGCAGTGCGAGTACTACGCACTGGAAGGCCTGAGCGCGCTGGTGGAAACCATCGAAGCGCTGCGTGCCAACCTCAACCCGGCGCTGGAGATCGAAGGCGTGCTGCGCACCATGTTCGACGTGCGCAACAACCTGGCCAATGCCGTGTCGGCCGAGCTCACCGAGCACTTCGGCGACCGGGTGTTCCGCACCATCGTGCCGCGCAACGTGCGCCTGGCCGAGGCGCCCAGCCATGGCCAGAGCATCGTCGGCTACGATCGTGCTTCGCGCGGCGGCGTGGCCTACCTCGGCCTGGCCGGCGAGATCATCCGTCGCAACAACGAACGCAACAAGGCCAGCAAGGCCGTGGAGACCGTCTGATGACCAGCAGCAAGCCTGCAGCCAAGAAGCGAGGCCTCGGCCGCGGCCTGGACGCACTGCTCGGTCCGAAGGGCGCGGTCAGCCAGGTGCAGGCCAGTACGGCGGTGATCGAGCCGCTGCCCGGTGAAGTGCTGCGCAAGCTGCCGGTAGGCCAGCTGCAGCCGGGCAAGTACCAGCCGCGTCGCGAGATGGACCAGGGCAAGCTGTCCGAACTGGCCGACTCGATCAAGTCGCAGGGCGTGATCCAGCCGATCCTGGTGCGTCAGCTGCCGGCAGGCAACTTCGAGATCGTCGCCGGTGAACGTCGCTGGCGCGCCTCGCAGCTGGCCGGCCTGGACGAAGTGCCGGTGGTGGTGCGCGAGCTGGAAGACCGCACCGTCATCGCGATGGCGCTGATCGAGAACATCCAGCGCGAAGACCTCAACCCGCTGGAAGAAGCCGAAGCGCTGCAGCGCCTCATCAGCGAATTCACCCTGACCCATGCCGAGGCCGCCGAGGCCGTCGGTCGCTCGCGCGCGGCGGTGTCCAACCTGCTGCGCCTGCTGGAGCTGCCGATCGCCATCCGCCTGCTGCTGGAAACGCGTCGGCTGGAGATGGGGCACGCCCGCGCGCTGCTGACGCTGGCCCCGGAACTGGCCAGCAAGCTGGCCCAGGAAGCGGCCGACGAAGGCTGGTCGGTGCGCGAGGTCGAGCGCCGCGCGCAGGCGTTTGCCGCCGGCAAGGTGCCGAGCAACCGCCCGCAGCCGGTGGCCAAGGTGCAGCAGGCCGATATCGCCTCGCTGGAGACCGAGCTGTCCGAAGTGCTGGGTACCTCGGTTGCCATCAATCATGGCCGCGGCGGCAAGGGCAAGCTGATCATCCATTACGCCAACCTGGACACGCTCGATGGCGTGCTGGAGCGGCTGCGCACGCGCCAGGGCTGACCCCGGCGCATCTTCATGGGCGCACGGCCCGTTCCTGCCGTATGCCGTCGATTGCAGGGAACGCACCGCCGCGCGTGCCGGAGGCCGCGTCGTCCACCGCAGGTGGGCCGCTCCGCCCCGTGGCTCATCCAGGGAGCAGGACATGACCATTGAAGTAGACGACGTCAGCCCGGGCGGCAGCCCGATCCTCGTGCACAGCCGCGAGAAGGACTTCACCCCGGCCCAGGGGGAGTCGCACATCGAGGAGATCAGCGCGCACATCGAGCGCCATCTTGGCCCGATCTCCGGGGTCTTCCATGAAATCATCTCCGATATCGTGCACATCGACGTGCATGTGGTGCCCGCCACCGACGAGTGCCCGTACCTGCGGCTGGTGACCTCGGGCATGAGCGATCTGCCGATGGCCGTGCCCGACGAGGTGGACGCCCCCCGGCACATGGAACTGATGGTGACCCTGCCAGCGGATTGGCCGATCACCCAGGATGCCTTCGAGGATGAGCGCAACTATTGGCCGGTGCGCCTGCTGAAGACCCTGGCGCGGCTGCCGCACGAGTACGACACCTGGCTGGGCTTCGGCCACACCATTCCCAACGGCCATCCGTCCGAGCCCTATGCACCGGGCGTGGGGTTCGATGGCGCCATCGTGCTTCCGCCGGTCACGACCCCGGACGACTTCGGCACGCTGGCACTGGAAGACGGCACCACCATCGAGTTCATGGCGATCGTGCCGCTGTACCCGGAAGAGATGGACCTGAAGCTGAAAAAGGATTCGGAAACCCTGCTGGATCGCTTCGATGCGAAGAACATCCAGGATGTCATCCAGCCGGGGCGCACCAATGTGGCCAAGAAGCGTTTCGGCCTGTTCTAGGCCCTGCGCGTACCATCAGACGCCATCACTACTGAATTGACCGTTGAATTCCAGGCTCACCGCAATGACCATCCTGCTCACCGGCGCAGCCGGCTTCATCGGTGCCTACACCGCTCGTGCCCTGCTTGATGCGGGCCAGTCGGTGGTCGGCCTGGACAACTTCAACGATTACTACGACCCACAGATCAAGCGCGACCGCGTGGCCGCACTGTGCCCGACGCTGGACCTGCGCACGCTGGACCTGACCGACCGCGACGGCCTGGCCGCGCTGTTCGAGGAAGTACAGCCGACCGCGGTGATCCACCTGGCTGCGCAGGCCGGTGTGCGCTATTCGCTGGAAAACCCGCACGCCTACGTCGACAGCAACCTGGTCGGCTTCGTCAACATGCTCGAGCTGTGCCGCCACCGTGGCGTGCAGCATCTGGTGTATGCGTCCAGCAGTTCGGTGTACGGCGATTCGGCCACGCCGCCGTTTTCCGAAGACCAGCGCGTGGACCAGCCGCGCTCGCTGTACGCCGCCACCAAGGCCGCCAATGAACTGATGGCCTACACCTACGCACAGCTGTATGGCCTGCGTGCCACGGGCCTGCGCTTCTTCACCGTGTATGGCCCGTGGGGCCGGCCGGACATGGCGCCGCTGCTGTTCTCGCGCGCGGTGCTGGCCGGTCGTTCGATCGATGTGTTCAACGAAGGCCGCATGCAGCGCGATTTCACACATGTCTCCGACATCGTGGCCGGTATTCTCGGCGCCCTCGCGCATCCGGCTGATGGTCCGGTGCCGCACCGGGTGTTCAACCTCGGCAACCACACGCCGGTCGAGCTGGAGCGCTTCATCGGCGTGATCGAGCAGGCCGCCGGTCGCCCCGCGCAGAAGGTCTACAAGCCGATGCAGCCGGGTGACATGGTGCGCACGATGGCCGATACCCGGCGCGCACATGACGCATTTGGCTACGAACCGGTCATGCCGATCGAACAGGGCCTGCCGCCGGTGGTGCAGTGGTGTCGCGAGTATTTTGCTGATCGCGCCTGAAAACCGATCCTCACGCCGCCGGATTCATCTTCGGATAACCTCGGCTTCGGAAAATGCGCGGTCTTTGTCCCTCCTTGGCCGAGTCCCCCCATGAGCCAACCCGAGCTGTCCGTCGTTGTCCCCGTATTCAACGAGCGCGACAACGTCGCGCCCCTGGTGGCCGAAATCACCGCTGCACTGCGCGGACGGCTGCCGTTCGAGATCGTCTACATCGACGATCATTCGCGCGATGACACCCTGGCCGTGCTGCAGGGCCTGAAGGCCACCACGCCGGAGCTGCGCGTGCTGCACCACGTCTCGCAGAGCGGGCAGAGCACCGCGGTACGTACCGGCGTCAAGCACGCGCGTGCGCCGTGGATCGCCACCCTCGACGGTGATGGCCAGAACGATCCGGCCGACATCCCCAAGCTGCTGGACGCCCGTGATGCGGCCGATGCCCAGGTGAAGCTGTTCGCCGGCTGGCGCGTCAACCGCCAGGACAGCGGCAGCAAGCGCTGGGCCAGCAAGTGGGCCAATGCCATCCGCGCGCGCATGCTGCGCGATGACACCCCCGATACCGGCTGCGGCATCAAGCTGTTCGAGCGCAACGCCTTCCTCGATCTGCCGTACTTCGACCACATGCATCGCTACCTGCCGGCGCTGATGCAGCGTGCCGGCTGGAAGACCACCAGCGTGCCGGTCAACCATCGCCACCGTACGGCCGGCGTGTCCAAGTACAACAACCTGGGCCGCGCGCTGGTCGGCATCCGTGACCTGCGTGGCGTGGCCTGGCTGATCACCCGCAGCAAGCGCACTGCGGTGGAGGAGCGTTGATGGATCTGGAGCTGCACTGGCTGGACCAGCCGCTGACCTGGTTGTACTGGACCGGCCTGCATGTGACCGGCTGGAAGCTGATCGGCTACACAGGCGCGTTGATGTTCGGTGGCCGTTGGCTGGTCCAGTTCGTCGCCTCCAAGCGCGCCGGCAAGCCGGTGATCCCGCGCCTGTTCTGGTACATGAGCGTGGTCGGCAGCCTGATGACGCTGAGCTACTTCCTGTTCTCGGCCAAGCAGGACTCGGTGGGCGTGCTGCAGAACCTGTTCCCGGCGTTCACCGCGTTGTACAGCCTGCAGCTGGACATCAAGCATCGCGGCTGGAAGCGGGACAAGGCCAGTCACTGACGCCCTGGTAGACGCCGACCTTGGTCGGCGCTGGTTTTCTCCGGGTGCCAACCAAGGTTGGCAGCTACCAGAGTGGCCACGCAGGCGCCGCCGTGCCCGGGTGATGCCGACCTTGGTTGGCCCGATGCGTCCGCGGCAGGAGCATCCACGCATGGCGTGGATCTACTGAGGCAGGACCTTCGTCCCATGCCATGCGCGGTGAGGGGTGCCATGATCGGGGTCTGCCTTCCCGGGAACCTGTGCTTGTGAAAACCCGTCTTGCCGTAGCCCTGCTGATCGCCCTGTCTGCCCCTGCCGTGGCCCTGGCCGCACCACCCACCGCCGTCGCGCCGGCCAGCGTGGCTACCGAGTCGCCCGCCGATGCCGCCTTCCGCGCGCTGTACGAGAAGGAATGGAAGTGGCGCCAGCAAGGCGGCGGCGAGGCCAGCGAGGACGAAGACGCGCCGGCCAATGCCACCCGCATGCCCGACGTCGGCCCGGCCGCGCAGCAGGCACGCCTGGAGGTATGGGACGAGACCCTGGCCGCGCTTAAGAAGATCGACCCGAAGACCCTTTCGCCCGACAACCAGGTCAACTACGCGATCTACCGCGACCAGGTGTTCAACCTGGCCGAAGAAGTGCGCCTGCGCGGCTACGAGATGCCGTTCAACGCCGATTCCTCGTTCTGGTCCAACCTGTCCTTCATGGCCCGGCGCGAGATGAAGACCGTGCAGGACTACCAGAACTACATCGCGCGCCTGAATGATGTGCCGCGCTACTTCGACCAGCAGACCGGGAACATGCGTGCCGGCCTGAAGCGCGGCTTCAGCGTGCCGCGTGCGGTGCTCGATGGCCGCGAGGTGTCCATCGCCACTGTCGCCGAACTGAAGGACCCGACCGAATCGCCGTTGTACGCGCCGTTCAAGAAGCTGCCCAACACCGTCCCGGCTGCCGAGCAGGCCAAGCTGCAGGCACAGGCCCGCGCGGCGATCAGCGGCAAGGTGGTGCCGGCGTTCCAGCAACTGCGCACTTTCTTCGTCAACGAATACGTGCCACAGGCGCGCACCACCCTGGCCGCCGAAGCGATGCCTGACGGCAAGGCGTACTACAAGCAGCAGATCCACGAATACACCACGCTGGACCTGTCGCCGGACGAGATCCACCGCATCGGCCTGGATGAAGTGGCACGCATCCAGAAGGAAATGAACGACATCATCAAGCAGGTGAAGTTCAAGGGCAGCTTTGCCGAGTTCCTGACCTTCCTGCGTACCGACCCGCAGTTCTACGCCAAGACGCCGGAAGAACTGCTGTCGCGCGCCGCATGGATCTCCAAGCGCGCCGATGGCCAGCTCGGCAAGTACATGACATTGCCGCGCGCGCGCTTCACCATCGTGCCGGTGCCGCCGGACATCGCGCCGTTCTGGACCGCCGGCCGTGGTGGCATGGGCACCTACTGGCTCAACACCTACAACCTGCCGTCGCGCCCGCTGTACAACCTGCCGGCGTTGACCCTGCACGAATCCGATCCGGGCCATGCACTGCAGGGTGCCATCGCTGCCGAGCAGAAGAACCTGCCGGAGTTCCGCCGCAATGCCTACATCTCCGCCTATGGCGAAGGTTGGGCGCTGTACTGCGAGAAGCTGGGCGTGGAAATGGGCATCTACGAAACCCCGTACGAGGATTTCGGTCGCCTGACCTACGAGATGTGGCGCGCCACGCGCCTGGTGATCGACACTGGCGTGCACAGCAAGGGCTGGAGCCGCGAGCAGGCGCTGGCTTACCTGCGTGACCACACGGCGCTGAGTGAGCACGAAGTGACCACCGAAGTGGATCGCTACATTTCCTGGCCGGGGCAGGCGTTGAGCTACAAGCTCGGCGAGATCGCCATCGTGCGCCTGCGTGCGCAGGCCGAGAAGGAGCTGGGCGACAAGTTCGACGTCAAGGGCTTCCACGACACGCTGCTGAAGCAGGGTTCGGTGCCGTTGCCGGTGCTGGAGCAGCAGATCCAGGCGTACATTGCCGAGCGCAAGAAGGCCTGATCGCCGCGCCGCCGGGCATGGCCCGGCGCTACCGGAACGTGCGGTAGTAGCGCCGGGCCATGCCCGGCGAGCGCGAAGCGCGGTAGACGGGGTCGGATCACAGGATCCGACCCCGTGATCTTTCAGCCCGCCGTCCGCACCTTGGCCACGCGCGCGGCGAAGGTCGGCAGTACCAGCAGGGTCAGCACCGTGGCGGTGATCAGGCCACCGATCACCACCGTCGCCAGCGGCTTCTGCACTTCCGCACCGGAACCACTGGCGATCGCCATCGGAATGAAGCCGACGATGGCCACCAGTGCGGTGGTCAGCACCGCGCGGATACGGCTGGATGCACCGTTGATTGCGGCCATCATCGGCACGTCACCGGCGTCCAGACGCTCGCGGATCGCCTGCATCAGCACCAGGCCGTTGAGCGTGGCCACGCCGGACACGGCGATGAAGCCCACCGCGGCCGACACCGAGAACGGCATGCCGCGCAGCAGCAGGGCGAGGATGCCGCCGACCAGCGCCAGCGGTACGCAGCTGAACACCAGCACCGCTTCCTTGCCGCTGCGCAGGGCCATGAACAGCAGGCTGCCGATCAGCAGGAATACCACTGGCACCACCGTGGCCAAGCGCTTTTCCGCGCGCTGCAGGTTCTCGAACTGGCCACCCCAGGTCAGGTACGCACCGGGCGGCAGTGCCACGTCGGCCACGGCGGCCTGTGCTTGGCCAACGAATCCGCCGAGGTCGCGGCCGCGCACATTGGCCTGCACCACCACCCGGCGGCTGCCATTGTTGCGGCTGATCTGGTTCGGCCCTTCGCTGACGCTGATGCGTGCCACCGAGGACAGCGGAATCACCACGCCGGCCGGCGTGGCGATCGGCAGCGAGGCCAGCTGATCCGGGTCGTTGCGTGCGCTGTCATCCAGACGCACCACCACATCGAAGCGACGGTCGCCCTCGAAGATCTTGCCGGCTGCCGTGCCGCCGATGCCCGTGGACAGCGCATCGCTGACGTCGGCGGCGGTCAGCCCGTACTGCGCTGCCGCTACATGGTCGATCTTGACGTTGAGCGTGGGCAGGCCGGAAATCTGCTCCACCCGCACATCGGCCGCGCCCTCCACCGCGCGCAGCTTCAGCGCCACCTGGTCGGCCACCTTCTGCAGCTGGCTGAAGTCATCGCCGAAGATCATCACTGCCAGGTCGGTGCGTACGCCGGAAATCAGCTCGTTGAAGCGCAGCTCGATCGGCTGGCTGAACTCGAAGCTGTTGCCCAGCTGCTGGCCGGCCAGTTCTTCGAAGCGGGCCACCAGCGCCTCCTTGCCCAGCTTCGGATCGGGCCAGTCCGCACGCGGCTTGAGCACGATCACGCTGTCGGAAATGTTGGTCGGCATCGGGTCGATTGCCGCTTCGGCGGTGCCGGTACGCGAGAACACCGTTTCCACTTCCGGTTGCTGGGCGATGGCCTTCTCCAGTGCCAGCTGCATCGCCAGCGACTGCTCCAGCGAAGTAGACGGGACGCGCAGTGCCTGCATCGCCACGTTGCCTTCATCCAGGGTAGGCATGAACTCGCGGCCGAGCAGGCCGAACGAACCAATGCCCACCAGCAGCATCAACGCTGCACCGGCGATCACTGCGCGCGGCCGCGCGACGGCCTGGCGGATGATCGGCTCGATGCGTCCACGCAGCACGCGGATCAGCTTCGTTTCGTGCTGGCCATCATCACTGTGTGCCTCGCCTTCCTTCGGCTTCGGCTCGCGCACCATCAGCGCGGCCATCGCCGGCACGAAGGTGAAGGAGAAGATGAAGGCACCCACCAGGGCCAGCATGAACGTGGCGGCCATCGGGTGGAACGTCTTGCCCTCCACACCTTCCAGGGTGAGGATCGGTGCGAACACCAGCAGGATGATCAGCTGGCCGAACGCTGCCGGGCGTGCCATCTTTCGCGCCGAATCGGCGGCTACGCGCAGGCGTTCCATCGCGGTCAACGCGCGGCCCAGTTCGGCACGACGCTGGCCCAGCATCAGCAGCGTCGACTCGATCACGATCACCGCGCCGTCCACCAGGATGCCGAAGTCCAGCGCACCCAGGCTCATCAGGTTGCCACTGATGCCGAAGCGGTTCATGCCGATCACCGCGAACAGGAACGACAGCGGGATCACCAGTGCGGTGATCGTCGCCGCGCGCAGGTTGCCGAGCAGCAGGAACAGCACCACCACCACCAGCAGCGCGCCCTCGGTGAGGTTCTTGGCCACGGTCTTGATGGTGGAATTGACCAGCACGCTGCGGTCCAGCACCGGCGCGGCCACGATGTCCGCCGGCAGCGAGGCATTCACCTGCTGCAGCCGTGTGGCGGCCGCCTGGGCCACGGTGCGGCTGTTGCCGCCGGCGATCATCAGCGCGGTACCGAGCACGGCTTCATGGCCGTTGCGGCTGGCCGCACCCAGGCGGGGTGCGCGGCTGAGGCCGACATCGGCCACATCGGCCACCCGCACCACCACGCCGTTGCGGGTGGCTACCGGCGCCTGTGCCAGATCGTCGGTGGTCAGTGCCAGACCGTCGGCACGCACCACCAGGCCTTCGCCGGCGCGCTGCACGAAGCCGGCACCGGCCTGTACGTTGGAGCGCTGCAGGGCCGTCACCAGATCAGCCAGGCCCAGGCCATGCGCGGCCAACCGCGCGCTGTCCGGATGCACGCCGTATTCCTTCACGTAGCCACCGACGGTGTCCACGCCCGCCAGCCCGGGGCTGGAGCGCATCTGCGGCGCGATGATCCAGTCCTGCACGGTGCGCAGGTAGGTGGCACGTTCTTCCGGCGTGCGCAGCAGGTTGCCTTCCGGCGTGCGGTAGACCTCGCCGGCCTGCCAGCCGGCTTCACCGGGCTTGGCCAGCTTCGCAGGGTCGAACGCGGTGAAGTCCACCGTCCACATCAACACCTCGCCGAGGCCGGTGGTGACCGGCGACAGCATCGGCGAGGCACCCTCGGGCAGCGCTTCGGCGGCCTCGCGCATGCGTTCGGCCACCTGCTGGCGGGCGAAGTAGATATCGGTGGCATCGGTGAAGATCGCGGTGACCTGCGAGAAACCATTGCGCGACAGCGAACGGGTGGTGGTCAGGCCGGGGATGCCGGCCAGCGCGGTTTCCAGCGGATAGGTCACCTGTCGCTCGATCTGCTCGGGCGTCAGTGCCGGTGCCACGGTGTTGATCTGCACCTGGCGGTTGGTGATGTCCGGTACCGCATCGATCGGCAGCTTGCCGAGCTGGAACAGGCCCACGGCGGCAACGAGTGCAGCCAGGGCCACGACCAGCCAGCGGTGGCGTACCGCGGTTTCAATGATGAGCTTGAACATGGAAGGTCCTCAGTGCCCGTGCTCGGCTTCGCCCTTGGCCAGTTCGGCCTTGAGCAGGAACGCGTTGGCGCCGACGATGCGTTCGTCGCCGTTCAAGCCGCCGAGAATCTCGATGCGGTCACCGGCACGTCGGCCGGCCAGTACCGGCTGCACCTTGAAGCCGCCCTGGACGGCGACGAATACCGCGCTGCTGCCGCCGACGTTCTGTACCGCATCAGCCGGCACGCTCAACGCGCCGTCCTTGCCGTCGGTGACCACCACCGCCGACACCGGCGAACCGGCCGGCGGCAATGCGGCATCCACCGGCATGGCACGGATCACCGCCACGCCACCCTGCTGGCGCACATCGGCGGCCGAACCGGTGACGGTGGCACTGAAGCTGCCGCCCGGCACGGTCACTTCCAGCGTCATGCCCGGCGTGACCTGCGCGGCCAGCGCCGGTGGCGCGGTGAACACCAGCTCGTTCATCGACGGATCGGCGACGTCGGCCACCGGGCTGCCGGCCGCCACCACGCCGCCGGGCGTGACCTGCACGTTGCCGACGATGCCGGCCACCGGGCTGGTGATGCGCACGCGGCCGCTGCTGTCGGGCGAACCGTTGGCGGCGGCCTGTGCCTGCGCGGCGGCGACCTGCGCCTGCGCCGCCAGCGAGCGCGCGCGTGAGGTTTCCAGTTCCTGGCGAGCGACCACGCCGTGTTCGACCAGCGCCTTGTCGCGGCCGTGGGCCAGGCGCGCCGCCTCTGCCTCCGCGGCGGCGGCAACCGCATTGGCGCGGAACACCGCCGCCTCGCCACTGACCACGATCGCCAGCGTCTGGTTCTGCTTCACTGCCGTGCCCGGTGCGACCAGCACGCGCTCCACGCGACCGGTCACGGTGGAAGCGACCGAGGCACGTGCACCGATCGACGGTTCCACCCGGCCGGACAGCCGCGTCGAACCACCGCCGCCGCGGCCGACGGCCACCACGTCGATGCCGGATGCCTTGATCTGCTCTGGCGTCAGCTGCACCACGCCTTCATCGGCATCTGCCGCGTTGCCGGTTTCGGCCTTGGCGTCGGTGCTGTCGGCGGCGTGGCCATGGCCATCGTCAGCCGTTGCCTTGCCGGCGGGCTCCGAGACTGCCGGGGCCTGTGTGTTACCAGAACAACCGGCCAGCAATGCAGTCAGCAACAAGCCGCCAACCAGCGGGAAAGAACGGGACAGGTTCATCGGGCCTCCACAAAGGGTGCGCGCCCTTCGAGGCGGGCGAGATCGATTTCCGCGCCGACGCGCGACAGGCGCGCGTCCACGGCGGTGCCGCGGGCGGCGATGAGGGCACTGCGGGTGCTGCGCAGTTCCAGCTGCGAAATGCGCCCGGCGTCGAAGCCGATGCGCGCCAGCCGATAGGCTTCCTCGGCGGCGACCACACTTTCGTCGGCGGCGCGGGTGCGGCTGCCGGCGGCCTTCAGGCCCGCTACCGCCGACAAGCGTTCGGCTTCGCTGTCGCGCCGCTGCTGGTCCAAGCGCGCTTCGGCCGCGCGCTGTTCGGCACTGGCGGCGCGGATGCCACCACGATTGCGGTCGAACAACGGGATCGAGAGACTGACGCCGAGCGTGTAGGCCTGTTCGCGGTCCTCGCGGAAACGCGTCTGCGCGGCGGTAACGCTGAGGTCGGGCAGGGCGCGCTTGCGCTCGACGTCGACCAGACGACCGGCCGCATCAACTTCGGCTTCGGCCACACGCACGGCCAGAGCCACATCGATGGCGCCACGCGGTGCTGGCGGTGCGCGATCGAGCAGACTGTTGTCGATGGTCTGCACCGGTGCATCCAGCAGGGCCGCACCGGCCAGGCGGGCCAGCGCGGCGTCGCGGAAGGCCTGCGCCTCATCCAGCGCGGCGCTGGCATTGGCCACTTCACTCTGTGCCTGCACGGCACGCAACTGCGGCTCGCGGCCATGCTTGACCATGGCGGTGACCGCCGCCGCATCGTCCCGGGTGAGGCTCAGCGCTTCTTCGGCCAGCGTGTAGCGACGCAGGGCGCTTTCCGCCTGTGCGTAGATCGCCGCCAACTGGCTGGCGACATCGCTGCGGCTCTGCGAACCCCGCAGGGCAGCGGCCTGTGCCTCGGCGCGGGCGGCGCGGACGCGCGCGCCGCGCTGGCCCCAGACCTCCAGAGGCTGGGACAGGGTAAGCACGGTGTCGGCCCGGCCCATGCCGCCGTAGGAGCCTGTGCCCCAAGCGTTTTCGGCGGACCAGGAAAGGGACGGATTGGGCAGCGCCCGGGCCTGGTCGGCGCGGGCGTCGGCCGCCTCGGCCAATGCCGCGCCGACGCGGGCGCCGGGCAGCTGGTCCAGGCGTTCAAGCAGGGTGTCGTACGAAGGTGCGGCTTGTGCGGCGACCTGTGCGGCGGGGATCAGGCCCAGCAGCACGGCGACGACCAGCCCGGCCGCGCGCGGCGACCGACGTGTCAGGATCGACATAGGGGGATTCCGGTTGTGAGTGAAACGGGAGCCCGCGATTGCGGGACGCGCTCAACTCACGCCCGGGGAGGACGTGCCAGTTCGTCCTGGGCGACCGCATAGGTCGCCGCATCGCCTGCATTCGTCCAGCGCGCCGGTTGCGGCGTGCCAAAGGCGGCGAAGGTGCTCGCCGGCAGGCTCAGGTTGGAGTGGTGGCAGTGGTTGTGGCTGCAGGCAGCGGCGTGCTTGCCGTCGTTGTCAGTGTCACCGTCGGCATCTTCGGCACCGGCTTCCACATGCACCACGGTGCTGTCGTGCGGTTCCACCGCACACGCCAGCACATCAGCCACCGGCACGACCACGAATGCCGCCATCAGCAGCATCAGCAGGGTCGAACGAAGGTGGCGGGCGATCCGGCGCATGGAGGGGAGGCTAGCAAGCGGTTTTCGGTGGATACAATATCAATGGCCACCTCGGGAATTCGTCGGAACCTCCCGTTCAGGTGCGGGGTACGCCACTGGATGCCGCCTTCCGCTCTGGTAGGTGCCGAGCTTGGTCGGCACGCCTTTCGACGCCCAGCCTGCGATCCCAGGTAGTGCCGGCCGCTGGCCGGCAACCTCATGAGCGCAGGCAATCGCCCGCCGTTGCCGGCCAGCGGCCGGCACTACCTGTCCGCAGGCAGCTTGGCGATCACCTTGATCTCGAACTGGAACCCATACAGCCAGGTCACGCCGATGCCGGTCAGGGTCGGGTGCGGCGCTTGGCCCCAGTACTCGGGCACGATCGCCCAGGCCTTTTCGAAGTTGGTTTCCGGGTCGACCAGGAACACGGTGACGTCGATCACGTCATCGAACGTGCAGCCGGCCGCGGCCAGCACCGCGTTGAGATTGTCGAAAGCGCGGCGTACCTGCGCTTCGAAGTCCGGTTCGGGCGAGCCATCCTCGCGGCTGCCGACCTGGCCGGAAACGAACAGGAAGCCATTGGATCGAATCGCCGGCGAATAGCGGTTGCGCTCGTACAGCGCCTGCCGGCCGGCGGGAAAGACAACATCACGGTGGGACATGGGACGGATTCCAGAGGGAGCGGACCATCCTCCCCGCTGTCGCTGTCTGGATAAACCGTGATGATCGGTCTAGATTGATTGCATATTCCAAACAATCACAGCCACGGCCATGGACCGTTTCGAAGCGATGCGCGCGTTCGCCCGGGTGGTGGAGACCGGCAGCTTCACCCGCGCCGCGCACACCCTGCAGCTCAGCCGCACCACGGTCACCCAGCTGGTGCAGCAGCTGGAAGCGCATCTGCGGTTGCGGCTGCTCAACCGCACCACGCGCCGGGTCAGCGTCACTGCCGATGGCGCGGTGTATTACCCGCGCATCGCTCGCCTGCTGGCCGAGCTGGAAGAGGTTGAAGGGGGGCTGGGCGAGGCCGCCGCACAACCGCGCGGGCGCCTGCGCGTCGACGTGCCGGGGCCGTATGCGCGCCTGCGGCTGGTGCCGGCATTGCCGGATTTCCAGGCGCGCTATCCGGAGATCCAGCTGGACATCGGCGTCAGCGACCGCGAGGTCGATGTCATCGCCGACAACGTCGATTGCGTGATCCGTGGTGGCGCGCCTGCCGATCCCGCGCTGGTGGCACGACCGCTGGCGCGCCTGCCGATCGGCTTCCACGCCAGCCCGGGCTATGTGCAGCGGTTCGGTGTGCCGGAACACCCGCGCGCGCTGGAAGGGCCGGACCACCACACGGTCGGTTTTCTCAGCCCACGCAGTGGCCGCGCCCGCGTGTTCACCGCGCAGCGTGGCGCCGAGCGCGTCGAGGTGCAGGGGCGCTATTCAATCGGCTTCGATGATGGCAACGCCTATCTGGCCGCTGGCCTGGCCGGCCTCGGCGTGGTCGCGCTGCCCAGCTACATGGCCGAACCGCATGTGGCGCGCGGCGAGCTGCTGCCCGTGCTGCACGATTGGCAGCTGCCGCCGATGCCGATGCACGTGATGTTCCCGCCGAACCGGCACATGAGCCAGCGGCTGCGGGTGTTCATTGATTGGGTGGTGGAGACGTTGGGCTGAGCCACCGCTCGAGTGCGGCCACGCCGCATGCCACTCCATCCTCGTTCGCCATTGCAGCGCCCAGCGCGACCGCACGTGCGCGTGTATCGGCATGCTCGGCGAACGCCAGCGCATCGGCCAACACCTTCGGCTGCAACCGCTTGGGTGACAGTGGCGCCGGTGCCACGCCCAGGTGCTGCAGTCGATCGGCCCAGAAGAACTGGTCGGCGGCGAACGGCATCACCATCGACGGTATGCCGGCGCGGCATGCCGAATGCGTGGTGCCGCTGACGCCGTGGTGGATCGCCAGTGCGCAGCGCGGCAACAACGCTTCATGCGGGGTCGGGCCGATCACCCGTACCGAGTCGGGCAGCGTCATGTCGGGCACGCCGACCCAACCGGGAAACAGCAGCACGCGGCGTGGCGCCAGCGCCGACAACAGCGCCGGCAGCAGACGTTCGCGCTCGAAGCCGGTCATGCTGCCGAAGCCCAGATAGACCGGCGGCGGTCCTGCATCGAGGAAAGCCTGCAGTTCGCACGACGGTTGCCACGGCGCAGCAGGGGCCGGCCATTGGCCGCACACGAGGTGGTCGGCCGGCCAGTCCGAAGGCGGTGGCAGCAGCTGTGGCGAGATGCCGTACAGCATCGGCAGGCCAGCCCAGAGGGAACGTCGTGGCAACTGCCCGGCGTGCTGGCGGGCCGCGTTGATCGGGCCGCGGAACTGACGCCAGATCAGGCCGTTGACCAGGCCATAACTGGCCCGGTTCAACCAGCCCGGCGAGCGTCCGGGTGGCAGGAAGGGGGAACGGAACGCGCGCGTCGGCGTCAGCGGGATCATGCCGGCGCCGATCACCGGAAGATCGCGACGCTCGCCGACGCTCATGCCGACGAACGCAGCCAGGCCACCGGTCAGGATCGCATCGCAGCCGTCGGCTGCAGCATCGGCCTGGCGCATCCAGCCGGCGACGTGTTGCAGTGCCATCCGTGCCAGCCCGGTGCTGGCGGCGGCAACGCCATTGCCGCGTGAGACCAGCGCCACCACTTCGTCGTGGATGTCGCCTTCCAGCGCGGCGTGCGGGACGCCCAGGGCCTTCGCGCTGTCGAGGGTGCCGCCGTCGGCCAGCAGCATGACCTCGTGACCGGCCGCGATCAGCCCATGGCAGAGCATGGCCAGCGGGCGCGTATCGCCTTCGGTGCCGTAGGTGAGGGCCAGCAGTCGCATTGGAGCCTCCGCAGTGAATCACCAGTATGCCGACATCGCTGTGTTCATCCGCGCTCCTGCCGACGCACCGCGTGGGACAATCCCGCCTCATCTGCCCCCGCCGCACGGGGCGCGCGCAACAGGATCCAGCACCGCATGACCGCACTGCCATCCCTACCGTCCCTTGTCTGCCGCATGCCGGCCGCTGCATACCGGCGTGCGCCGTGAGCCGCGTCGTCGCACTGGACACCGAAACCACCGGTATCTCGCATCGCCTGGGCCATCGGGTGATTGAAATCGGGGCGGTGGAACTGGTCGATGGACAACTCAGCGGCCGCCAGTTCCACACCTACCTGCAGCCGCAGCGGAAGGTGGACTGGGGCGCGCAGCGCGTGCACGGCATCAGCGATGCCATGCTGGTGGGCAAGCCGCTGTTTGCGAGCAAGGCCGCCGAACTGCTGGAGTTCCTGCGTGGCAGCGAGATGGTCGCGCACAACGCCACCTTCGACGTCGGTTTCCTCGACAACGAGCTGCGCCTGGCGGGGCTGGCCGGTGGGCTGGCCCAGCACTGCCGCGTGACCTGCAGCCTGAAGCTGGCCCGCAGCCGTTGGCCGGGCATGCCCAACAAGCTCGACGATGTGCTGCAGCGCCTGCGTATTCCCGGCACCCGCGGCCTGCATGGCGCGCTGAAGGATGCCCACCTGCTGGCCCAGGTGGTGCCGCACCTGCGCTGAGGGCAGGGCGCCGCCACCGCGTTCAGGCGTGGCCTGTGGGTAAGTTGCGCAAGGTCTTGATTGCGTGCATAATGCGCGGCTCGCTGTGTCCGGTTTCGTGCCGGGCGGCGCCCCCGGGAGCACGTCCCCGGCCGCCCAACGCCAGCGTAACCCTTTGATTCTCTTGACGTGTGGTGGGCAACCACCGAGGCCGCCGTCCCCCGGGCTACGGGGAGACACAACTTACTATCGAGGTGCGCCATGTCCCGCGTATGCCAGGTTTCCGGCAAGCGAGTGCAGACGGGTAACAACGTCTCGCACGCCAACAACAAGACCCGTCGTCGTTTCCTGCCGAATCTGCACGAGCGCCGCTTCTGGGTTGCCAGCGAGAACCGCTGGGTGAAGCTTCGTGTTTCCGCGCATGCACTGCGCACCATCGACAAGAACGGTATCGATTCCGTTCTGGCTGAGCTGCGTGCGCGCGGCGAAAAGGTCTGAGGAGTAGACGATCATGGCAGGCAAGCGCGATAAGGTCCGTATGATTTCGACCGCTGGTACCGGTCACTTCTACACGACCGACAAGAACAAGAAGAACACCCCGGGGAAGATGGAATTCTCCAAGTACGATCCGGTCGTGCGCAAGCACGTCCCGTACAAGGAAGGCAAGATCAAGTAATCCGCAAGGATTGCGGGTCGCTTCCGAAAAAACCCGCCCTCGTGGCGGGTTTTTTTGTGCCCCCCGCCCCCGGTAGGTGTCGACCTTGGTCGACACGATCCGACCCCCTAGGTGCCGACCGTTGGTCGGCACGCTGTCCCCAGCGCTGCTCGACTCTGCACACCCCGCTGGGCAGAATGGCCCCACACCTCCCAACGGGCGACGCGATGCTGTTCGAGTGGCTGCTGGGCTCGTACCTGCTGTTGATCGACTGGCTGATCCGGCTGGTGGCGCTGTGCTGGATCCCCACCCGCACTACGCCGGGCGCGGCGCGCAGCTGGCTGCTGCTGGTCGGCTTCGTGCCGCTGCTGGGCCTGCCGCTCTATCTGCTGTTTGGGCATCCGTGGCTGTCGCGCGAGCGCATCCGCCGGCAGGCCGAGGCCTCGCAGGTCATCCGTGAAGAACAGGCGCTGCAGCGCCGCCTGCGCTGGACGCCCAAGCCCGATTCGGCCAGCGCCGAAGTGGTGCCGCTGGTGCAGCGCCAGGGCGATTTCATGCCGGTGCACGGCAACGCGATCGACCTGCTGACCGACTATGACGAATCACTGCACACCCTGATCGCCGACATCGACCAGGCCCAGGACCGGGTGCACCTGCTGTACTACCTGATGTTCGATGACACGGTGGGCGAGGCCATCGTCGAAGCCCTGCAGCGTGCCGCAGCGCGCGGCGTGCAGTGCCGCGTGCTGCTGGATGCGGTCGGCGCCAAGCGGGGCCTGCGCGCATACAGCAAGCGGCTGCGGTCACGTGACATCGAAGTGCGCGCGATGCTGCCCGGCGGCCTGCGCTGGCGCCGCAGCGGGCGCATGGACCTGCGCAACCATCGCAAGATCGCAGTGATCGACAACGAAGTGGGCTATGTCGGTTCGCAGAACCTGGCGCGCCCTGAATTCGTTGCCGGCCACCCCAACCGCGAGCTGGTGGCGCGCGTGCGCGGGCCTGCGGTGGCGCACCTTGAAGCGGTGTTCGCCAGCGACTGGTACATCGAAACCGGGCAGCGCCTGGAGGTCATCGCCGACGTGCCAGTGTGCAGCGAGGACATCGCCACCCAGCTGCTGCCCAGTGGCCCGGCCTACCCGTACAGCAACGCGCGCGATGCGGTGGCCGCGCTGATCCATCTTGCCCGGCGCCGGCTGGTGATGGTCACGCCCTACTTCGTGCCCGACGAAGCAACGCTGAGTGCACTGCGCATCGCCGCGCTGTCCGGCGTGCAGGTGCAGCTGATCCTGTCGGCCAGCAACAACCAGCGGCTGACCTCGTGGGCGCAGGAGGCCTACTACGATGAGCTGCTGCGCTGCGGGGTGCAGATCGCGCTGTACGAGCCGCAGTTCCTGCATGCCAAGCACATGAGCGTGGATGAGGACATCGCCGTGCTCGGGTCGATCAACATGGATATCCGCTCGTTCGCGCTGAATGCCGAAATCGGCCTGATCTGCTACGACCGCCAACTGGTCACGCAGTTGTGTGCCATCGAGGACGACTATCTGCGCCAGTCGCGCCTGCTGGACCTGGAGCAGTGGCGCAAGCGTCCCGCGTGGCTGCGCAGCCGCGAGGGCATCGCGCGCCTGGCCGATGCCTTGATGTAGGCCAGCGCCAGCCGGGCAGGGCCGATGGCCTACAATCGGCGCATGACTGATTCACCGCGTAGTGGCGAACTGGACCTGGCGATCATCGGTGGTGGTGCGGCCGGGGTGCTGGTGGCGATCCAGGTGTTGCGCCAGGCCCAGGCACCGCTGGCACTGGCCATTTTCGAACCTGCCTCGCAGCTGGCACAGGGCATTGCCTATGCCACGCCGTGGCCGGAGCACCTGCTGAACGTGCCGGCGGCGAAGATGAGCGCCTTTGCCGACCAGCCCGGCGACTTCCTCGATTTCCTGCAGGCCGCCAACGCGTACCCGGGCGAGGCGCGCGAAGTGCTGGGCGAACGCTATGTGTGTCGCCACTACTTCGCTGCCTACCTGCAGCAGCGCCTGCGCGAGGCCGAAGCGGCCAGTGCGGCGCGATTGCAGATCGTAGCCCAGCCGGTGTTGGCGTTGCATCCGGATGACCACGGTTACCAGCTGCAGCTGGGCGATGGCCAAGCATTGCATGCAGCGCAGGTGGTGATCGCCACCGGCAACAGCATGCGGCCGCTGCCGGTGGACGGCGCCGATGCGTTGCCCGCCGATGACGTGGTCGAGGCCTGGGATTACGACGGCGTACGCACGCTGGCCAGTGACCATGCCCTGGCCATCGTCGGCTCCGGGCTGAGCATGGCCGACACCGTGCTGGCATTGGTGGCCGGCGGCCATAGCGGACCGCTGCACGTGATCTCGCGCCACGGCCTGCTGCCGTTGCCGCACGCCCACGGCGGCCTGCCGGCGTTCGACCCGCAGGAGCTGCTGCCGATGACCCTGCGCCAGCGCCTGCGCGTACTGCGCCAGCACGCGCGCAAGGCACAGGTCGACGGCATGCCCTGGCAGGGCGTGATGGATCGCATCCGCCCGCACGGCCAAGCGCTGTGGCAGAGCATGGACGCCGCCGACCAGCGCCGCTTCCTGCGCCACGTGGTGCGCTACTGGGACGTGCACCGCCATCGCATTGCTGAACCGGTGGCCGAGCAGTTGCAGGCGCTGCAGGCCAGCGGCCAGCTGCGCGTTCACCGCGCCCGCCTGCAGCGCGTGTGGCGCGACGGTGATGCCCTGCGGCTGTCGGGCCGCGAGGCGGGCGGCGGCAACCTGCAGTGGACGATCGCTGCGGTGGTCAATGCCACCGGTGTGGAGACCCGCGCCTCGGCACTGCGCAATCCCTTGCTGCAGCAGCTGCAGGCCGATGGCCTGGCCCGCTCCGGGCCGCATGGGCTGGGCCTGGACAGCAGCGTGCCGGGCGACCGGTTGTGTGCAGCGGGTGGCCAGCCACAGGCGCGCCTGGGGGTACTCGGCAGCCTGCGCATCGGCAGCCTGTGGGAAAGCCTGGCGGTGCCTGAACTGCGTCAGCAGGCGCAGGCACTTGCCACGCAGGTGGTCGCAGGAGCTGCGACGTCGATGCCGTAAAATGGAGGCATGGATGTCTCCCACTTGCTTGATGGCCTGAACCCGGCCCAGCGCGAAGCCGTCTCCGCTCCCCTCGGTCACCACCTGGTGCTGGCCGGTGCCGGGTCGGGCAAGACGCGCGTACTCACCCACCGCATTGCCTGGCTGCATGAAGTCGAAGGCGTGCCGACCCACGGCATTTTCGCGGTGACCTTCACCAACAAGGCCGCCGGCGAGATGCGCCATCGCATCGACGCGCAGCTGCCGCATGGCAGCCGCGGCATGTGGATCGGCACCTTCCACGGCCTGGCCAACCGCCTGCTGCGCCTGCACTGGCAGGATGCCAAGCTGCCTGAAGGCTTCCAGGTGATGGATTCGGACGACCAGCTGCGCCTGGTCAAGCGCGTGGTGCAGGCGCTGGAGCTGGATGACGGCAAGTACCCGCCCAAGCAGATTGCCTGGTGGATCAACGCGCAGAAGGATGAGGGCCGCCGCCCGCAGCACATCCAGCCCGAGCCGAACGATGCGTGGCTGGAAACCATGCGCCAGGCCTACGCCGAGTACCAGGCGCGGTGTGACCGTGCCGGCCTGGTCGATTTCGCCGAGCTGCTGCTGCGCGCGCACGAACTGCTGCGCGACAATCCGCCGTTGCTGTCGCACTACCGCGCGCGGTTCCGCGAGATCCTGGTGGACGAATTCCAGGATACCAATGCCATCCAGTACGCCTTCGTGCGGGTACTGGCCGGGCACGAGGGCCACGTGTTCGTGGTCGGTGATGACGACCAGGCCATCTACGGCTGGCGCGGTGCCAAGGTCGAGAACGTGCAGGGCTTCCTGCGCGATTTCCCGGGCGCGCAGACCATCCGCCTGGAGCAGAACTACCGTTCCACCGCCAACATCCTCAGTGCCGCCAACGCGGTGATCGCGCACAACCCGGACCGCATCGGCAAGCAGCTGTGGACCGACAGTGGTGACGGCGAGCCGATCGACCTGTACGCGGCGTACAACGAGATGGACGAGGCGCGCTACATCGTCGAGCGCGCACGGCAGTGGGTGCGCGACGGCGGCAGCTACACCGAAGTGGCCGTGCTCTACCGCAGCAACGCGCAGTCGCGCGCGCTGGAAGAAGCGCTGCTGAGCGAACAGGTGCCGTACCGCGTGTATGGCGGCATGCGCTTCTTCGAGCGCGCCGAAGTGAAGGATGCGCTGGCCTACCTGCGCCTGCTGTCCAACCGCAACGACGACGCTGCATTCGAGCGCGCGGTGAATACGCCCACGCGTGGCATCGGTGACCGCACGCTGGACGAAGTGCGCCGCGAAGCGCGCGCCCAGGGCATCTCGCTGTGGGAAGCCACCATGCTGGTGACCCAGGGCAGCGCACTGGCGGCGCGTGCCCGCAACGCGCTGGCCGGCTTCCTGGTGCTGGTCAACGAACTGCAGGCGCAGACCCTGCAGATGACCCTGGCCGAGCGCGTGGACCATGTGCTGGTGCGCTCGCAGCTGCGCGAGCACTGGAGCAAGGAAAGCCGCAACGCGCTGGATTCGGAATCGCGCACCGACAACCTCGACGAACTGGTGTCGGTGGCCTCGCGCTTCGTGCGCCGTGCCGACGACATCGAGGAAGTGGGCGAGGACATGGACGAGCTGGTCGCGTTCCTGGCCTACGCCGCGCTGGAGGCCGGTGAGGGCCAGGCGCAGGCCGGCGAGGAAGGCGTGCAGCTGATGACGCTGCACTCGGCCAAGGGCCTGGAATTCCCGCTGGTGTTCCTGGCCGGCGTGGAAGAGGGGCTGTTCCCCAGTGCACGGTCGCTGGAGGAAAGCGGGCGGCTGGAAGAAGAGCGTCGGCTGGCCTACGTCGGCATCACCCGCGCGCGGCAGAAGCTGGTGCTCAGCTACGCCGAATCGCGGCGCATCCACGGCCAGGACAACTACAGCCTGCCTTCGCGTTTCCTGCGCGAGATCCCGCGCGAGCTGCTGCACGAAGTGCGGCCGAAGGTGCAGGTCTCGCGGCCGGCGTCGATGGGCGCAAGCCGGGTGATGGGACACGCCGCCATCGAAACGCCGCCGATCAAGCTGGGTGCGCTGGTCAACCATCCCAAGTTCGGCGAAGGCATGGTGACCGACTACGAAGGCAACGGTGCCCACGCACGCGTGCAGATCGAGTTCGCCGACGCCGGCAGCAAGTGGCTGGTGATGGCGTATGCCAACCTGACGGTGATCTGATCACCGCCGGGGTCGGATCCCTCCCGTAGGAGGGCTCTGACCCCGACGCGATGGAATGCAGCCGAGCACGGGCTCGGCTCTACAAAGGCGAGTGCTCATGACCCGCAACGTGCTCTTCCTCTGCAGCCAGAACCGCCTGCGCAGCCCGACGGCCGAGCAGGTGTTCGCCGATTGGCCGGGCGTCGAAACCGCCTCGGCCGGGTTGCTTGCCGACGCCGAGGAAGTGCTCAGCCCCGAGCTGCTGCAATGGGCCGATCTGGTGTTCGTGATGGAGCGGGCGCACCGCAACCGCCTCTCCAGCCGCTACAAAACGTGGCTGAAGGGCAAGCGCGTGATCTGCTTGGATATCCCGGACGACTACGAGTACATGGACCCGCTGCTGGTGGAGCTGCTGAAACGGAAAGTGTCGCCGTTCCTGCGCTGAGCGCGGCGTTGTAGCACCGAGCCATGCTCGGCCTCTTCCGACGTGGAAAGGCAGCCGAGCGCGGGCTCGGCTGTACAGGGAAAACAGATCTTCAGTCCTGCGCCTTGGAGGTGGTCGCCGCATCCTGAGCGGACATGTTCTGTTTGAAATTCGCCGTGAAATCGGTGACTGCACGTTCCAGGGCCTTCTCCCAGTTCTCCGGCGAAACAACCTGAAATACATTGGTGCCGTGGCCCTTGGCTATGAAGGACCGGGTCCGGTCTCCCTCGCGCGTGGCCACCTCGACGGACACATCGGCAACCATCTGCTGCGCCCACCCTGCGACACGCCAGAAGTTGAAGGGCGCCCTGACCACAAACTCGTTCATCGACGCCTCCAGGCGAAGGCATTGCGCATCGCAGTGGTCGACGGTGCGATAGCCCATGTTGCGCAGTGCCTGAATGATGATTTCGCGGGTCTTTTCGGATGCCGTGGCCGATTCCAGTGCGAGATTGATGCCGTTGCCGTTACGGATCTCTCCGCCCACATTTCTGGCCCTTTCCGATGCAGGGACGAGGGAAAGGAATTCCGATGAGCGATTGTCACGCACGGGGGCGACGACAACCGGTGTGCCCTGCTCCGGGTTCACCCGGATGTCCGGCACGTTCACGCGCACCACTTCGGTGCGGATGCCACAGCCGGTGAGCAACAGCAGCAGTGCCAACGTAATGATCGACTTCATGTATTCCCCCTGTTGGAATGGTGTCCTTGCGCCGCGCATTATCGCCTGCATATCGCCTGAAAGGACGGGGCGCCGACGCCGCAGAGCAGCCGGGCATGGCACGGCTCTACAATGGCGGCCACATCTCCCAGGAACGCGCTCATGACCGAACCCACGCTGCATGTCACCGTGAAGTTGAACGCCAGGCTGCAGCCCGAGCATCGCCATGAGCTGTTCGAGGATCCGCTGGACGCGCTGTTGCAGGCGGCCGAGCTGGGCGGGATCACCGGAGGCGGTACTGCGATGTCCGACGAGGGCGAAGTCGAGTACGGCGATATCGAAGTGGCACTGGTCGATGCCGCGGGCGTGCCGAAGCTGGTCGACCTGCTGGAGCAGCTGGGGGCACCGAAGGGTTCGCAGGTGCAGGGCGCAGGCGAGGCCGACCGCAGCTTCGGCGTAACCGAAGGCCTGGGCATCTATCTGGATGGCCTGACCCTGCCGGACGAGGTGTACGAGCAGTGCGATTCGAACCACGTGTTCGAGCAGCTGTCCGAGCGCATCGATGGCCTGGGCGAGATCTGCAGCTGGTGGCAGGGCCCGAGCGAGACCGCGCTGTACATGTACGGCCAGTCGTTCGAGGCGATGCGTGATGCGATCGCTGAATTCGTCGGCAGCTACCCGCTGTGCCAGAACGCACGCGTGGTGCAGATCGCCTGAAGCTGCGGTTTCGAGTGGAGCGGGCCGGCTGCTCCAGGTGCCGGGATAGCGGCGGCTGCCGGCCAGCGGCCGGCACTACCGGAGCGGGGTCAGCGTGCTGGCTGGGCGGCCGCAGCCTGCTGAGCGTTGTCGGCCTTGGCCAGTGATTTGCCGAACTGGTAGCCACCCACGAGCAGGACGAAGGCAGCGACACAGGCCAGCACGATGATCAGGCCGGTTCTGGAAGTCGAGCGGGGGCGGTCCTGCATGGGAAATCTCCGTTCAGGTAGGGGGTCGCAGCCGGAGCATGCGCCGTGACCGGTGCACGCGCAAGCCGGGCCGTCGCGCTACCGGGCCGGCCCCCGCACCTGCTCCCAGTCCAGCCCGAACTTCGCCAGGTACTTGCGCAGGCGGTCGGCGTCGTTGGTGCTGGCGCGCTGCGTGCGCGAGACCGCAAACAGCTCGCGCCCGGCGGCGGACAGCGACTTCGAGCGTGCACAGACCCGCACCACTTCTTCCAGCTGCACGCGGTCGAAACGGTCCAGCGCGTCCACGGCCTCGCCCAGCAGCGCATCCAGCGGAGACGGCGCATCGCCGCCGCGCCACTGTGCCCGCAGGCGCGCGATCTCGTCCTCCACGCCCTCGATCTGGATGCGCCCGGCGCTGGCCAACGTGGCCAGGCGCATGATCGACGCGCCCAGGTCGCGGAAGTTGCCACGCCACGCCGCTTCCGGGCTGGTGGCGAATGCGAGATAGCGCGTGCGCGCCTCGGTGTTGAAGCGCACCCGCGCATGCTGGTCCAGCGACCAGCGCTCCAGCTCGAACTCGATGTTCGGCTCGATGTCTTCCATGCGCTGCGCCAGCCCGGGCAGGTGGTACGTCCACAGGTTGAGGCGCGCCAGCAGGTCTTCGCGGAAGCGGCCTTCCAGCACCGACTGCTGCAGATCGCGGTTGGTGCCGGCGATCAGCTGGAAATCGCTCTCCACTTCGCGGTCACTGCCGACCGGCAGGAAGCGCTTCTCTTCCAGCGCCCGCAGCAGCATCGCCTGTTCGTCCTGGCCGAGTTCGCCGATCTCGTCCAGGAACAGCAGCCCTTGGTGCGCTGAGCGCAGCAGGCCGGCACGGTCGCTGGAAGCGCCGGTATAGGCGCCTTTGGTGTGACCGAACAGGGTGCTCATCGCACCGTCGCCGCGCAGCGTGGCGCAGTTCACTTCGACGAAGCGACCGGGCAGCTGGTGCTTGAGCTTCTTCAGCTCGAACACGCGCTTGGCCAACTGGCTCTTGCCGGCGCCGGTTGGTCCCATCAGCAGCATCGGCGCACGTGAGCGGGTGGCCACCGTCTCGATCTGCTCGATCATCCGGTTGAAGGCGGCGTTGCGGGTGGCGATGCCGCCCTTCAGCAGGTCGCGATCCAGCAGCTGCTGCTGGGCGAAGCGCTGGGCGATGTGGTCGTAGCGCGACAGGTCCAGGTCGATGATCGCGTACGTGCCGGCGGCACCGTCCTGCTTGCGCGGTGGCGAGGTCTGCAGCAGTCGTCCGGGGAAATGACGGCTCTCGGTCAACAGGAACCAGCAGATCTGCGCCACGTGCGTGCCGGTGGTGATGTGGACGTAGTAGTCCTCCTCCTCCGGCTGGAACGGGTAGCGCGCGAGAAAGTCGTGCAGGGAGGCGTAGACCCCCTCGAATTCCCATGGATCGGCCAGGTAGGTGTCGTGACGCTGCACGCTGATGCCCGGCGCGGCCTGCGCCAGGTCCTCGCAGACCACGCGCGCCAGCTTGCTGTAGCGGCGCTCATCCAGCAGCAGCTCGATGCGGTCGGGCAGGAAATCCTCATGCATGCCCAGCGAAACGGTCGGGCGCCACTTCTGCCAGCGGCCCGGACCCTCGCCTGCGTCGAGCTGGGTGCCCAGCATGCCGAATACCACCTGCCGACGCGCCATATCCATTCCTATAAAAGATGCGCGGGAAATATATATCTTTTCGCCGGTGTCCGCTGGGCAGGATGGTCTTCTTCTATTGAAATTACTTCAAAATCAATAGCATGCGATGGTTTCGCAAAAGTTGGCACGGCCATTGCTCTATATCCGGCAAGACACGATGCGGGCTGTTCCCGCCGAGGACATCAGCATGGCCAACCTTTCGCTCTTCTCCTGGATGCGCACGCCGCAGCCGCCGCAGGCAGACACCGTCAATGAAGCCGGTGGCCTGGCCTACCGCCGCGACCCGCGTGCGGCGCTGGCGCTGTATGCGGCTACCGGGTGCCTGAACAACACCTTCTACAGCGACGCCGAGGCACAGCTGCAGCAGGTGCTGGCGCTGACCGCGCAGGTCGAGCCGCGCTTCATCGCCCGCACCGCCCTGTACGCCCGCCAGGTCGCACACATGAAGGACATGCCGGCGCTGCTGCTGGCGGTGCTGAGCCTGCGCGACCCGGAGGCGTTCGCCCTGGTTTTCCCGCGGGTGATCGACAACGGCCGCCAGCTGCGGACCTTCGTGCAGATCATGCGCAGCGGCCAGGTGGGGCGCCGCTCGCTGGGCTCGCTGCCCAAGCGCAGGGTGCGTGAGTGGATCCAGCAGGCGTCGGCGGAAACGCTGGTGCGTGCGGCGATCGGCCAGCAGCCGTCGCTGGCCGATGTGATCCGCATGGTGCACCCGAAGCCGGCCAACGCCGAGCGCAAGGCGCTGTATGCATGGATCATCGGTCGTCCCTACGACGAGGCGCAGCTGCCGGCAGTGGTGCAGGCGTACGAGGCGTTCAAGCGTGACCCGCGCGGACTGCCGCCGGACCTGCCGTTCCAGTACTACAGCACGCTGCCGCTGGACGCGGCGCAGTGGTCGGCACTGGCCCGCAATGCATCGTGGCAGTCGATGCGGATGAACCTCAACACGTTCGCCCGCCATGGCGTGTTCGACGATCCGGCGATGGTGCAGGTGATCGCAGAGCGCCTGCGTGATCCGCAGCAGGTGCGTCGTGCCCGCGTACTGCCCTACCAGCTGCTGATGGCCTTCCACGCCGGCGGTGGCTTGCCGGCGCCGATCCTGGAAGCGTTGCAGGACGCGATGGAGATCGCCACGGCGTCGGCCCCGGCATTGCCCGGGCGGGTGGTGGTGGCGGTGGACGTGTCCGGTTCCATGCAGTCGCCGGTAACCGGCTACCGCAAGGGCTCCAGCACGGCGGCGCGCTGCGTGGACGTGGCGGCGCTGGTTGCAGCCTGCGTGCTGCGCGGCCAGCCGCAGGCCAAGGTGTTGCCGTTCGATACCGAGGTGCGCCACGTGCGCCTGAACCCGCGCGACAGCGTGATGACGTTGGCCCGCCAGCTGGCCATCAACGGCGGTGGTACGTCGGTCAGCGCGCCGCTGCACTACCTCAACCTGCGGCGCGAGCCGGTGGACCTGGTGGTGCTGGTGTCGGACAACGAGAGTTGGCGTGACACCCGCCAGGGCGGCCAGACGGCCACGATGCTGCAGTGGGATGCATTGAAGCGTCGCTGCCCACAGGCGCGGCTGGTGTGCATCGACCTGCAGCCGGTGGCCAGCAGCCAGACCGTACAGCGCGGTGATGTGCTGCACATCGGTGGCTTCAGCGATGCGGTGTTCGACCTGATGGCGCAGTACGCCGCTGCGGCCGAGGACGGCAGCAGCTGGGTCGAGCGCATCCAGGACATGGCGTTGTAAGGCGGCAGGGAGGCCGCACGGACCGCCCGGCTGGCAATGGGGCCAGCCGGGCAGGGCCAGGAATTCGTTTTCGCGGTGAATGCTGGTGGAACTACATTGGTTGTCCCTTCGGGGTCGGGTTCGAGTCCCGCGTTTCCTGCCTGTCGTGAGGAAGCAGACGTTCCACCTCCCTTGTCACCGCACCTTTTCAAACGGCACCGGCAACGGTGCCACCGCTTCAATGCCGGCAGCGCGAATGCCGGAGGAACTACAGCCCCTTAAGCTCCAGGTCGCGGGTTCGACTCCCGCCTGCCACGGCAACGCGGCAGTAGCTCAGTGGTAGAGCAGGATGTTCCTCCAGATTCTTGTCGTGCTGCCGGCACCTTCGCTTTCGTTGCGCGGGGAATGCAGGTGGAACTACATCGGAAGCCCTTCGGGGTCGGGTTCAAGTCCCGGCCGTCCTCCGCGGCAACGCGGGTGACGGAATGTTCCACCCCCTTTGTCACCGCACCTTCTTTGTTTTTGCTTTGGATGAAAGGAAACATCACCATGACCACCCTCAATTACGACGTGATCCAGCAGCCGGGCGCTGCACCGATCAAGCTGTGGACCCGCGGCGTGCCGCTGGAAGACCAGGCGCGCGAGCAGCTGCAGAACATCGCCAGGCTGCCCTTCATCCACAAGTGGATCTCGGTGATGCCCGACGTGCATCTGGGCAAGGGCGCGACCGTGGGTTCGGTGGTGCCGACCATCGGCGCGATCATTCCTGCAGCGGTGGGCGTGGACATCGGCTGCGGCATGATTGCGGTGCGCACCACGCTGGTTGCCAGCGACCTGCCGGACAACCTGTCGGCGGTGCGCAGCGCGATCGAGCGGGCGGTGCCGCACGGCCGCAGCGTCACCCGCGGGGGCCGTGACAAGGGCAGTTGGGACACGCCGCCCGAACTGGCGGTGGAAGGCTGGGCGCAGCTGGTGGATGACTTCGCACTGATCTGCGAGCGTCACCCGCGCCTGAAGAACACCAACAACCTCAAGCACCTGGGAACGCTGGGTACCGGCAACCACTTCGTCGAGGTCTGCCTGGACCAGGAGCAGCGCGTGTGGTTCATGCTGCACTCCGGTTCGCGTGGCGTAGGCAATGCCATCGGCACCTACTTCATCGAGCTGGCCAAGCAGGAAATGCGCCGCTGGATGATCAACCTGCCCGACCAGGACCTGGCCTACCTGCCCGAGGGCAGCCAGCACTACGGCGACTATGTGTTCGCGGTGGACTGGGCGCAGCGTTTCGCACGCATGAACCGCGAGGTGATGATGCGCAACGTGGTGGCCGCGGTGCGCACGGTGATCAGCAAGCCGTTCGAGGCCGAGGCCGAGGCGGTGAACTGCCACCACAACTACGTGAACCGCGAGACCCACTTCGGCAAGGAAGTGATGCTGACCCGCAAGGGCGCGGTGAGTGCGCGCAAGGGCGAACTGGGCATCATTCCGGGCAGCATGGGGGCCAAGAGCTTCATCGTGCGTGGCCTCGGCAACGAGGACAGCTTCCACAGCTGCAGCCACGGTGCCGGCCGCGTGATGAGCCGTACCCAGGCACGCAAGCTGATCACGGTGGATGACCACGCCAAGGCCACCGCGCACGTCGAGTGCCGCAAGGATGCGGAGGTGGTGGATGAATCGCCGGCGGCCTACAAGCCGATCGAGGCAGTGATGGAGGCCCAGCGCGATCTGGTCGAGATCGTGCACACGCTGCGCCAGGTGGTGTGCGTGAAGGGATGAGGCAACCCGTGCGCGGCGTACACTGCGCCGCGCACGGCAGCAGGGCCCGGCATCGAACAACGGGCACGGAGGAACAGACAGATGGACATGATTGAACTGGATGGCGGGCACGGAGGCGGACAGCTGCTGCGCTCGGCACTGACCCTGAGCCTGTGCACCGGCACCGGCTTCACGCTGCACAACATCCGCGCGATCCGGCGCAAGCCGGGGTTGATGCGCCAGCACCTGACCGCGGTGAACGCTGCGGCGCGGGTCGGCAACGCCTGTGTGCACGGTGCAGAACTGGGCGCTACCTCGCTGCGTTTCGAGCCGGGGCGGGTGAGCGCCGGCACCTACCACTTCGCGACCGGCAGCGCCGGCTCGGCCACGCTGGTGCTGCAGACCGTGCTGCCCGCGCTGTGGCGCGCGCAGGGGCCCTCGCAGCTGCGCCTGGAAGGCGGTACCCACAATCCGCTGGCACCCAGCGCGGATTTCATCGCGCAAAGCTATCTGCCGGCGCTGGGCCGGATGGGCGTGCAGGCGTCGATGCAGCTGCTGCAGCACGGTTTCCATCCAGCCGGTGGCGGCGTGATGGAGGTGCAGGTGCAGCCGTGCGCGGCGTTGCAGCCGCCGTCCTTGGAGGTGCGTGCACCGTTGCAGGCGATCGAGGCACAGGTGCTGATGTCCGGCCTGTCCAGCGGCATCGGCCTGCGCGAACTGCAGGTACTGGCCGAGACGCTGGGCGTGGACCCGCACCCGCGCAACGTGCAGTCGATACGGCCGGCGCTGGGACCGGGCAACGTCGCCCTGGTGCGCGTGCGTCATGGTGATCACGTGGAGGTGTTCAGCGGCCACGGCGAGCGCAGTGTCTCCGCCGAGCAGGTCGGGGCGCGCCTGGCCGGGCAGGTCAAGCAGTATCTGGACGGGACCGGTGCTGTTGGCGAGTACCTGTCCGACCAGTTGCTGCTGCCGATGGCGCTGGCAGGCGGCGGCGCGTTCACCACCCACGTGCTGAGCGATCACCTGGTCAGCAATGCGCGGTTGATCGAGAAGTTCCTGCCGGTGGAATTCGACTGGCAGCCGCACGACGGTGGCTGGCGGGTGACGGTGCAGGCCTGAGTGCCCGCCGGGCGTGGCCCGGCGCTACCGGAGCATTCCAGTCGCCTGTCGATCCTGGGCGCGTCAGCCGATCATGCCGCGCTGCGCAGGCATCGCTGCGCGCTGCCGGATTGATCCTGCGCAAGGCACGATCTCCACACAGGCTGTGTAATGGTGTCGTTCCCACTGGCTGGATCACCGCGGAGCCCCACCATGTACAAGCGCATCCTGATCGCCACCGATGGCTCGGAGCTGGCCGACAAGGGCCTGGCCAAGGGCCTGGAGCTGGCCAAGGACCTCAATGCCGAGGTCGACATCGTCACCGTCTCCGAGCCTTGGGCCGTCGGCATGTACGACGCCATGGGCTGGAGCGTGGGCTACATGAACAGCCCGGAGTACAAGGCCGACCGCGAGGAAGGCGCGCAGAAGGTGCTGCAGCCGGCCCTGGCCAAGGCGGCCGAGCAGGGCATCACCGCCAATCCGGTGCATGTGCTGGACCGCTACGCGGCCGACGGCATCATCGAGACGGCGGGCCAGCGCAACAGCGATCTGATCGTAATGACCTCGCACGGCCGCCGCGGCGTCACCCGCGTGCTGCTGGGCAGCCAGACCGCCGAGGTGCTGGCGCGCAGCACGCTGCCGGTGCTGGTCATCCGCTGATACGGAAGCGTTCCCGGGGAGGGGACCCGACGCCGGCCGCAGGATGCGCGCCGGCGTTGTTTTTTATCGGCGGCCCGAAGAGCATCCACGCATGGCGTGGATCTACTCCAGTTCACCGTCAAAGGTCCACGCCATGCGTGGATAGGGCCACCGCAATGCCCAGTAGGTCCACGCCATGCGTGGATAGGGCCACCGCAATGCCAGTAGGTCCACGCCATGCGTGGATGGGGCCACCGCAATGCCAGTAGATCCACGCCATGCGTGGATGGGCCGTGCCGATCGCCTTGATGGGGTCAGAGCCCTTTCCCGTGGAAAGGGATCCGACCCCGGCCACATCACCAGCTGTACAGCTTCCAGTACACCGGCGACACGCCATCCTTGTCATTGTCGAAGCGGCCATCGCCGTTCTTGTCATACATGTAGAACGGGGCGCCGCGTGCCGGCGTCACCTTGACCATGCGCAACTGGCCAGACACCCGGTATTCCTCGATGGTGTCGCCGTTGTCCATCGTGCGCTTGGAAACATCGGCGCCCTTGACGTCCACCGGGGGAGCGCCCGCACCGCCCATGCTGGCGCAGCCAGCAAGCAGGAGCAGGGAAGCCAGCATCAGGGTCTTCATCGGCGGGGCCTTTGCCTGGAAAGAGCCTTGATTATGCCCCAACGCGGCGTCGCTGCCGTGTCGCCGCGATGCAGGAACAGGCGCGTAGAATCGACGCATGAGCAGATTAGTCCTGATCGACGGGTCCAGTTACCTGTACCGCGCGTTCCACGCGCTGCCGCCCCTGTCCAATGCACAGGGTGAGCCCACCGGCGCGCTGTTCGGCGTGGTCAACATGCTGCGCTCGACGCTGAAGGAGCGCCCGGCCTACGTCGCCTTCGTCGTCGATGCCCCCGGCAAGACCTTCCGCGATGACCTGTACGACCAGTACAAGGCCAACCGCCCGCCGATGCCCGATGAACTGCGCAGCCAGGTCGAGCCGATGTGCCGCATCGTCGAAGCGCTGGGCATCAGCATCCTGCGCATCGACGGCGTGGAGGCCGACGATGTGATCGGCACCCTGGCCCTGCAGGGCGTGGCACAGGACCTGAAGGTCACCATCTCGACCGGCGACAAGGATTTCGCGCAGCTGGTCCGGCCGGGCATCGAACTGGTCAACACCATGACCGGCAGCCGCATGGATTCGGACGCGGCGGTGATGGACAAGTTCGGCGTGCGCGCCGACCAGATCGTCGACCTGCTGGCGCTGATGGGCGATACCGTGGACAACGTGCCCGGCGTGGAGAAGTGCGGGCCGAAGACGGCCGCCAAGTGGCTGGCCGAATACCAGCATCTGGACGGGGTGATGGCAGCGGCGCCGACCATGAAGGGCAAGATCGGCGAAAACCTGCGCGCCGCGCTGGAGCGCCTGCCGTTGAACAAGGAGCTGGTGACCATCCGCACCGACGTCGCGCTGGACGCCAGCCCGACCACGCTGGCCCTGCGCGACCCGGATGTGCCCACCCTGGGCGAGCTGTACCTGCGTTACGGCTTCACCCAGGCATTGAAGGAGCTGGGCGGGCCGGTACCGGCGCCTGCAGTGGCCAACGACGCGACGCCGAGCCTGCGTGGCACCGCCGCCGGCTTTGCCCGTGGCAGCGCCGAAGCGCCGCCCGTCGGCGAGCTCGATCCGGCGCTGTCGGCGCCCGGCGAGTACGAGACCGTGCTGACCACCGAGCAGCTGCAGGCCTGGGTCGCGCGCGTGCAGCAGGCTGACCTGATCAGCTTCGACACCGAGACCGACGCACTGGATGCGATGCGTGCGCGCCTGGTCGGCATCAGCCTGGCGGTGGAGCCGGGCAAGGCCGCCTACATCCCGGTCGGCCACGATTATCCCGGCGCGCCGGCACAGTTGCCGCTGGCACAGGTGCTCGATGCGCTGCGGCCGGTGCTGCAGGACCCGGCGAAGAAGAAGCTGGGCCAGCATGGCAAGTACGACCTGCACGTGCTGCGCCGCCATGGCGTGGACGTGCAGGGCTACCACGACGACACCATGCTTGAGAGCTTCGTGCTCAATTCCACCGCCACCCGCCACGACATGGATTCGCTGGCCCTGCGTTACCTGGGCTACAACACCATCAAGTTCGAGGACGTGGCAGGCAAGGGCGCCAAGCAGATTTCGTTCTCGCAGGTGGGCATCGACGAGGCCGGCCGCTACGCCGCCGAAGACGCCGACATCACCCTGCGCCTGCACCACGCGCTGGAGCCGCAGCTGCTGGCCGAACCGACCCTGGACAGCGTGTACCGCAGCATCGAGATGCCGCTGGTGCCGGTGCTGGCCAGCATCGAAGCCAATGGCGTGCGGATCGACACCGACGAACTGCGCCGGCAGAGCCAGGACCTGTCCTCGCGCATGCTGGCCGCGCAGCAGAAGGCCACCGAACTGGCCGGGCGCAGCTTCAACCTGGATTCGCCCAAGCAGCTGCAGGCGGTGCTGTTCGACGAACTGAAGCTGCCGGCGGTGGTGAAGACCCCCAAGGGCCAGCCCAGCACCAATGAAGAGGCGCTGGAGGCGATTGCCGAGCAGCACGAGCTGCCCCGGGTGATCCTTGAGTACCGTGGCCTGGCCAAACTGCGCAGCACCTATACCGACAAGCTGCCGGAGATGGTCAACTCCGAAACCGGCCGGGTGCACACCAGCTACCACCAGTCCGGCGCCGCCACCGGCCGCCTGTCCTCGTCCGATCCGAACCTGCAGAACATCCCGATCCGCACCGAGGATGGCCGCCGCATCCGCCGTGCGTTCATCGCCCCGGAAGGCTTCCAGCTGCTGGCGGCCGACTATTCGCAGATCGAGCTGCGGATCATGGCCCACCTGTCCGGAGACCCGGGCCTGGTGCGGGCCTTCGAGCAGGGCGCCGACGTGCATCGCGCCACCGCCGCCGAGGTGTTCGGCCGCACCCTGGAAGAAGTGACCAGCAACGAGCGTCGCGCGGCCAAGGCGATCAACTTCGGCCTGATGTACGGCATGAGTGCGTTCGGACTGGCCCGCAACCTCGGCATCGACCGTGGCCAGGCGCAGGACTACGTGGCGCTGTACTTCAGCCGCTATCCGGGCGTGCGTGACTTCATGGAGCGCATGCGCGAGCAGGCCCGCGAGCAGGGCTACGTGGAGACCCTGTTCGGTCGCCGGCTGTACCTGAACGACATTCATGCACGTAACCAGGGCCTGCGTGCTGGCGCTGAACGTGCGGCGATCAATGCACCGATGCAGGGCACCGCCGCCGACATCATCAAGCGCGCCATGGTCGATGTGGACAAATGGCTGCGTGACAGCGGCGCACCGGCGCGGATGATCCTGCAGGTGCACGATGAACTGGTGTTCGAAGCCGAGGCCGGTTTCATCGAAGAACTGCGTAGCAATGTCGTGCAGCGCATGTCGCAAGCGGCACAATTGCGGGTGCCGTTGGTGGTCGATACCGGTACTGGCAGCAATTGGGATGAGGCGCACTGAGTCGCATTCAGGCCGAAAACGCCGTGAATTCGTTCATTTGCATGATATTTCTGACTCAAACATGAATGTTTCCCTGATGGGTGTTTATTAAATTGGGCCCCTTCACGAACCGTTAGTGTTCGGAGTGCTTCTATAACTCCCGACAGGCGCAATGCCTGTCGTGGATCTCTCCCATCCCCTGGAGCAGATCTCGGAACGGGGGCTCCTCCCCAAGCGCCCGTTCCCCGGCCCCGTTGACCTCCCCCTGGTCAGCGGGGCTTTTTATTTGTGCGCTGCTGCGCCACGCTGGGCCACCGCCCAGCAGGGAAACCCGCGATGCCCGATCTGTTCGACTTGGCGATGCCGTGGTGGGAATTCATCCTGCGCGCGGTGGTGGTCTACGCAGTCGTGCTGGGCATGGTCCGGCTCAGCGGCAAGCGCGCGCTGGGACAGGTCACCCCGTTCGACGTGCTGCTGATCGTGCTGCTGGGCAATGCGGTGCAGAACGCATTGCTGGGCACCGATACCTCGCTGGCCGGCGGCCTGCTGCTGGCCGCCACGCTGATCCTGCTGAACTATGGCGTAGGCTGGATCACCGCCCGCAGCCGCCGCATGGAACGGCTGATCGAGGGCGAACCGGTGGTGATCGCGCGCAACGGCAAGCTCTTCGACAGTGTGCTGCGGCGCGAGCTGGTCAGCCGCGCCGATTTCGATGTCGCCATGCGCCAGCAGAGCTGCATCGGCGTGGAAGAAGTGGAACTGGCACTGCTGGAAACCAACGGCCACATCACCATCATTCCCAAGCGCAAGGACGATTGAGCGGGTGCGGTCGATATCGAGCTGGCCCGACCGCCTGTCGCCTCGGCCCGGTCCCGGTAGTGGTCGAGCTTGCTCGACCGCTGTGGGCGCCACGCATCACACCCAGTCGCGCGGCACCAGGTAATCGGCCAGGCGCGCCTCGGCGCTGCCTTCGTCGGGGCTGAAGCCGTACTCCCAACGCACCCGCGGCGGCAGGCTCATCAGGATGCTCTCGCTGCGCCCGCCACTCTGCAGGCCGAACAGCGTGCCACGGTCGTAGACCAGGTTGAACTCGACGTAGCGGCCGCGGCGGTACAGCTGGAACTCGCGCTCGCGTTCGCCGTAGGGCGTGTCCTTGCGCTGCTGCACGATCGGCAGGTAGGCATCGAGGAAGCCATCGCCGACCGCGCGCAGGTAGGCGAAATCGCGTTCGAAATCGCCGTGCAGATCATCGAAGAACAGACCACCCACACCGCGCGTCTCATTGCGGTGGCGCAGGAAGAAATACTCATCGCACCAGCGCTTGTGCGCGGCGTAGCGTTCGTCGCCGAACGGTGCACACAGATCGCGCGCCACCCGATGCCAGTGCTGCATGTCCTCGTCGAACGGGTAGAACGGGGTCAGGTCGAAGCCACCGCCGAACCAGCTGGCCACCACCTCGCCGTCGCGCTGGGCCTGGAAGAAGCGCACGTTGGCGTGGGTGGTCGGCACGTAGGGGTTGAGTGGGTGGAACACCAGCGACACACCGGTGGCGCGCCACGAGGCACCGGCCAGTTCCGGCCGGTTGGCCGAGGCCGACGGCGGCAGGCGGCTGCCCGCCACATCGGAAAAGCCGATACCGGCCTGCTCGAACACCGCGCCATCGCGCAGCACGCGGGTGCGGCCACCGCCACCTTCGGCGCGCTGCCACACATCTTCCTGGAAGCGTGCCCGGCCATCTGCGGATTCGATCGCTGCACAGATGCGGTCCTGCAGGTCGGTGAGGTAGGCGCGCACGCGCTCGAATTCGTTCATGGCGCGTACTTTACCGCAGCGCCGTGCCTGCGCTGGCACGCGCCCCGCAGGTCGGCGACGAACCGTCACGCTGGTAGCGGGCGAAGCGGGCCCAACGGTCGTTGCCTACAAGATCGCCATTGGCCAGCTGCCAGAACACGTGGTCCTCGCCTTCCTCGTTCCGCACCCGGATGGCGCCCTCGCGCATGACCGCAGGCTGCCTGCCGGACGCATCGACCTGGACCTGGGCGTCGTCGCCGAACACCAGGGAGTGGCCCTGCGCCGCATAGCGGCCGCAGGGCAGCGTGGCCACGTCCACGATGACCAGGTCTGCGCTGCTCAGTGCGGCCAAGGGGGCGACGCTGCTGCAGGCCTGCGGGTCCCGACCGATGCTGCACGCCAGCTGCAGGGCATCGCGGGCCGGCAGCAGGCGCGCCGATGCCCACAGCGCCACGGCCGCGGCATGGCAGGAACTGGCACTGGGATGCTCGCGGCACAGCATGCTGACCTCGTCCAGCTGCGCTGCCGGTAGCGGCACGTCGCGCGGGATGCTTCGCGCCACCGAGAACGCCCAGGCCGCATCACGCACCCGGCCCACCGCTTCGGCCTGTCTGCATGCTTCTGCGTCGACGTCCGTGCTGCCACGCTGGCATGCCGCAGGTTCAGCAGGCTCCTCGCGATTGCTGGCCAGGGCGATGTCGAGCACCAGGGCATTGCGGGCGTCGCTGCGATAATCCTCGATCAAGCGATTGCAGCCGGCCGGCACGCCTTCACGGCACCACTGCCGCCAGCGCTCGGGTCCGGCCACTGCCATGTCATCCATGCAGCTGGCGATATCGGCGCGGCAGCTGCCCGCTGCGAACACCGGCGACGCCTGGCAGACCGCCGTGCTTTCCAGCGTGTAGTAACGCTCTTCGCCGGCCAGCGCGTGGCCCTCGTCGATGATCTGCAGGGCCTCGATGCCGCCGGTGGCCAGGTTGGCCAGCATCAGCACGTCCTGCAGCTGCTCCAGGTTGTAGGGCTCCGGGGCTGCGCCGGGGATGAGGCGGGAGCCCTGAACTGGGCTTTCCACCGTCAGCCGGGCGCCGCTGTCAGCGTCCTTGAAGGTGCCGCACAGCAGTGGTTGCGCGGATGCTGCCGGGCCGAGCGACAACAGCAGCGCGGCGATCCACCCGCGTGACAGGTGGCCGCGGTGGGCAGTGGAGGGGGGCATGCAGGAACTCCTTGCAGAAACGGTACGTGGAACGATGGTCATCATCGGTGGGCAGATGGTGCGGTATCACGGGTGGGCGCAGCCTTGCAGCGCACAGCACCCGGCTGCCGCTGGTAACGCTGGTAGCCGGTCCAGGCATCCATGCCCAGCAGGTCGCCATTGGCCAGCAGGCGCAGCACATGATCGCTGCCGTGGTCATTGCGCAGATGGATGGCACCGTCCAGCAGTCGCACCTGCGAGCGCTGGCTACCGATCGTCGCGTGGCCATCGTCGCCGAACGCAACCGCATCGATCGTGCCGCCGTCGGCCCGGTACAGGCCACAGGGCGGCTCGGTCGCATCGACCAGGCGCAGCGCGGCACCGAGTGCCTGCAGGGGCTCGACCCGTTCGCATGCGCTGTCGCGACCGCTGTCGCAGACCACCTGCAACGCCTGCACGGCCGCCCGCGGATCGCGCGCATTCAACTGCTGCTCGGCCACTTCGGTGCAGAAGCGGCCAGCGCGCTGCTGCAGGCACAGCTGCTGCAACTGGTCGCGCTGCGCCGCCGGCAGTTCCACCCACGCTGGATCGATGCCACGGGCGAACGCCTGGCCGCTGGCCTGTGCCACCGCGGCGGCCAACGCGTCACGACGGGCATCACGGCAGGTCAGCACCTCCTCGCGCTCCGCATCGGTGGTGCAGGGCGCCGGTGCGGCGGTAGCCAGCGCTACGCCCTTGGCAGACGCGGCGGCGAGGAGCGCATCGTCCACGTAGCGCAGCAACAGGCCGCTGCAGGCCGCGCCCACGCCCTGTTGGCAGGCGGTCAGCAGCTGCGGCGGCGTCGCCGCGTGCAGGCGAGCCATGCAGCGGTTCGCATCGGCCAGGCAGCTGCCGGCGGCGTTCACGGCCACCGGCTGGCAGACCGCCGGTGCACGCAGCTGGTAGTCCTGCAGCGTGTCGTTGATGCGTCTGCCATCAGCACTGGCAGTGAGCGCTGTTGTCACGCCGTCATCCAGGTTGACCAGCACCAGGCCGTCGCCATCGCGTTCGATCTGCAGCGATTCGAGATCAAAGCCCGTCGTCAGGCGACGGCCCCGGTTGTGTGAGTCGATCACCAGCGCGGCATCATTCTGCGCATTGACGTACCGGCCACATCGCAGCGGCGCGGGCGAGGGCGTGGAAGCGGAGGCTGCGGCCGGCGCCGGCGGGGTGGCCAGCAGCAGCGCAGTGACGACCAGAAACATTCGGAGCAGGGCAGGCATGCGACATCCTTGTCGAAGGCGGAACGCGGGAGGGGAGTCAGCGGAAGCGGCAGCGGATGTCCGGTCGCAGCAGGCGCCAACCCAGCCAGCCCTGCAGCCCCGCAAACAGCACCGAGGTGCCGACCAGTGTCAGCGTGAACAGCACGCGCTGCACCTGCAGCTCATGCTGCGCCGTGGGGTCGCTGGCAAGCAGCGCGATCAACACCAGCAGCAGGCGATCCATCCACCAGGCGATCACGAAGTTGGCCAGCGCGCTCAGGCCCAGCATCCACACATAGGCCCACAGGCCCCAGCGTCGCTCGCGCCACAGGCCCCAGCTGGCCAGGGTCGAGAACAGGCAGAGCAGGGCAACCAGCAGCGAGGTGGCCGCCGGGTGTTTCAGCATCCACCACAGGCTGCCGTCTAGCTGCTGTTCCCATGCCAGTGTCACCAGCGTGGTCCAGAACCCGGTACGGGCCAGTACCGCGGCCATCAGCGCCTGCGCGAGGAAATAGAGGGTGACCAGCAGGCTCAGCCAGAACGAGCCCTGCGCCACTGCGCTGACCCAGTTGCTGGGTGGCGGTGGGGCAGGTGCTGGAATCGAGGGAATCGAAGCTGACATCCGTTGTCCGGGTGAGCGATGCCCGCCGGGTCAGCGGGCCGTCGCCAGGGCAGCGACCGCCGGCAGGATATGGTGTTCACTCAAGGGTGCCAAGGGCTGGCCGTGCGGCGGCTGCAGCGGCACCCAGGCCAGTTCGGCGATCTCCGCACGCGCGCACGGCTCACCTTCGATCCACACCCGCCAGGCCTGCGCCTGCACGCGATGGCCGGGCTCGTTCACCGCCCAGTCCTCGAAACTCCCGAGTGCGATGGCCGAAGCGGTGTGCAGCCGTACGCCCAGTTCCTCGTCCAGTTCGCGTGCCAGTGCCTGCAGGGGTGCCTCGCCCGGGTCGGGCTTGCCGCCTGGCTGGATGAAGCGGCTGGCACCGTGCTTGCGCACCACCAGTGCCCGGCCACGGTCATCGAGGATGACCGCGGCCACGATGTGGATCGTGGCCGCGGCAGCACTCACTTCAGGTTCTGCTCGAACAGCTTGAGGATGCGCTTGTACTGGTCCAGCCAGGAATCGGCACGCACGTAGCCATGTCGCTCCAGCGGGTACGGCGCGATCGACCAGTTGTCCTTGTGCAGCTCGATCAGGCGCTGGGTCAGGTTCACCGAATCCTGGAAGAACACGTTGTCGTCCATCATGCCGTGGGCGATCAGCAGGTTGTCCTGCAGGTTCTGTGCGTACTCGATCGGCGAGGACACGCGGTACGCCTCCGGATCGATGTCCGGGGTGTTGAGGATGTTGCTGGTGTAGCCGTGGTTGTACTGGTGCCAGTCGACCACCGGACGCAGCGCGGCGCCGGCCTTGAACGTGCCCGGCGAGCGGAACAGGGCCATGAAGGTCATGAAGCCGCCGTAGGAACCGCCGTAGATGCCGGCGTGGTCACGGTCACCCTGCTGGGTGTCGACCAGCCAGTCCAGGCCGTCCTTGTAGTCTTCCAGCTCCGGGTGGCCCATGTTGCGGTAGATCGCCGTGCGCCAGTCGCGGCCATAGCCTTCGCTGCCGCGGTAGTCCATGTCCAGCACGATGTAGCCCTTCTGCACCAGCAGGTTGTGGAACATCTGCTCGCGGAAGTAGGCCGGGTAGCGCTGGTGCACGTTCTGCAGGTAGCCGGCACCGTGCACGAACATCACGACCGGGTACTTCTTGCCGGGTTCCTTGTTTTCCGGCTCGTAGTACTTGGCCCAGACCACGCCGGCGCCATGCTTGGACGGCACCGCCACCAGCTTCGGCTGGATCCACTGGCGCGCCTTGTACTCGGCGGTACGGGTATCGGTCAGCACGCGCGCCTGGCCAGCGCCGGTACTCGGCACCACCGCCAGCTGCGCCGGCAGGTAGGCGCCGGAATAGCGCACCAGCAGCTGCTGGCCGTCCGGCGACAGCGAGAAATCTTCCACGCCATTGAGGCTGGTCAGCTCGCGCACCTGGCGGGCAGCGGTATCGACCGCGCAGACTTCGTAGTCATGCGGGGCCTGCTGGTTGCACAGGAAGTAGAAGCCCTTGCCGTCGGCCGACAGCACCGGCGCCGAGGTTTCCCACTTGCCGCTGGTCAGCGCCTGCGGCTTGCCGCCACCGGCCTGGGTGTACAGGTGCGAGAAGCCGGATTCCTCGGACAGCAGCCACAGCGTGCGGCCATCGGCCATCCAGCCGAAATCGTTGAAGCCCCAGTTGATCCAGGCGTTGTCGGTCAGCCGGTGGCGGTTCTGCACGCGGCCGTCGGCGGCAGCAACGCTGACGATCCAGCGGTCCTTGTTGTCGTTGGCGCGCAGCATCACCGCGGCCTGCTGGCCGTCAGCGCTCCAGCGGATGCCACCGCCCATGAAGTCGCTCATCACCTGCACGCTGCGGTCGCCCTTCAGTGCGTCCTTGCCGGCCTTGCGGCGCAGCTCGGCCAGCGGATCGGTGCCGATGCCCGGCAGGCTGGACAGCGACAGCTTCTCGGCCTTGCCGCTGCGTACATCCACGAACCACAGGGTGTGCGGCTCGAAGCCGTTGCGGCCGACGCGCTGGCGGGTGTCCTCGGTTTCCTCATAGCCCGACTCGGTCACGTACAGCGGCATCTTGCCGCCGCGGCCGTCATCGAAGTCCTTCGGCTTGGTGGTCACGATCAGGTGGCCCAGGTCCGGCGACAGCACGCTGTCGACGATCTCCACGTCGGCACCCAGGAATACCGGACCCGGTGCGCGGGTCGGGTCGGCCTGGCGCCAGCGCTGGTCCTGGTCCTTCAGCGCCTCGCGCTGTTCGCGGTCGCGGCGCAGGGTTTCCAGCGTGCGCAGCTGCTGGTCGCGCAGCACGTCGGCCTTCGGCGGCGTGCTGGGATCCTTTTCGGCTTTCAGGCTAGCCACCTGCTGCACGCCGCTGGCGGCGGTCCAGTGGAACCAGTTCTGGCCGACGCGCCAGATCACGCCATTGTCGGCGGCGAAGTTCACGCCGCTGGCGCGCTCGTTGCTGCGGGTCAGCTGGGTCAGTGCGCCGCTGCGCAGGTCGCGCACGAACACGTCGCCGTTGCGCACGAACGCGCTGCGCGTGCGGCTGCGGTCGTACACCGGATCGGCCACGTCCAGGCTGCCGCGCTGGTCATCGGCCACCTGCGCGGCCACGCCACCGGCGATCGGCTGGCGGAAGGTGTCGCGCACCGGGCTGCCGTTGCGCTTCAGCTGGTACTCCACCTGCTGGCTGTTCCACGACCACCAGGCCTTCTCCACCGGCGGACCGATCCAGTCCGGGTCGGCCATGGCCTGTTCGATGGTGATCGGTGTCGGCGCAGCCTGCGCAGCCGGAGCGGCCAGCACGGCAGACAGCAGGAGGGACAGGGGCAGCACTCGGGACATGGGCGGACAGCACCAGAAGAGGAAACCGGGCAAGCGTAGCAGCCGTCCCGGCCCCGGGCAGGGGCCACAGGTCATGGCAGCGGAATCGGCAAAGCGGTGCAACCGCTTGCCGTGGTCGCGCATCCAATCTCCTGAACCCGCATCATCTACCGGACAGGAGCACGACATGCAGGAACTCATCCCGATCACCCTCTTCATCTGCATCGCCTATGCGATCCATGCCATCGCCGATGCGCGTGCGCGCAGCAAGCTGGTGGCACCGCACGTGCCGGAGGAAGTCATCCGCTCGCTGGCGGTGCTGGAGGAGGAACGCCGCCGCCAGGGCGCCCTGCGCTGGGGCATCAGCCTGGTCTGCCTGGCGCTGGCCATGGCGCTGCTGGAGGCCATCGGTGCCCGCGACCTGACGTTCGGCGCAGCTGCCGCGCTGGTCGGCAGCGCAGGGCTGGGCCAGCTGCTGGCTTGGCACTTCACCCGCCCCGCCACGCGCAAGGGCTGAACCGGCGCATGCTGCGGGCACAGGGGGAGTCCCACGCATGAGCCTGCTGGGGGAAGCGCTGGCTGCACTGCGGGGGCGGCGGCGCAATGTCCCCGTGGAGGAGCCCTCTGCGTGGTCGGACGACCGCGCCCTGGTGGGTGCGATCATCGACGGCTCGCAAGCGGCCTTCGCGCAGTTGGTGGAAACACATCAGCGCACCTGCGCGCATGTGATCGGGCGCATGGTCGGCGACCGCGACCAGGTGGCCGACCTGCTGCAGGAAACCTTCCTGGCCGTGTTCCGCCAGCTGCACCGGTTCCGTTTTGAATCTTCGTTGCGGACCTGGATTTCGCGCGTGGCCTACACCACCGCACTGCAGCACCTGCGGCGGCGGCGGCTGGAAGCGCAGTGGATGGTGGCGGTGGAGGTACCTGAAGAGCTGGGTATCGGCGATGAAGGGCCGGGCCCGGCCGAACTCAGCGAGGCGCTGCAGGCCGGCCGCCAACTGGGCGCGGCGCTGGAGCGGTTGAGTGCGCCGCAGCGCCTGATCGTCGGCCTGCACTACCTGGAGGATTTCGATCTGGCCGAGATCGAGCAGGTGACCGGGCTGGCCCGGGGTACCATCAAGAGCCACCTGCACCGTGCGCGCCAGGTCCTGAAACAGGAGCTGGTGAAGCACGCCACCGCCGGAGAACTGTTGTGAGCCGACCAACCGATTCCCGCGAACCCGACGAGCGTGCGCTCTCGCAGGCCTTGCATGAACAGGTAAGGCAGGACGAGGTGCCGGATGTGAGCGAAGCGCTGCAGAAGCGGATTGCGTCCGAGTCGCGCGACAGCAGCGTGGGCTATGCGGTGGTGCAGATCGTGTTGCTGGGCGCGTTGCTGGCGATGGGCGTCTGGTATTTCTGGCGGTGAACGCCCCGCCGGGCATGGCCCGGCGCTACCGCGTGAATCAGCACCTCGCCGGGCATGGCCCGGCGCTACCGCGTGAATCAGCGCCCCGCCGGGCATGGCCCGGAGCCACCAATGATGAAATGACGTGTAGCGCCGGGCCATGCCCGGCGGCTTCCACGCACCCTGCGACAAAGTGAAGCAGCGCGTCACCCGGTCGCATCCCGGCTTAACGATATCCCCCTAAAGTGGTCTGGTATCCCACCGGCACCTGGCAGGAGGCGTCCCTTGGACGCGTTGTTGTTGTCGCGGATCCAGTTCGGATTCGTCATCAGTTTCCACGTACTGTTCCCGGCCTTCACCATCGGTACGGCCAGCTGGCTGGCCTTCATCGAGTGGCGCTGGCTGCGCACGAAATTGCCCGTCTGGCGCGAGCTGTATTTCTTCTGGCAGAAGATCTTCGCGGTGTCCTTCGGCATGGGCGTGGTCAGCGGCATCGTCATGGCCTTCCAGTTCGGCACCAACTGGCCGCGGCTGAGCGAAGTGGCCGGTACGGTGATCGGCCCGCTGCTGACCTACGAAGTGCTGACCGCGTTCTTCCTCGAAGCCAGCTTCCTCGGCGTGATGATGTTCGGCTGGGGCCGGGTGTCGCCGCGCCTGCATTTCCTGTCCACCTGCATGGTGGCGCTGGGCACGCTGTTCTCCACCTTCTGGATCCTCTCGTCCAACAGCTGGCTGCATACGCCGGCCGGCTACGAGATGGTCAACGGCATCGTGCATCCCGTCGACTGGTGGCAGGTGGTGTTCAATCCGTCCTTCCCGTACCGGCTGGCGCACATGGCGCTGGGTTCGTTCATCACCACCTGTTTCGTGATCGGTGGTGTGGGCGCGTGGTATCTGCGCAGGGGAACGCACGTGGAAGCGGGGCGGCGGATGTTGATCGCGGCGGTGGCGTTCGCGGCGCTGACCGTGCCGGTGCAGATCTTCGTCGGCGACATGCATGGCCTGAACACGCTCAAGCACCAGCCGATGAAGATCGCGGCGATGGAAGCGCACTGGCATGAGACCAAGGAGGGCGAGGGCGTGCCGCTGGTGGTGTTCGCGCTGCCCAACGAGAAGGAGGAGCGCAACGATTTCGAGGTGGCCATTCCCAAGCTCGGCAGCGTGATCCTCACCCACACCCTGGACGGTACGTTCGATCCGCTGACGTCGGTGCCGGCCAGCGAACGGCCGCCGGTGACGCCGGTGTTCTTCGCCTTCCGCATCATGGTCGGGCTGGGCACGCTGATGCTGGTGCTGGCCTGGGTCTCGGCCTTCCAGCTGTGGCGGAAGAAGCTGCTGGCCTCGCCGTGGCTGCTGCGTGGCTGGAACTGGATGCTGCCCAGCGGCTTCGTCGCGCTGCTGTCGGGCTGGTTCGTCACCGAGATGGGGCGGCAGCCGTGGGTGGTCTATGGCGTGCTGCGTACCGCCGATGCCGTTGGCCCGCAGAGTGCGTGGATGACCGCGCTGTCGCTTGGTGTCTATGTGATCGGCTATGCCTTCGTGTTCGGCTGGGGCATCTGGTACCTGGTGAAGATCCTGCGCCACGGCCCGCAGCCGTACGACGAAGGCCCGTCGCTGGACCATGGCAGCCACACCCCGGCGCGGCCGCTGTCGGCCGCCGACGAACCGCTGGAGGAGCGCTGACATGGACCTGATGACCTGGCTGCCGGTGGCATGGTTCGCGGTGATCGGCTTCGGCGTGCTGATGTACGTGGTGCTGGACGGCTTCGTGCTCGGCATCGGCATCCTCGCCCCGTTCGCCGAGGACGAGGAACAGCTGGACCTGATGATGAACACCGCCGCGCCGATCTGGGACGGCAACGAGACCTGGCTGGTGCTCGGCGGCGCTGGCCTGATGGCCGCCTTCCCGAAGGCGTATGCCGCACTGCTGTCGGCGCTGTACCTGCCGGTGCTGCTGCTGGTGGTGGCGCTGGTGTTCCGTGGCGTGGCCTTCGAGTTCCGCTTCAAGGCGCACCGTTCACGGCGGCTGTGGAGCGTGGCGTTCGGCCTCGGTTCGCTGCTGGCCACGTTCGCCCAGGGCGTGATCCTCGGCACGCTGGTGCAGGGCCTGCCGCTGGTCGATGGCGTGTACCAGGGCGGCGCGTTCGGCTGGTTCAGCCCGTTCGCGATGCTGACCGGTGCCGCGCTGGTAGCCGGCTACGCACTGCTGGGCAGCACCTGGCTGATCCTGAAGACCGAAGGCCGCGTGCAGGCGCTGGCCCGGCAGATGACCCGCCCGCTGGTGGTGGCGGTGATCGCGGCAATGGGCCTGGTCAGCAGCTGGCTGCCGTTCCTGCAGTCGCGGCTGATGGACCGCTGGTTCAGCGACGGCAACTTCTGGTGGCTGTCGCCGGTGCCGATGCTGACCTTGGCGGTGGCCATCGCGCTGTGGCGCAGCGCCACCCATCCGCGTCGCGACCTGCCGCCGTTCCTGCTCAGCCTGGCCTTGTTCGTGCTGGGCTTCGCTGGCCTGGTGCTGGGCATGTGGCCGTACCTGCTGCCGCCGTCGATGACGCTGTGGCAGGCCGCCGCGCCGGCCTCGTCGCTGGGCTTCACCCTGGTGGGGCTGGTGGTGCTGCTGCCGGTGATTCTGGGCTACACGGCATGGTCCTACCGGGTGTTCCGCGGCAAGGTACGCGCCGACGCCGGCTACCACTGAACCGGCTCGCTGGATCGGTCCATGCGGGGGGCGGTCGCTGACCGCTCCCCGTTGTGCTTTGTGAAACATGTCATCCCTGTGTCGGACGTGCTAGCGTGCGCTCCTTTCCGGCAGCCAGGGGGGCAGCCGGCGACGTCCTGGACGGATGCATGGCTGCAGGAATGGGGGGCAGCCGCGTGTCGCCGTAATGGCTCGAGACTCTCGTTCGCCCATCGAAACATCACCGGTAATGATCGAATTTTCCGTTGTCGACTGGGCCGCCTGGGCGCCTGGCCTGACCGAGCGTAGCCAATGGATGGGCTGGGCCGGAGCACCGTTCCTGCCGCAGGGTGAGGACACGCCGGCGCTGGCCGAGATTCCGGCCATGCAGCGCCGCCGTATCGAGCGCCTGGGCCGCATGGCGATCCAGGCCGCGTGCTGGTGCGAGGACGGGCAGGGCGCTGACAGCCAGGTACCGCTGGTGTTCGCCAGCCGCCATGGCGATGTCGCCCGATCGATGGACCTGCTGGGCTCGCTGGTGGCCGATCAGCCGCTGTCGCCCACCGGCTTCGGCCTGTCGGTGCACAACGCGATCGCCGCGCTGTATTCGATCGCCCGCGGCCACCGGGGCAACTACCTGGCGTTGTCCGCTGGCCAGTCGACGGTGGAAGCGGCGTGCCTGGAGGCCGTCGGCCTGCTTGGTGATGGTGCCAGTGAAGTGCGGATCGTGGTCTATGAGTCGCCGTTGCCCGACGTTTACGCCGAATTCGCCGACGAACCCGACCCGTTCTTCGCCTGGTGCTGGCGCCTGGCACCCGCCGGTACTGCCGGCGGCACCGATCTTTCGCTGTCCTGGCAGGTCGCCGGCGACGCCGGGCCGACCGCGCCGGGCGTGCTGCCGCATGCGCTGGACCTGCACCGCTTCCTGCTGGCCGGGGATCTGCAGCTGCAGCACGTGACCCAAGGCCAACGCTGGTCCTGGCGCCGCCGTGGCTGAGGCGCTGCGCCGCCTTGATCATGCCTGGCGGGTGCTCGGCACCGGCCTTAGCTTCGCCGCGTTTGGCGTCGGCGGTCTGTTGCTGGGCGTGCTGGTGATGCCGGTGCTGCTGCTGATGCGCGACCCGGTGGCCCGCCGCCGCCGGGCCCGCCGGCTGGTCCAGCGCGCCTTCGCCAGCCATGTGTGGCTGATGTGCCGGCTGGGCGTGATGACCCTGCAGGTCGACGGGCGCGAACGCCTGCAGCGCGACGGCCTGCTGGTGCTGGCCAACCACCCGACCCTGATCGACGTGGTCTGCCTGATCGCCCTGCTGCCCAATGCCGACTGCGTGGTCAAGCGGGCGGTGGCCTGCAACCCGTTCATGCGCGGCCCGGTGCGTGCCGCCGGTTACATCTCCAATGACGACGGCGCTGGGCTGGTCGATGACTGCGCGGCGGCCGTGCACGCCGGCGGCACCCTGGTGATCTTCCCGGAAGGCACCCGCAGCGTGCCGGGGCAGCCGTTGCGGCTGCAGCGTGGCGCGGCCAACATCGCCGTGCGCGGGCGACTGGACATCACCCCGGTGCGCATCACCTGCACCCCGCCGACGTTGACCAAGGGCCAGAAGTGGTATCGTGTACCCTCACGTCGTTTTCACGTTCAGCTGCAGATCGGCGAAGATATCCCGATCGCGCCGTTCCTGGCCGAAGATGACTCGCCAAGGGGGGATGCCCTGGCGGCCCGTCGCGTCACCGACCACCTCACTCGTTATTTCGACCTGTCTGGAGATCCGACCCGTGCAAGCACTTGAGCACGAGATCAAGGAATTGATCATTTCCTCGCTTTCACTGGAGGACATCACCCCGGAGGACATCGATCCGACCGCGCCTCTGTTCGTGGAAGGCCTCGGCCTGGACTCGATCGATGCACTGGAACTGGGCCTGGCGCTGCAGAAGAAGTACGGTGTCAGCCTCTCGGCCGACTCGGAAGAAACCCGTCGCCATTTCTCCAGCGTGCGCGCGCTCGGCGAGTTCGTCGCCGCCCGCCAGTCGTAAGGCGCCAGGAACTGCCATGACCAAGAATGAACTGTTCGAGCGCATCGTCCGCATCCTGACCGACAGCTTCGAGATCGAGCCGGCGCGGATCAGCCCGGAATCGCGCCTGTACGACGACCTGGACATCGACAGCATCGATGCCGTGGACCTGATCGTGCAGCTCAAGCCGCTGCTCGGCCGCAACCTGCAGCCTGAAGCGTTCAAGGCCGTGCGCACCGTGCAGGACATCGTTGATGTCGTGCATGGCCTGCTGCCCGGTCAGGCCGCTGCCTGACAGCAGCACGGACGCCGCGACCATGGCACGGGCACGCATGGTCGTGGTGGCAGCGATTTCGCTTGCCTATCCGGTGCTGGTCTACCTGGCGATGGGCCGCTTCGAGCCACGCTGGCTGTCGCTTTTGCTGTTCGCGCTGGCTCTGCTGCGCGCGCTGAGCACCCGCCAGCCCTTGTGGTGGGCCGCCGCCGCCGGCGCGGGCCTGCTGGCCGGGCTGGCCACCGTGCTCAACCAGGCCCTGCCGCTGAAGCTGTACCCGGCGCTGGTGAACGTGGTGATGTTGACGGTGTTCGCCACCAGCCTGCGCTTCGGTCCGCCGCTGGTGGAACGCCTGGCGCGCCTGCAGGAGCCGGACCTGCCACCGTTCGCGGTGGTCTATACCCGCCGCGTCACCCAAGTGTGGTGCGGCTTTTTCGTTCTCAATGGTGGTCTCGCCCTGCTCACCGCGCTGTATGCGTCGGACCGGGTCTGGATGCTCTACAACGGAATGTTGGCGTACGTGATGATGGGATTGTTGTTCGGGGGCGAATGGCTGGTACGGCGTCGGGTCAAGGCAGCGCACGCGCATGGCTGACTGGATTGCCCTGGACCGGCTGCTGATCGCGGCGCAGCCCGGTCGTGACATCGGTATCTGCGATGGCACTGCCCTCGACCATGTCGCCTTCCGCCTGCGCGTACTGGCCTGGCATGACGCTTTCAGCGCTGCCGAAGGTCGTGACTGGGCGCTCTACTTCGATGACACCGTGGCCTTCGCTGCGGCGTTGTTCGGTGCCTGGCATGCCGGCAAGCGGGTGTTCCTGGCCGCCGACAACCTGCCCGCGACATTGCAGGCGCTGCAGCCGCAGGTGAGTGGCTTCGCAGGTGACCTGTCGGCGGATTACCAGCCGTTGCAGGCCACCGACAGCGCCGCCGACGACGTGGCGCTGCTGCCGTTGGACGAGCGTGCCTGCGAACTGTGCGTGTTCACCTCCGGCAGCACCGGCCAACCCAGCGCGATCAGCAAGCGGCTGGACCAGCTGGCGCGCGAAGTCGATGCGCTGCAGGCTGCCTTCGGCGCCCAGCTCGACGGTACCCAGGTGCATGGCACCGTGTCCCACCAGCATATCTACGGCCTGCTGTTCCGCGTGCTGTGGCCGCTGGCTGCCGGCCGTGCGATCCAGCCCCGGCGCTTCTTCCACGAAGACCTGGTGGGCGCGCTGGCCGGTACCGACACGGTGCTGGTGGCGACCCCGGCCCATCTCAAGCGCCTGCCCGAGCAGCTCGACTGGGCCAGCCTGCACGGCCGCCTGCGTGCGGTGTTCTCCTCCGGCGGCCCGCTGCCCGAGGACGCCGCGCGCCAGGTCCGCCAGTGGTTGGGCGTGGCGCCCACCGAGGTTTACGGCAGCAGTGAAACCGGTGGCATCGCCTGGCGCCGCTGGGACACCGATGCACCGCCGTGGCAGCCGTTGCCGGGCGTGCAGTGGCGGATCGAGGAGGACTGCCTGGCGGTGGCCTCGCCGCACCTGGAGACGTTGGACTGGTGGCGCACCCAGGATCGCGTGGAAGCACTGGCCGATGGCCGTTTCCGCCTGCTGGGCCGTGCCGACCGCATCGTCAAGATCGAAGAACGCCGCGTTTCGCTGGATGCACTGGAGCGCGCGCTGCGCGAGGATCCAGAAGTTGAGGACGTGCGCGTGCTGGTGCTGCAGGGCCAGCGCGAGCAGCTGGCGGCCGTGGTGGTGCCGGCCGATCCGGCGTTGGCACGTGCCGGTGACGGCGCACGGCGTGCGCTGGGACAGCGGCTCGGTGCGCGGTTGGCGCAGGGCCACGATGCGGTCACCCGGCCGCGGCGCTGGCGCCTGGTCGAATCGCTGCCGATCAATGCCCAGGGCAAGGTCACCCAGGCCGCACTGGTGGCGTTGTTCCAGCCGATGATGCCGGTGCCGGTCTGGGACTGTCGCGACGAGGCGGCGGCCACCCTGCGGATGACGCTGGACCCCGCGCTGCGCGCGTTCCAGGGCCACTTCCCGCAGGCGGCGATCCTGCCCGGCGTCGCCCAGCTGGACTGGGCGGTGCGCTTCGGCCGCCAGGCCTTCGTGTTGCCGGTTGGTTTCCAGCGCATGGATGCAGTGAAGTTCCAGCGCGTGGCCCGCCCCGGCGACGAGCTGACCCTGCACCTGGAGTGGGACACCGGGCGCGGCGTGCTGACGTTCCGCTACACCTCGGTGCATGGCGTGCACGCCAGCGGCAGGGTGGTGTTCGCCGATGCGCATTGAGCCGGCCACCGCTGGCGGCGCGTTCGCGCCGCTGGTGGTCATTCCCGTGTACGACCACGAACACGCCATCGGCGCGGTCGTCGATGGCGTGCAGGCTGCGGGCCTGCCCTGCCTGCTGGTCGACGATGGCTCGCAGCCGTCCTGCGCGCTGGTGCTGCGGGAACTGGCACAGCGAGCGGGTGTCGACCTGCTGCGGCTGGACGTGAACCAGGGCAAGGGCGGTGCGATGCTGGCCGGTTTCGCTGAAGCGCAGCGTCGTGGGTATACCCATGTGCTGCAGATCGATGCCGACGGCCAGCACGACACCGGCGACCTGCCGCGCTTCATCGACGCCGCCCGCGCGCGGCCGGACGCCGTGATCTGCGGCATTCCCGCCTACGATGCCAGTGTGCCGAAGGCGCGCCTGTATGGTCGCTACGCCACCCACATCTGGGTGTGGATCAACACGCTGTCGCTGCACCTGCGCGACACCATGTGTGGATTCCGGGTGTATCCGCTGCCGCCGGTGCTGCGCCTGGTCGGCGAGGAAACCATCGGCCGGCGCATGGATTTCGACACCGAAGTGATGGTGCGCCTGTACTGGCGGCAGGTACCGGTCGACCACCTGGCTACGCGGGTGACCTATCCCGCCGACGGCGTTTCGCATTTCGATGTGTGGCGCGACAACGTGCGCATCAGCCGCATGCATACCCGGCTGTTCTTCGGCATGCTCTGGCGCGCGCCGCACCTGCTGTGGCGCCGCCTGCAGGGGCAGGGCTGAGATGAGCCACGCGCACGACGCCCCGCACTGGGCCGACATCGGCGAGTCCACGTCGGTGGCCGGCGTGCTGTTCCTGTGCTGGGTGCACCGCTGGTTCGGGCGCTGGCCGTTCCACCTCTGCGTGTGGCCGGTCGTGGCCTGCCACTGGCTGGGCAACCGCGTCGGTCGCCAGGCCTCGATGCAGTACCTGCAGCGGCTGCAGGCCCATGCCGGTGCGCTGGGCCATGCGCCCACCCGGCGCGACAGCCTGCGCCACTTCTTCAGCTTCGCCGACACGATGCTGGACAAGATTCTCGGCCTCGGCGGCCGCTATCCGCCCGAGCGCATCCGCCTGCAGCGTGACCTGGTGCTGGGCAGGATCGCGCGCCGCGAAGGCGGCCTGATCCTGACCGCACACATCGGCTGCCTGGAACTGTGCCAGGTGCTGGCCGAGCAGGTGCCGGGCTTCCGCATCACCGTACTGGTGCATACCGCGCACGCGCAGCGCTTCAACCGGCTCTTGCAGCGGCTGGACCCGCTGGCCGCGGTGGAGCTGGTGCAGGTCACCGAGATGGGCCCGGCCACGGCGATGATGCTGGCCGACAAGGTCGCCTCGGGTGGCTTCGTCGCCATCGTTGGCGACCGCGTGCCGGTGCAGGGCGGGCGCAGCGTGATGGCTGATTTCCTCGGCCACCGCGCGCCGTTCCCGATCGGCGCCTACGTGCTGGCGGCCGCGCTCGGCTGCCCGGTCTACACGATGTCGTGCCTGCACCAGGGCGACGCCTATCGGGTGGCATTCGAACAGTTCGCCGACCGCGTGGTGCTGCCGCGCGGTTCACGCGATGCCGCACTGGCCGAACAGGCGCAGCGCTTCGCGCGCTGGCTGGAACTCCAGGTCATCCAGTCCCCGCTGGACTGGTTCAATTTCTTCCCCTTCTGGGATCAGGCTCCTCATGACGATTGACGCCGTACCCGTGTGCCGTTTCGGCGATGCACCGCTGACCATCGAAGACGTGGTCGCCCTGGCCCAGCGCAAGTGCGAGGCCGCGCTGAGCGATGTGCCGGCGTTCCGCGCACATATCCAGCGTGGTGCCGACTTCCTCGACCGCCTGCTGCGCGAGGATGGCGTCATCTATGGCGTGACCACCGGCTACGGCGATTCGTGCACGGTGAACATTCCGCCGGCACTGGTCGCCGAGCTGCCGCACCACCTGTACACCTACCATGGCTGCGGCCTGGGCCGTTACCTGGACCCGGCCGAGACCCGCGCCGTGCTGGCCGCGCGCCTGGCCTCGCTGGTGCGCGGCATGTCCGGCGTCAGCGTGCCGTTGCTGGAAGGCCTGGCCACGCTGCTGCAGCACGATGTGCTGCCGTTGATTCCGGCCGAAGGCTCGGTGGGCGCCAGTGGCGACCTGACCCCGCTGTCGTACGTGGCGGCCGTGCTGTGCGGCGAACGCGAGGTGCTGCACGACGGCCGCGTACAGCCGGCTGCCGACGTGCTGGCGAAGATCGGCATGACGCCGCTGAAGCTGCGGCCGAAGGAAGGCCTGGCGATCATGAACGGCACGGCGGTGATGACCGGCTTGGCCTGCCTGGCTTGGCAGCGCGCCGATTACCTGGCACGCATGGCCACGCGCCTGACCGCGTTCAACGTGCTGTCCAGCGACGGCAACGCGCATCACTTCGATGAAACCCTGTTCGCCGCCAAGCCGCACCCGGGGCAGTCGCGCATTGCCGCACGCCTGCGCAGCGACCTGCACAGCGAGCGCCCGCCGCGCAACGAGCAGCGCCTGCAGGACCGCTACTCGCTGCGCTGCGCGCCGCACGTGATCGGCGTGCTGGAAGACACCCTGCCGTTCCTGCGCCAGCTGATCGAAACCGAACTGAACAGCGCCAACGACAACCCGCTGATCGACGCCGACGGCGAGCGCATCCTGCACGGTGGCCACTTCTACGGCGGGCACATCGCGCTGGCGATGGACACGCTGAAGAATACGGTTGCCAACATCGCCGACCTGCTCGACCGGCAGCTGGCGCTGGTGGTCGACGCCCGCTACAACCACGGCCTGCCGGCCAACCTGTCGGCGGCCACCGGCCCGCGCGCGGCGATCAACCATGGCCTGAAGGCGCTGCAGATCAGCGTTTCGGCGTGGACGGCCGAGGCCCTGAAGCAGACCATGCCAGCCTCGGTGTTCTCACGGTCCACCGAATGCCACAACCAGGACAAGGTCAGCATGGGCACCATCGCCGCGCGCGACTGCCTGCGCGTGATCGAACTGACTGAACAGGTGGTGGCGGCCATGCTGATCGCCGCCCGCCAGGGCCTGGCGCTGCGCGAACGGGTTGGCATGAACGCGCAGCTGCATGGCAGTCTGGCCGACATGTACGCCGACCTGGGGCAGCGCATCGCCCTGGTCGAAGAAGACCGCGCGCTGGATCGCGAACTGCGGGAACTGCTGGTGGAGATCCGCGCGCAACGCTGGGAGCTGTATGTCGGTGAATGAAGGTAACGAACTGGTCGGCGAGGTCGAGCTGGCCCCTGCTTTCCATGACTGCGATCCGATGAACGTGGTCTGGCATGGCAACTACTTCAAGTACTTCGAGATCGCGCGCTGCGCGTTGCTGAAGCGCTACGACTACGACTATCCGCAGATGCTCGAATCGGGCTACCTGTGGCCGGTGGTCGACGCGCGGGTGAAGTACGTGCGGCCGCTGCTGTTTGGCCAGGCGCTGCGCGTGCGCTCGCGCATCGTCGAGTGGGAGAACCGGCTGAAGATCGAATACGAGATCCTCGATGCGGAAAGCGGCCTGGTGCTGACCCGCGCAATGACCATCCAGGTCGCGGTCGACGCGGCCAGCAAGGAAATGCTGTACCAGTGCCCGCCGGTGCTGTGGCAGCGTCTTGGAGTGCCTGCCCCGTGAACCGATCCCCTCGTCTTCCGCGCGTGCTGCTGTGCGCGCTGCTGCTGGTGGCCGCACCGCTGGTGCAGGCGGCCGATGCCGCCGTCGATGCCATCACCCAGGCCGTCGCCCGACCGGACGTGCTGCGCGGGCAGTTCACCCAGGAAAAGCAGGTGAGCGGTTTCAAGAACCCGCTGCGTTCGCAGGGCCAGTTCGTGGTCGCGCGCAAGCACGGCGTGATCTGGTCCACGCTCAAGCCGTTCCCGTCGGAGGTGGTGGTCACTGCCGACCGCATCCTCAGCCGCCAGCGCGATGGCAGCACCCGCGTCGAACTGGACGCGCGCCAGCAGCCGGCGATGCGCTCGGTCAACGCGATCATGTTCGCGTTGATGAGCGGTGACGTGCAGGCACTGTCCAGCCAGTTCAACGTCGAGGCCACCCGTGAAGGGCAGGGCTGGCGCCTCAAGCTGACGCCGAAGTCGGCGATGCTGGCCAAGGCCTTCCAGTCGCTGACGTTGCAGGGCGACCGTTACGTGCGACAGGTCGAGATCATCGAAGCCAACCAGGATCGCACCCGCATCCAGTTCACTGCGCTGAGCGAAGTGCCGGCCACGTTGAACGCCGACGAGGCGCGCCGCTTTGAGTGACAGCGCCGCACCGGATCGCCTGCGCCGCTGGTGGCACTGGCTGGGCATCGCCTGGCTGCTGCTGTTGCTGGTGCTGGGTGCGCAGCAGTGGCGCCTGTGGAGCCAGGAGTCGCGGATCGACACCGACATCCTTGCCCTGCTGCCGCAGGACGCGCACGACCGCCTGCTCAGCGACGTCACCCGGCGCATCGCCGATGGCAGCTCGCGGCAGGTGGTGGTGCTGCTCGGCAGTACCGACGGTGCCGCTGCCAAGCGCGCGCAGGCCGCGTTCGCCGCGGCGATGGCCAGTGATGCCGACAGCGCGCTGCTGGTGCCCAGTGGTTCGATCGAAGGCTGGTTCGATGAGGCGCGTGCGTTCTACGCACCGTACCGCGATCGCCTGCTGACCCCGGCCCAGCGCGAGCAGTTGCAGCAGGCCGAACCCGGTGCGTTGGCCGAACAGGCACTCGGCGCGCTGTACGGCCCGATGGGCGCGCCGCGGTTGACCGAGTGGCGGCAGGATCCGCTGTCGCTGTGGCCGCAGTGGTGGCAGCAGCAGGCCCAGGGCTCCGGCCTGCGCCTGGGCGATGATGGCCTGCTCGAGGCCGAAGGCAAGCACTGGGCGGCGCTGCAGTTCGATACGCCGGGCTCGGCCTTCAGGCTCGATGGCGAGCGTCATCTCGATGGCCTGCTCGAACGCGCCGGACAGGCGGCCAAGGCCGCTGCGCCGGATCTGGAGATCCTGCATGCCGGCGTGCCGTTGCATGCCGAAGCGGCTGCCGTGCAGGCCAACCAGGAGATCAACACCATCGGCTGGGGCTCGCTGGCGGCGGTGCTGCTGCTGGTGTGGCTGGCGTTCCGCTCGCTGCGGCCGATCCTGCTGGTTGCCGCTTCGTTGCTGATCGGTTGTGGCGTGGCGCTGGCGGTGACCGTGCTGGTGTTCGACAAGGTGCATGTGTTGACCCTGGTGTTCGGTGCCTCGCTGGTTGGCGTGGCCGAGGACTACGGCATCCACTGGTTTGCTTCGCGCCAGGCCGAACCGGCCGACCGTCGCTGGAAGCTGCTGCGGCATCTGCTGCCGGGACTGTGGCTGGCGCTGCTGACCAGTGCGCTGGCGTACCTGGCGCTGGGCCTGGCGCCGTTCCCCGGCCTGCGGCAGATGGCGCTGTTCTCGGTGGTGGGGCTGGCCGCTGCCTTCCTCACGGTGATCTTCTGGTTCCCGTGGCTGGACGGTGGCGAGATCCGTACCACCCGCTTCGCGCAGTGGCTGGGCAACACGCTGGAGCGTTTCCCGCGCCTGCACGGGCGTCGCCCGGTGGCGATCTTCCTCGGCGTGGCCGCGCTGGTGTCGGCCATCGGCATCGCCCGCCTGCAGAGCAACGACGACCTGCGCAGCCTGCAGTCCTCGCCGCCGGCGCTGATGGCCCAGCAGATCCGTCTCAGCCAGTTGCTGGGCATGCCCAGCCCGGCGCAGTTCTACCTGGTGCAGGGCAGCGATGCCGCACAACTGCTGCAGCGCGAAGAAGCGCTGACCACGCGCCTGCGTGAACTGACCCACGACAAGCGCATCGGCGGTTACCGCGCAATCAGTGACTGGTTGCCATCGCCCGCACGGCAGCAGGCCGATGCGGCGTTGACCGCCAGGGTGGAACCCGGCGTGCTGGCCGCCGTGGGCGAAGCGGTGGGCGAGCCCCTGCAGCGCCCCGCATTCGCAGCGGCGCCGCTGAGCGCCGAGGCCTTCCTCGCCTCGCCGGCGTCGCAGCCGTTCCGCCACCTGTGGGTCGGCAATGTGGGCGGGCAGATGATCAGCGTGGTGATGGTCGATGACCTGTCGCGCGCCGATGCACTGGCCACCCTGCGCGGTGCTGCCGAAGGCCTGAACGGCGTGCGCTGGGTCGACCGTACGGCCGATTTCTCGCAGCTGCTGGGCCACTACCGCAAGCTGATGGGCGGCCTGCTGCTGGTCGGCATCGTGCTGGTGTTCGGCGCCCTGTGGCTGCGCTACCGGCGCCAGGCCTGGCGCGTATTCGCACCGACCCTGGTGGCCGGCGCGCTCACCCTTGGATTGCTCGGCCTGTTCGGCCAGCCGCTGCAGCTGTTCAACGTGCTGGCACTGATGCTGCTGCTGGGCATGGGCATCGACTACGGCATCTTCCTGATCGAGCACCGCGGCGATGCCAGCGCCTGGCTGGCGGTATGCGTGGGTGCGGCCAGCACCTGGCTGTCGTTCGGCCTGCTGGGTCTTTCGCAGACGCCGGCGCTGCGTGCGTTCGGGCTCACCCTGCTGTTCGGCATCGGCCTGGTGTGGCTGATCTCGCCGCTGTTCCGGCCGCCACCGCATGACGCTCCGCCGGCCTGACCGGGCACGCTTCATTCCGATTCCTCCGCTTTTCCACCTGATCGAGCAACAAGGACGCACCGATGACTACTGCTGTGGATGCCGCTGATTCTTCCCGCCACGAAGACGTGGAACGTACCGAGATCCTGATCATCGGCGCCGGCCCGGCCGGCTCGGTGGCCGCGGCGATGCTGCGCCAGCAGGGCCGCAAGGTGCTGATGCTGGAGCGCCAGCAGTTCCCGCGCTTCTCCATCGGCGAGAGCCTGCTGCCGCAGAGCATGGAATACATCGAAGCGGCGGGCCTGCTGCAGGACGTGGTCGAGGCAGGCTTCCAGTACAAGAACGGCGCGGCCTTCGTGCACGGAAAAGCGCGCACCGCGTTCGACTTCAGGAAGAAGTTCTCGCCGGGCTGGGGCACCACCTACCAGGTGCAGCGCGCCGACTTCGACAACGTGCTGGCGCGTGGCGCCGAGCGCATGGGCGCGACCCTGCGCTTCGGTGACGAAGTGCTGTCCGTCGAGCCGGGCGAGCAGCCGCTGGTGAGCGTGCGCCGCCCCGATGGCAGCGAGTACCGCATCGAAGCCGATTTCATCCTCGACGCCTCTGGCTTCGCGCGCCTGCTGCCACGCCTGCTGGACCTGGAATCACCGTCCAACTTCCCGGTGCGCGGCGCGATCTTCTGCCACGTGCGCGACAACATCCCGGCCGAAGCGGAATTCGACCGCAACAAGATCCTGATCACCACCCATCCCGAGCACATCGACGTCTGGTACTGGACGATTCCGTTCTCCAACGGCTGCTGCTCGCTGGGCGTGGTCGCCGAGCCATCGTTCTTCGAGCGCTACGAAGGCGACGACCTGCAGAAGCTGCAGGCCATCGTCGGCGAGGATCCGAACCTGACCTCGCTGCTGGCCAATGCCGAATGGGCGGTGCTGCCGGTGCGCCGCATCACCGGCTATTCGGCCAATGTCAGCTCGCTGTGGGGCCCGGGCTATGCGCTGCTGGGCAACGCCGGTGAGTTCCTCGACCCGGTGTTCTCCTCCGGCGTCACCATCGCGTTCAAGTCGGCGCAGCTGGCCAGCGAATGCCTGAAGCGCCGTTACGCGGGCGAGACCGTGGACTGGGAAAGCGAATTCTCGATTCCGCTGCGCGCCGGTGTGAAAACCTTCCGCCGCTTCGTCGAAAGCTGGTACCAGGGCGGCTTCCAGAAGATCATCTACCACCCCGACCAGCAGCCGCAGGTACGCGACATGATCAGCTCCATCCTGGCCGGCTACGCCTGGGACACCAACAATCCGTATGTGGCCGACGACAGTGGCCGCCGCATGCGCGTGCTGGAGGAACTGTGCAGCGCCTGATCGTCCGCCTCTCCGCGGTCCTGCTGTGCCTGCTGCTGGCCGCCTGTGCCAGCCGCATGCCGCGGCCGCTGGTCGACCTGCCGCCGCTGCGGCTGGCACCGTCCAGCCTGCCGGCGCCGCTGGCCCTGCAGCAGCAGCTGCACTTCCGCTTCGGCAGCCACGAGCGTGATCTGGATGCGCTGCTGGAAGCCGACGCGCAGCAGGTGCGGCTGGCCGTGCAGGCGATGGGCCAGACCGGCGTGCGCCTGCAGTGGGACGGCCAGCAGTTGACCCAGCAGCGTGCACCGTGGCTGCCGCCACAGGTGCGTGCCGAACGCGTACTGGATGACCTGCAGTTCGCGCTGTGGCCGACTGACGCCATTGCCTCCGCGCTGCCGGCCGGCTGGCAGGTGAGCGACGACGGCCGCCAGCGCAGTCTGTCCCGCGACGGCACCGTGTGGCTGCAGCTGCAGCGCCTGGGCGATGGCAGCGTGCAGCTGGACAACCGCGCCGAGGGCTACACCCTGCGCATCGAATCGATCGACATGGCCGGCCAGGAATGAAGAGCGCTCCCATTTTCCTGAACGACCTCGGCGTGGTCTGCGCGTTGGGCGAGGGCCGCGCCGCGGTGGCTGCTGCGCTGTTTGCCGATGCGCCCGGCGGCCTGAGCGACAACGCCAGCCTGCTGCCAGGTCGCACGCTCGCGCTGGGCGAAGTGCACAGCCCGCTGCCGACGCTGGAGGAACTGCCGGTGTCCCTGCGTGGCCGCAACAATGCTCTGCTGGACGTGGCACTGGCGCAGATCGCGCCGGCTGTTGCCGATGCCATCAACCGTTACGGTGCCGAGCGTGTGGCGGTGGTGCTGGGCACCAGCACCTCGGGCATCGGTGAATCCGAACAGGCGCTGCGTACCCGCGCCGAGCACGGCCATTGGCCCGAAGGCTTCGACTACGCACAGCAGGAAATGGGCACCGCCGCGCAGTTCGTGCGTGAGCGCAGCGGTGCGCTGGGCCCGGCCTGGACGCTGTCCACGGCCTGTTCGTCCAGCGCCAAGGCGTTGATGTCGGCCGCGCGCATGCTGCGCTCGGGCATCGTCGATGCGGTCATCGCTGGTGGTGCCGATTCCCTGTGCCGGTTCACCGTCGCCGGGTTCAGCGCGCTGGAATCGGTCTCCGCAGTGCGCTGCAATCCGTTCTCGCAGCATCGCTGCGGGATCAACATCGGCGAGGGCGCCGCGCTGTTCCTGCTGACCCGCGATGCAGGCCCGGTCAGCCTGGCGGGGTGGGGTGAGTCGGCCGACGCGCACCATATGTCGGCGCCGGACCCGCAGGGTCTGGGTGCCATCGATGCCCTGCAGCAGGCGTTGCAGCGTGCTGGCTGGGCACCTTCGGAAGTGGATTACGTGAACCTGCATGGCACCGCGACAGGCCACAACGACGCCATGGAAAGCCACGCCGTGGCGCAGGTGCTGGGCACCGCCGTGCCGGCCAGCTCGACCAAGCCACTGACCGGCCACACGCTGGGTGCGTCCGGTGCGATCGAAGCGGCGCTGTGCTGGATCCTGCTGGCCGAGAATCCGCAGCAGCAGCTGCCGCCGCACTGGTGGGACGGCGTGGCCGATCCGGCGCTGCCGGCGTTGCCGCTGGTAGCCCCGGCGACCTTCCTGCAGCAGCTGCCGCGGCGGGTGCTGAGCAATTCGTTCGCCTTCGGCGGCAGCAATGCCGTGCTGGCACTGGAGCGCCGATGAACATGCCGCTGTATGCCATCGAAGAGGTGGTGCCGCACCGCCAGGACATGTGCCTGCTGGACCGCATCCTGCGTTGGGACCAGGACGGCATCGAGGCGGAACTGGTGGTGCCCGAGGCCGGCCTGTTCATCGAAGACGGTGCGGTCCCGGCATGGGTCGGCATCGAATACATGGCCCAGGCCATCGCTGCCTGGGCCGGCTGCCGCGCACGCACGGCCGGCAACCCGCCGCAGCTGGGCTTCCTGCTTGGCAGCCGGCGCTATACCAGCACGCGCAGCAGTTTCCCCAGTGGCACCCGCCTGCAGGTACAGGCGCGTTGCGAGCTGTTGGGCGACAATGGATTAGGGATGTTCGCCTGCCGCATCCTGGCAGGCGAAGAAGAATGGGCGGTTGCCAACGTGTCGGTGTTCGAACCGGCCGACTCGATGGCCTATCTGGAGAGTGGACAGGCATGACAGGGAATCCAAGCGTGCTGGTGACCGGCGCGAGCCGGGGCATCGGCCGGGCCATTGCGCTGCGTATCGCGCGCGATGGCTTCGACGTGGTGGTGCATTGCCGCAGCCGTGTGGAAGAAGCACAGGCGGTGGCCGACGAGATCCAGGCGCTGGGCCGGCAGGCGCGCGTGCTGGCCTTCGACGTGGCCGACCGTGCTGCCGCGCGTGCTGCGCTGGAGGCTGACGTGGAGGCACATGGCGCCTATTACGGCGTGGTGTGCAATGCCGGCATCGCCCGTGACGGCGCGTTCCCGGCATTGTCCGAGGACGACTGGGACCAGGTGATCCACACCAACCTGGACGGTTTCTACAACGTGCTGCATCCGCTGATCATGCCGATGGTGCGGCGGCGCAAGCCGGGCCGCATCGTCACCCTGTCCTCGGTGTCCGGCGTGGCCGGCAACCGTGGCCAGGTCAATTACAGTGCGGCCAAGGCCGGCATCATCGGTGCCAGCAAGGCATTGGCGCTGGAACTGGCCAGCCGCCAGATCACCGTCAACTGCGTGGCCCCGGGCCTGATCGAGACCGACATGCTCAACGAAGAAGTGGTCGAACACGCATTGAAGCTGATCCCGGCCGGCCGCGTCGGCCGTCCCGAGGAAGTGGCGGCCACGGTCGCGTTCCTGCTGTCCGAGCCGGCCGGCTACATCACCCGCCAGGTGATCTCGGTCAACGGAGGGATGATCTGATGGCCGCCGATCGTCGCGTGGTGGTCACCGGTGCTGCCGCCATCAGTCCGCTCGGCCACGACTGGCCGACCATCCAGGCCCATCTGCGCAGCTGCCGCAATGCGGTGCGTTCGATGCCGGAATGGGATGTGTATGCGGGCCTGAACACCAAGCTTGCCGCGCCGGCGCAGGACTACGAGCTGCCGCCGAACTACAACCGCAAGACCACCCGCTCGATGGGCAAGGTGGCGATCATGTCGGTGCGCGCCACCGAGGTCGCCCTGCGTGAGGCGGGCCTGTTCGAGCACCCGGTGCTGCGCAGTGGCCGTACCGGCGTGGCCTATGGCTCGTCGTCGGGCAGCCACGAAGCCACCGGCGAATTCGGCCGCATGCTGCATGAGTTCACCACCGACGGCATCAGCGCCACCACCTACCTGAAGATGATGAGCCACACCGCGCCGGTCAACATCGGTGTGTTCTTCGGCTTGTCCGGGCGTGTCTACACCACTTCCAGCGCCTGTACGTCGGGCAGCCAGGGCGTGGGCGCCGGCTATGAAGCGATCCGCAGCGGCAAGCAGACGGTGATGGTGGCCGGTGGGGCCGAACAGCTCGACGCCACGGCTGCGGCGGTGTTCGACACCCTGTTTGCCACCAGCACGCGCAACGATGCACCGCACACCACCCCGCGTCCGTTCGATGCCGGCCGCGATGGCCTGGTGCTGGGCGAGGGCGCCTGCACGCTGATCCTGGAGGATCTGGAACACGCGCAGGCACGCGGCGCGACCATCCTCGCCGAGATCGTCGGTTACGGCACCAACAGCGACGGCCAGCACGTCACCCAGCCCAGCGCCGATACCATGGCCCAGGCCATGCGCCTGGCGCTGGAAGACGCCGGTCTGCAGCCGGCGCAGATCGACTACGTGAACGCCCATGGCACCGCCACCGACCACGGCGACATCGCCGAGACCCAGGCCACCGCCCAGGTGTTCGGCAGCCGCGTGCCGATCAGCTCGTTGAAGAGCTACGTCGGCCACATGCTGGGCGGTTGCGGCGCGTTCGAAGCCTGGATGAGCATCGAGATGATGCGCGCCGGCTGGTTCGCGCCCACCCTGAACCTGGTCGAGGTGGACCCGCGTTGCGGCCAGCTCGACTTCATCACCGGGCAAGGCCGCGAGCTGCAGGCCGAGTACGTGATGAGCAACAACTTCGCCTTCGGCGGCATCAACACCTCGCTGGTGTTCCGCCGCTGGAGCGCGTGACCCCGCCGTACCCGCACCCCAACAAGGAGACGTTCCGATGCGCCGCACCCTGCTGATCGCCACTGCCACCGCGCTGCTGGCCCTGACTTCCACCGCTTCGGCGCGCGATACCCGCGTCGAACAGTCCCTGCGCGAGCTGATCAGTTCGCAGGCCGCCAAAGATGCCGGCATCGACGGCAGCGTGCGCTTCTACCTGGCCGGCCAGCCGGTCAGCGTGCAGCAGCGCCTGGGCGAAGACGTGACCAACAAGAAGACCAACGCCGCCAACAAGAGCGACGTCGAGGCCTGCAACTGGGTCGCGCTGTCGGCACTGCTGGCCCTGCAGGACGGTGCCAAGTCGCGCGGCGCCAATGCCGTGGTCGACATCGTCAGCTACTACAAGAAGAACGAGTTCAAGAGCGCGACCAACTACGAGTGCTGGGCCGGCACCTTCGTCGCCGGCGTGGCCCTGAAGGGCACCTACGCCAAGGTCAAGTAAGCGCTGCCGACCGGTGGCGCAGCCTGAACGGCGCCGCCACATTGCTGAACCTCAACGGGGAAACGCCGTCGATCGCGCCGCCATCGTCGCGTGACGGCTTTCCCCGGTGTCGGCTTTCCGACACAATCACGGCTCTTCCCGGGTTATCGTCCCGTGGACATGCACGCCTACGTCTATAAAAGCCAACTCAAGCCGGACACCTACGTCTATCTCGCCCGACGCGATGACTTCAGCGCTTTGCCTGCGCCGCTGTCGGCGTCGTTGGGTTCGCTCGTCTTCGTGCTGGACGTGACCCTGGACGCGGAGCGCCGGCTGGCCCAGGCCGACCCGGCCAAGGTGCGCAGCGAACTGACCGAGCGCGGGTTCTACCTGCAGGTGCCGCCGTCGGTGAGCAGCATGATGCTGCGCCACTATGACTGAGCTTTCCCGATCCCGCGCCCTGTCGCTGGCCTTCACCCTGGGTGCCTTGCTGGCACTGGGTTCGGCGCTGGGCGGCCTGCCCGGTGCGTTGCTGGCGGCACTGGCACAACCGGCGTTCGCATTGGGAATCTCGTGGTGGCGGCGCAGCCGTGCGCTGCTGCCGCCGAAGGTGATCGTCCGCCAGGACCTGCCGGCGCTGCTGGCACTGTGGATCGCCGCGCCGTTGCTGCTGGCCCTGTTGCTGGCCTGGCCGCTGGCCGCGCTGCGCGACAGCGGCAGCCTGGCTGCGGTGCTGGGCCTGAGCGTGCTGGTCAGCGCTGGCCTGCTGGCGGCTTGGCGCACCTGGCCGCTGTGGAATGATGTCGAGCGTCTCGACGGTGGCCTGGCCCAGCATTGGCAGGCGCTGACCGGCCGCGACCTCAGCGCCTGGCGTGGCCTTGGCGTGGCCGCACTGGTGATGGCCCTGGCCGCACTGGTGGTACTGCCGACCTGGCCGGGCCTGCTGCCGGAAAGCGCGCGTTGGCCATCGGCACTGGCGGTGCTGCTGCTGTCGCCGCTGCTGCACCTGCTGTTGCAGCGCATCGCACCGGCGCCGCTGGTCTCGCTGCGCGGCCCGGTTGGCGCTGAACTGCCGGTCGATCGCGAAACGCTGTTCAGCACTGCGGTGGACACCACGCCGCTGGAAGCATTGGCGCCGCAGGAGCTGACCCCGGCCCTGTACGAAGCCGCACGCCACGGCCGCATCGACCGCGCGCTGCAGTTGCTGCAGGCCGGCGCCGATCCGCATTCATTGCCTGACCCGAACTGGCGCGACCAGCGCAGCCTGGCTGTACTGGCCGCAGTATTGCCGGACCTGCGCCTGCTGCGCGAGCTGATCGGCCGCGGCGTCGATGTGAACGCGCCGCACCGTGGCATGACCCCGCTGCTGGCCGCGACCCGCGACAGCTGGCATGGGCGTCCGGAAGCGGTGATGACCCTGCTGGCCAACGGTGCCGATTCGCGCGCCACCGACAGCGAGGGCAACACGCCCCTGCACCATGCCGCGCGCAGTTCTGACCCGGGCGTGGCCGCGCTGCTGCGCGATGCGGCGGCTGAAGTGGACGCACTGAACCATGATGGCTGGTCGCCGCTGGCGGTGGCCTGCCAGGTCGGCAACTGGCGCCTGGCGCGCTTCCTGCTGGAGCGTGGCGCGCGCAGCGAACCGGCTGACGGCACCCCGGTGCTGCTGGCCGCGGCCGCCACCGAGGACGACGATCCGGCCGGCGTGCAGCTGCTGCTCAAGCACAAGGCACGTGCCGACGCGCGCGACCGCCAGCGCCGCAGCGCGCTGCATGAAGCCGCATTGGCCGGCCACGTGGACATCATCGGCGTGCTGCTGGCCGCCGGTGCCAACCTGGAAGCGCGCGATGCGCTGGGCCGCACCCCGTGGCTGGAAGCCGCACGCGCCGGCCGCGCTGCCGTGGTCGAGCACCTGCTGCCGCACAAACCCGACCTGGTTGCGGTCGACACCGATGGCCGCAACGCGGTGCTGCTGGCCACGATGGCCGAGGACGTTTCGCCGCTGTTGATCAAGCGCCTGCTGGAACTGGGCATCGCTGCCGACGGCAGCGATCCGGCCGGCCGGCGCGCGGTGGACTATGCCGCCGAAGCCGGTCGCTGGGCGATCGTGGCCCTGCTGGACCCGTCCTACCCGCTGCCCGCCGCGGTCAGCGATGGCCTGGCCGAGCGCGGTGAGACGGCCAGCGCCAGCGGCCTGTTGCCCGACCGCCCGCCGTTGACCCTGCTGCGCGAGGCGCTGGGGTTCGGCAATACCGATGGCATGGCCGCACTGGCCAGGCTGTGCCAGCCCGAAGAACTGGGTGGCCTGCTGCTCGATCCGGAGCTGGCGCTGGAGCCGCGTGCGGTCGACTGGCTGCTCGCCCATGGTGCCGATCCGTACGTGCGCGACGCCTGCGCAGATACGCCGATGTTCGCGCTGCTTTCGCGTGGCATCGATGCCGTGCCAGCCCTGCAGGTGATGCTGCAGCACGGCCTGTCGCCGGCCGGGCGCGGTGGCCTGGCGCGTTTCCTGGCCGCCTGTGCGCAGCACGACCAGGCGGCGCGTGGCCTTGAGCAGCTGGCGCTGGAACTGCTGGAGCGGGGCGCCGATCCGTTTGCCGCCTCGCCAGCCGGTGATCCGCCGTTGTCGCTGGCGGTGCGCCTGGGCTGGCTGCGCCTGCAGCAGGCCCTGCTCACCACCGGCGTGGACCGCGAAGCACGCGACAGCCATGGCATGACCGCGCTGCATCTGGCCACCGCACTGGCCCGCGAAAGCGCCTTGAAGCTGTTGGTGCAGCACGGCGCCTCGCCGGAAGCGCGTGCAGCCGATGGGCAGACACCGCTGGGCGTGGCGTTGTCGATCGGTCGTCGTGATCTGGCTGATTGGCTGGACTGGCGCGTCTGGCCGTTGCCGCGCCGGACCCTGCGCGAAGGCGATCTGCCGGCCGCCGCGATGGCCGGTGATGTCGACGCCGTGCGTCGTTTGAATGATCTGGGCTTTGCCGTCGACGCCGTCGATGCGCAGGGCTGCACCGCGCTGCTGCGTGCTGCCGGCGGTGGCCACCTGGCGGTGGTCGACCTGCTGCTGGCGCGCGGCGCTGATCCGCAGCATGCCGCTGCCAGTGGTGCCACGCCGTTGTCAGCGGCGGTCAGCATGCGCCAGGTCGAGATCGTCTCGGCCCTGCTCGACGCCGGTGCGCAGCTCGAACACCGCCTGCCAGGCGGGGTCACCGTGCTGATGCTGGCCTCGGCGCTGGGCCTGCCGGACATCGTGGCGCGCCTGCTCACCGCCGGTGCCGATGTGCACGCCGGCGATGCCCAGCAGCTGGCGCCGCTGCACTGCGCGGCACTGTATGGCTTCAGTGCGCGCGACCGTTCGCGCCTGCTGGCGCTGCTCGATACCCTGCTGCTGGCTGGTGCAGAGCCGGACCAGGCCGCCGCCGGTGCGGTCACGCCGTTGCTGCTGCTGCTGGGCGCGCGCGCCGAACCGGGCACTGCCTGCGACGAGCAGGTGGTGATGGCCGCCGTCGAGCGCCTGCTGGATGAAGACGTCAGCCTGGACGTGCGCGATCCGCGCGGCTTCGGCCCGCTGCACCTGGCCGCCCTGCACGGGTTGCCGTTGCTGGTGCAGCGCCTGCTGCGCGCCGGTGCCGATCCGGAAGCGCGTGATGGCTTGAACCGCAGCCCGCGCGAGATCGCGGTGATGCGCGGCTTCATCGACGTCGCCGCCGAGTTCGAGCCGCGCGTGCCGGGTGTCTCGTCGATGGCCAGGTTCCTGCGCGACAACGGCTGACCCCAAGGCGCGGTAGTGCCGGCCGCTGGCCGGCAGCTTCGCAATCCTGGCGAGGTTCATGAGGTTGCCGGCCAGCGGCCGGCACTACCCAACCCCGTCGATCAGCGTTGCTTGTCGCCGTCGCTTTCCGCTTCCGAGCCGCGCGTGCCGGGCGTATCGTCGATGGCCAGGTTCCTGCGCGACAACGGCTGAAGGTCGCCTTCCATTGGGTGGGTGCCGACCGTTGGTCGGCACACCGGCCCGCTGTCAGCGCTCCTTGTCGCCGTCGCTTTCCGCGTCCGCTTCGAACAGGTGCATCAGGTCGTTGCGGGCATCGCGCGAGGTCTGGATCACGGCGGCCTCGTCGTCGTAGACCAGGTACTGGTCGCGCAGCAGCTTCTCGTCGTGTTCGCGGAACTGCTGCACATGGCGCTCGGCCACGTTCGGTGCCACGCCCAGCGCGGTCAGCACGCGCCCGCTCATTTCCAGGCTGGTACCGAACACTTCGCGGAACGGTTCGGCCGACATGTCCATCAACCGCCAGGCATGCTGGCGGTTGCGCGCACGCGCCAGCACCGTCGCATCCGGGTACAGGCGGCGCACCATGCGCACCGCCCGCAGGTTGGTTTCCGGGTCGTCCACGGTGATCACGAACACGTCGATGTGCTCGCCACCGGCGGCGCGCAGCATCTCCGGCCGGGTCGGATCGCCGTAGTACAGCTGGTTGCCGAAGCGGCGCAGGTCGGCCACCGTGTCCGGGTTCGCCTCCAGTGCCACGAACGGCACCTTCTGCGCGGTGAGCAGGCGCGCGATCACCTGGCCGAAGCGGCCCATGCCGGCAATCAGCACCTTCGGGCGATTGTCCGGCGCCACCTTGTCGGCCTCCGCCGCCTGGCGGGGCGCGACCTTCTCCTCGCCGAGCAGGCGCATCAGGGCGATCATCAGCAACGGGGTGATCGCCATCGACAGGCCGACGATCGCCACCAGCCGGTCATGGTTGGCATTGCCCAGCAGATGCGCACGCTGGGCTTCGTTGAACACCACGAAGGCGAACTCGCCGCCCAGCCACAACACGCTGCCCAGCAGCAACGACTGCCGCGAGCTGAGTCTGGCGATGCGGCCGATGGCGTACAGCAGGCTGAACTTCACCACCAGCAGGATCGCCACGCCCGCAGCGATCATCCACGGTTCGGCGGCGATGCGGTCCAGGTCGATGCCCATGCCCACGGCAATGAAGAACAGGCCCAGTAGCAGGCCCTTGAACGGCTCGATCTGCGATTCCAGCTCATGCCGGAATTCCGAATCGGACAGCAGCACGCCGGCCAGGAATGCCCCCAGGCTGGGGCTCAGGCCGGCTTCCTGCATGAACCAGGCGGTGCCCAGCACCACCAGCAGTGCGGTGGCGGTGAACACCTCCGGGCTGCGGGTGCGGGCGATGATGCCGAACACCCGGCGCAGCACCGGCCGCCCGCACAGGATCACCACCGCCAGCGCGCCCAGCGCGACGGCCGCATCTTCCCAGCGCAGCGTCTCGTTCTTGACCCCGCCCAGCAGCGGAATCGCGGCCAGCAGCGGAATGGCGATCAGGTCCTGGAACAGCAGGATGGCAAACCCCAGCCGGCCATGGTCGCTGTTGATCGCCTTGTGTTCGGACAGCAGCTGCAGGCCGACCGCAGTCGACGACAGCGCCAGCGCCACGCCCACCACCAGCGCGCTCTTCCACTGGAAGTGATCGAGCAGCAGCAGGCCGCCCAGCACCAGCCCGGACAGCGCCACCTGCGCCGCGCCCGCACCGAACACCGAGCGCCGCATCACCTTCAGCCGGGCCGGGGACAGCTCCAGCCCGATCACGAACAGCAGCATGACCACGCCGATCTCGGCCGCGCCGAGGATGCGGTCGGCGTCCTGCACGAAGCCCAGACCGTCCGGACCCAGCACCACGCCGGCCGCCAGGTAGCCCAGCACCGCGCCGAAGCCGAACTTCTTGAACACCGGCACCGCGATCACCGCGGCCAGCAGCAGCACCAGTGCCAGTTCCAGACCACCGCTATGCATGGGAATACCTGGTCATCGGGAGGCCGGCTGTGCGTCCGTTCGGCGGGGAGGGGAAGCGCGGCGGATGCCACCTAGTCATTATGCGCGCGCCGCTGTGTACGCACGAGAACGGCAGCGGGCCCATTGTCCGGTCAGCGTGGCGGGTTGACCTGCACCGACCGCAGGTCCAGACTGCCCGCCGCTGCCGGCGTGTCCGGCAGTACACCCCTCCGGAGTCCCCAACCCATGTCCAGCGACAGTAGAAGTCGACCTCGGTCGACGCCAGCGATGGCCACCGCCTGACACCGGGACGGTTTGCCTGCGTTGGCGTTGCGCGAGGTCGCACCCCATGAAGGCGAATCACCATGAACCAGAAGCAATTGCTGCGTCCGGTGGCCGATGCCGCAGCATTGTCGGCACCGCTGGCGAACTACAACACCGCCGACGCGGTCGAATTCCTCAACACGCTCGAACTGCAGCGCGCCGCCGAGACGCTGGCCGCGCTGTCGCTGCCGCGTGCAGTGAAGATGCTCGAGGCGCCGGAGCTGCACCGCAGTGGCGAACTGGTTGCCGCACTGCCGCCGGCACGCGCCGCCGCGCTGCTGGGGTTGATGGCCGACGACCGTGCCACCGATATCGTCCACGAGCTGGATGAAGAAGAACGCGCGCGGCTGATTCCTCTGCTGGGCAACGAAGCCCGGCAGACCATCCAGAAGCTGCTGAGCTACCCGCCGAACACCGCCGGTGCGCTGATGACCACCGAGTTCGTCGCCGTGCCCGCCACCTGGACCGTGGCCCAGACCCTGCAGCACATCCGCCAGGTCGAACGCACGCGCGAGACCGTGTATGCGATCTACGTGCTCGACCCGGCCAACCAGCAGCTGCAGCAGGTGGTGACCATGCGCCGGCTGATCACCGGGCTGCCGGAGGAATCGATCCTGGATGTGGCCCAGGTCAATCCGCCGGTGATGGTGGATGCGCAGATGGACCAGGAAGACGTGGCGCGGCTGATCCGCCGCCACGATCTGCTGGCCATTCCGGTGGTGGACGCCCAGCAGCACATGCTCGGCATCGTCACCGTCGATGACATTCTCGATGCGCTGATCGAAGAGTCCACCGAAGACGCGCACAAGTTCGGCGGCATGGAAGCGCTGGACAAGCCGTACATGCAGATCGGCTTCTTCGAGATGCTGCGCAAGCGCGCCGGCTGGCTGAGCGTGCTGTTCGTCGGCGAGATGCTGACCGCCAGCGCGATGCAGCACTACGAGGACGAACTGGCGCGCGCGGTGGTGCTGACCCTGTTCATTCCGTTGATCATGAGCTCGGGTGGCAACTCCGGTTCGCAGGCGACCTCGCTGCTGATCCGCAGCCTGGCGCTGCGCGAACTGCGCCTGCGCGACTGGTGGAAGGTGGCCTTGCGCGAAGTGCCCACCGGCATGGTGCTCGGCGCCATCCTCGGTTGCCTGGCCATCGTACGCATCGTGATCTGGCAGCTCGGTGGCTTCCATGACTACGGCGAACACTGGATCCTGCTGGCGATCACCATCGGTGCCGCACTGGTGGGCATCGTCACGTTCGGCTCGCTGTCCGGGTCGATGCTGCCCTTCATCCTCAAGCGGCTGGGCTTCGACCCGGCCAGTGCCTCGGCCCCGTTCGTGGCCACCCTGGTGGATGTGACCGGCCTGGTCATCTACTTCAGCATCGCCGCGATGATCCTGCACGGGACGCTGCTGTAACGGGGGGCGTCATCCACGCATGGCGTGGATCCACTGGTTCTGGCCGGCGTAGCAGATCCACGCCCTGCGTGGATGCGATGCCAGGATCCTGCGCCGATCATGCCGCCGCAGCGCCGGTCCGTGTAACGTAGGCACATGAGTACCTACCACCTGCAGTCCGTGTTCCGTCCGCAGTCGGTCGCGGTGATCGGCGGCAGCCCGCGTGAGCGCTCGGCGGGCCGCGCAGTCATGCGCAACCTGCGCGGCACCGGCTTCCCCGGCAAAGTGGCATGGATCAACCCGCGCCATGCCGAGATCGATGGCATCCGCACGGTGAAGCGGCTGAAGGACCTGGACTGGGTGCCGGAACTGGTGGTGATCACCGCACCGGCCGCCATCGTGCCGCAGGTGGTACGCACCGCTGCCGAACGTGGCGTGCAGGCCGCGATCATCCTCACCGCGCACCTGGGAGAAGGCCCGGGCTCGCCATGGGCACAGGTGGAGGCCGCCGCGCGCGCGCATGGCCTGCGCATCCTTGGCCCGCACTGCCTGGGCGTGATCGCGCCACATGCACGGCTCAATGCCAGCATCGCCGCGCATTTCCCACAGGCCGGCGACCTCGCGCTGATCTCCGAATCCTCGGCGATCGCCGCCGCCCTGGTGGAATGGGGCGTGGCGCGCTCGGTAGGGTTCTCCGCCGTGGTTTCGCTGGGCGACACCATGGACGTGGACTTCGGCGATCTGCTGGATTATTTCGCCACCGACTACCGTACCCGCGCCATCCTGCTCTATGTCGAGCAGATCAAGGACGCGCGCAAGTTCATGTCGGCCGCGCGCGCCGCTGCGCGTGCCAAACCCGTGGTGGTGGTGAAGTCCGGGCGCGCCGAACGGGTACAGCCGGGTAGCGCCGATACCCACGTGCAGGCACTGGCGCGCGCCGATGATGTGTACGGCGCGGCATTCAACCGTTCCGGCCTGCTGCGGGTGAGCGCGCTGGACGAACTGTTCACCGCGGCCGAGTCGCTGGGCCGGCTTGGCACCTTCCCCGGTCGTCGCCTGGCCATCCTCAGCAACGGCGGTGGCGTCGGCCACCTGGCGGTGGACCAGCTGATCGCCCTGCAGGGCACGCTGGCGCAACTGTCCGACAGCACCGTGCAGAAGCTGGATGCGGTACTGCCGCAGGGCTGGACGCGCAGCAACCCGGTCGACATCGTGGTCGACGCCGATGGTGATCGCTATGCCACTGCCATCGAAGCGTTGCTGGCCGACAGCGAGAACGATGCGGTGCTGGTGGTCAACGTGCCTACCGCGTTCACCTCGTCGGCCGATGCGGCGCAGGCACTGACCCGCACGCTCGGCCTGCGCCCGCGCCATCACCGCGACAAGCCGGTATTCGCGGTGTGGCTGGGCAACGACGACCAGGCCACCGCCACCCTCAATGCCGCACGCGTGCCGACCTATCCCACCGAAGCGGAGGCCGTGCGCGGCTTCCAGCATCTGGTGCGTTACCGGGAGGCACAGAGTGCGTTGATGGAAACGCCGCCGAGCCTGCCGCAGGATTTCAGCGTGGATACCGCGCGTGCGCGCGCGCTGGTCGAAGCCGCGCTGGCCAATGGCCAAGGCTGGCTGGACCCGTTGGCCACCCATGAACTGCTGAAGGCCTACGGCATCCCCTCTGCACCGGTGATGCATGCGCGCGATGCGCACGAGGCGATGGACCTGGCGCAACCCTTGCTGGAGCGTGGTGCGACGGTCGCGCTGAAGATCCTGTCGCCCGATATTCCGCACAAATCCGAAGTGGATGGCGTGCGCCTGAATCTGGCGACCCTGCCGGCGGTGCAGAGCGCGGCGAAGGCCATCCTTGCTCGTGCACGCCAGCTACGGCCGGACGCGCGCATCGACGGCCTGCTGGTGCAACCGACCATCGTCCGCCCGAAGGCGCGCGAGATCATCGTCGGCATCGCCGACGACGCCACGTTTGGACCGGTGATCGTGGTCGGGCGCGGTGGCACGGCGGTGGAAGTGATCAACGACAAGGCGCTGGCGCTGCCGCCGCTTGACCTGCGCCTGGCCCACGAGCTGATCGGCCAGACGCGGGCCTCGCGCATCCTCAAGGCCTATGGCGATGTGCCCGCCGCCGATGAGCGTGCACTGGCACTGGCGCTGGTCAAACTGGCGCAGCTGGCGGCGGACATTCCCGAAGTGCGCACGCTGGACATCAATCCCCTGCTGGTGGACAGCAAGGGCATCCTCGCACTGGACGCGCGCGTTGCGGTCGCGCCGTCGCGCATCCTGCACAAGGGACGTGGCCATCCACGCTTCGCCGTGTTCCCGTATCCGAAGGAGTGGGAGCGCACCATCGAGCTGTCCGACGGCGGTCGCGCGTTCGTGCGCCCGGTGCGGCCGGAAGATGACGCGCTGTTCCGTGCGTTCTTCGCGCGTGTCAGCGACGAGGATCTGCGTCTGCGTTTCTTCCAGTCGGTGAAGCATTTCAGCCACGAGTTCATCGCCCGCCTGACCCAGCTGGACTACGCCCGCTCGATCGCATTGGTGGCGCTCGAACCGCGCAGCGGCGAAATGCTCGGCGCGGTGCGACTGCATGCCGATGCGGATTACCACCGTGGCGAGTACGGCATCCTGATCCGTTCGGATCTGAAGGGACACGGCATTGGCTGGCGCCTGATGGCGATCATGATCGAGTACGCCAAGTGGCTGGGCCTGGACGTGGTGGAAGGCCAGGTGCTGCGCGAGAACAGCACCATGCTGGCGATGTGCCAGAGCCTGGGCTTCAAGACCCGGCTGGACCCGGACGACCCGACGGTGATGATGGTGACGTTGCCGGTGCAGCAGGTGGAAGTGCCCGACGTCCCGCCGGTGGCGTGACCGTGACGGTAGCGCCGGGCCATGCCCGGCGGAACATCGGATTCAACGCAGCGGCTCGACCACCACCGCCGTGCCATAGCACAGCACTTCGGTCAGCCCGGTCATCACATCGGTGGCGTCGTAGCGCATGCCGATGACCGCGTTGGCACCCAGCTGCCGCGCATGCTTGACCATGTCACGATAGGTTTCCTCGCGCGCCTGCTCGCACAGCTCGGTGTAGATGGTGATGTTGCCGCCGAAGATCGTCTGGATGCCGCCAAGGAAGTTGCCCACGATCGAGCGCGAGCGCACGGTGATGCCGCGTACCACGCCCAGGTTGCGCGCGATGCGGTAGCCGGGCAGCTCGAAGGCGGTGGTCACCATCGAATCCTCGAAGCGCGCTGCGGACGTGGTCGGGGCACCGCTGTTGTAGGGGTCGGCCATGGGTGTCTGGTCGTGTTGTGGGTTTGAAGACGCCACAATACCCGCATGACCGACCGTATTCCCCTGCTCCTCCTCCCGGGCCTGCTCAACGACGCCGAACTCTGGCGCGCGCAGCTGGCCGACCTGGCCGATATCGCCGACTGCACCGTGGGCGACCAGACCCGCGGCGAGACCCTGCAGGCCGTTGCCGAGGAGGTACTGGCGCAGGCGCCGGAGCGGTTTGCGCTGGCCGGTTTCTCACTGGGCGGCTTCGTCGCCCAGCAGATCCTGCGCACCGCGCCGGAGCGGGTGCTGCAGCTGGCCCTGATCGACACCTCGATCCATGCCGACTCCCCGGAACGTGCCGAACAGCGCCGCAGCCAGCGCGCCAGCGTGCGCCTGCCCGGTAAATTCCACGGCTTTGGTGACGCGCTGATGCGCAGCTATATCGACGCCTCGCGGCTGGACGACTACGTGCTGGTGCAGCGCGTGCGTGACATGACCGCACGGCTGGGTGCGGAGGTGTTCCTGCGCCAGAGCGCGCTGGAGCGCAGTGATGGCCACGATGTGCTGGCCGGCTACCGCGATCCGCTGCTGATCGTCTGTGGTGCGAACGACCGCATCACGCCGTTGGCGGTGAGCGAGGAGATGCACGCGCTGGTGCCGCATTCGCAGCTGGTGGTGGTGCCCGATTGCGGGCACCTGGCACCGATGGAGAAGCCGGACGAGGTGAGTGCGGCAATGCGCGGATGGTTGTTGCAGGTGTGACACTGTCCTGCCTGGTGGATTCCTCGTTCCACCCCATGCCGTTGTAAACGCGGTAGCGCAGCACGCCGATGTATTCGTGCACCATCACTTCGATCAGCAGCAGGTTGTATGCGGAGGGAAGCCATCCTGCTGCGGCGCGGAGGCGATCACTGGGCAGGCCCTCGGCCACGACACCGAAGTGCCGGAAGTAGATCAGGCTGCGCTTGAGATGCAGGCCTGAAGTCACCAGCACCACCCGGAGACTGTCGTGCTGGATGATTCGGCTGCTGTTCCTGGCGTTCTGCCAGGTGTTCACGCTGGCCTGCTCGCGGACAATGTGGCCCGCAGGCACGCCCAGCGCAATCAGTTCACGCGCGTAGACGTCGGCTTCCGTGGCGTTGTCCGGCGTCGTGGCACCTCCACTGACCAGCACCGCGCAGGTTTCGCCGTTGCGCTCGCAGGCGAGGTAGCGTTGCGCTGCGGCCATCAACCGGCTATTGCCAGCCAGGCTTGGCCTAGAGCTGTGAGCATCCTGATCGATGCCAGCGCCCAGCACGACAATGGCCGTGCGTGGGTGCGGCGCCGGTGCAATGCTTGAAGGTGCGTCCTGTGCCAGGTCCAGCAGCCATTGCGTGATGGGCGGGCTCGCGCTGGCCAGGATCGCCAGCGGCGCCAAGGCCAGCGCGGCGGCGCTGCGTACGTGTTGCTTTCGGACAAGAACAGCGCACAAAAGTAGCAGGAAAAGTGTCAAGGCCAGCATGACGAACCTCAGGACAATTTGAATGGATTCCGATGGCGTTGCGCGATGGGCGCTTCCATGCTGGATGCCATGGATCTGAAGCGAATGTCACTCCCGGTCAGATGTGCTGCCATCGTGGGCGCCATCCTGCTCGCGGTTGCTGTCGGGCTTCTTCTCGGTAGCACGCTTCCGCAGCTGTTCCTGCAGATCCATCAACGGATGCAGTAGTCCGTATGTCTCGCACGCTGTCGCTTCAGGCCTCTGGTCGAGCGTTGCGGAACGCGGATAAGCATCTCTCCAGGTGTTGAATGCGACAGGCGGAGGAACGCAATGCGGCGCTTGAACACAACGCAAGGGGCACAGTCGCGGCAGTACCCTGCAGACGGTCCTGAGCTCGGCGAGCGATCTATGCTCAGCCTGATTGCAGTGGCTGCGCCAGACCAGCTCTCATCATTCACCGCCGCCCTGGACGAGGCGATCTCGCGTTGGGTGAACGCTGCGGAGAATGAATCCTCTGGTTGTCTGGAACAGGAACTCTCGCGCGTGCATGCATTGAAAAGCGTAACTTCGGCGCTGGGCAGCCGCAGGATCGCCGATGCCTGCGAAGGCCTGGCTGACGCTCTCCGCTCCGGTGAAGTCATCGGCACCGTGCGTCTGCGCGGCTGCGCACTGGCGATCTCGGCACAGCGCCTGCTGCGGCGCACGACGGGTCAATCACTGACCAGGGGACGCTGACATGCATGGTCCGCACACGTCTTTGCACACCTCGTCCCCAGCAGCGCTGCTGCATGCCGCACGTGCGTTGGAGATGCACCGCCTGGCTATGTTGCTGTCGTGCCTGCAGGAGCCGCGCGCCAGCGGGTTCCGGGTGCTGTTGCAGGCGCTTGCGGTGCTGTGGTGCTGGCTCTGGCTGGATGGCCCGCAGCGGGTTCTGGCCGATGAGGCCGCGCGCGTGTTGCCGGTCGCCATCGTACTTCTGGCAGTGTCTGTGGCTTGGGCTCTCTTTATAAATCTCTGCTCGCAGCGTCGCCGTACGTGGTACGACGCGGCGGGTCTTCTGCTCAGTCTGGTCATGGTGGCCATCCAGGTGCACTCGGCCTTCATCCTGTTGATGGCGCTCAATGCAATCCTGCCGTTCCTCGTCATTGCTGCGACGGTGGCTTACGGACGCAAGGCCATGGCGCCGGCAATCGCGGTAACGGCATTGGCTTTGCTGTGGGCAGCACCCGAAGGCTACTGGTTTTCGCGGCCCGCCTATCTGGCCTATGCGCTGGCACTGACCATCCTGTTGCCGCTGGTCGTGGCGTCACTGGTGGCTGCAATGCGCGAAATCGCGTTGCGTGCCATTGCATCGCGCGAGGCGCAGGGGCGATTCGTCGGCACAATGAGCCATGAGCTTCGCACACCGCTCAATGCGATCATCAGCGGTATCCAGCTTCTGGAAGTCGATACGGCAAGTGCTGCCCAGCGACATGCACTGGCCACGGTTGCCAGGCAGGCACAGGCGCTCAGGCATCGCATCGATGATGTCCTCGACGTTGCCAGCATTGATGGTGGCAAGCTGCAGCTGCGGCCACATCCCTGTTCGCTGTTTTCCATCATCGAGGCGGCGCAGGCCAGCTGTATGCCTGCGGCTGCCGACAAAGGCGTGGTTCTGCAGGTGGACGCAGGGAGGCCGGACGTATGGATGCTGGCAGATGGCGGTCGCATCGAACAGGTGGTGACCAATCTTCTCTGCAATGCCATCAAGTTCAGCCCCATGGCGGGAGAGGCGAAGGTCTCGGTTGGCGCCGTTCGATCAGCAGAGGACTGGCTGGTGCGGATCTCGGTCTGCGACTCCGGGACGGGCATCGATGATGCGCAGAGAGAGATGATTTTCTCGCCCTTCGTGCAGGTCAGCCAGGGCGAAGCGCGCTGCGAGCAGGGGGTCGGGCTCGGGCTGTACATCGTTCGGCTGATCTCTGATGCCATGGGCGGAACGATCAACGTAGGCCGCAGCGACGCCGGGGGCGCCTCATTCGTGTGGTCCTTCACTGTGGCCGCGGCCGATGAGGCTGATCCGCTTCCTTCCCTGGAACAGCTCTTCCAGTCGCACGCGGCGTTGGTTCGTCCGCTGCACTGCCTGCTGTTCGAGGACGTGGAGACCAACCGCGACGTGGTGCGGCACCTGCTGCAGTGTGCCGGCCATCGCCTCAGCTGCCGCCATGATGGTCACGATGCGCAGGCCATCATCAAGGCACTGGCGCCCGACGTCGTTCTGCTTGATCTGCATATGCCTGGCTGCAGCGGATGGGATGTACTGGAGGTACTGGTCAGGGACCCTGAGTCGCCCCCCGTTCTGGTGATGAGCGCAGATACCCGGGTACAGGTGATCGAGAGGGCGCGTGCGCTGGGTGCGGCCGGCTTTCTGTGCAAGCCACTGGACATCCAGGAGGTCCTGAATAGGTTGCGCGATGTTGCGGGACGCGGTGGTTCCGGTGCAACGGTGTAGGGCCACGCGTGCGCAAGGCCCTACCTGTTCCGACCCCGGTGCGGTGGCTCTGGCAGGTGCCGACCTTGGTCGGCACGTTGTTTCATCGGTCGACCAGAGGTCAGCGCCGACCAAGGTCGGCGTCTACCACAGCAGGCGTCCGTCCCCGGGGGGGATCAATCCCAAGCCGGTGCGATGCCTTCCGGATTGGCCAGGCGGTGGCCACGGTCCAGCTTGGCGATCTGCGCCATGTCGTCTTCGGTCAGGCGGATCGCGGCGGCTTCCAGGTTGCTGGCCAGGTTCTCGCGCTTGGTCGATGACGGAATGACCGCGTAATCCTGCTGCAGCGCCCATGCCAGCGCGATCTGTGCCGGGCTGGCCTGATGACGGCCGGCGATGGCCTGGATCACTGGGTCCTTGATCACCTCGCCGTAGGCCAGGCTCATGTAGGCAGTGACGCGGATCCCGTTGTCCTGCAGGAACTTCACCAGCAGGCGGTTCTGCAGGTAGGGGTGGATCTCGATCTGGTTGGTGGCGATGGCATCGGCGCCGAGGATCTCGATCGCCTTGCGGGTCTGTGCGATGGTGAAGTTGGAGATACCGATCTCCCGAGCCAGCCCCTGTGCCTTGGCCTCAGCCAGGGCAGGCAGGTATTCCTCCATCGGCGTATCGACCTTGTCGTTCGGTGACGGCCAGTGGATCAACGCCAGGTCGACATGGTCGGTGCGCAGCTTTTCCAGACTGGTGCGCAGGCTGGCCAGCAGCGCATCGCGCTTGAACTCGGTGATCCACACCTTGGTGGTCAGGTAGATCTCGTCACGCGGCACGCCCGACTCGGCGATGGCCTGGCCGACCTCGGCTTCGTTGCCGTAGATCTGCGCGGTGTCGATGGCGCGGTAGCCGACGTCCAGCGCGTTGCGCACCGAGTCGATCACGGTCTGGTCTTTCAGGCGGAAGGTGCCGAGGCCGAAAGCGGGGACAGTCATGGAGAACTCCAAAGCGGGGGAAGGAGGTGATCGCAAAGGGTAGGGCAGGGGCCGTGTGCATGCCGGCAACGGTGCATTGCATGCATCAGTGCGCGTTCACCGCAATGCCTTCGGCGCGATCGTCGATACCGTCGCGACGGTCCAGGCGGCCGCTGAGTGCCGTCAGTGCGAACGCACCGACCACCACCAGCGCACCCAGCCACGGCGTATGCATCAGGCCGATGTGCTCGACCACCAGGCCGCCCAGCGACGCACCCAGCGCGATGCCGATGTTGAAGGCGGCGATGTTCAGGCCCGAGGCCACATCGGTCGCCTGCGGTGCGTAGCGCTGTGCCTGCTTGACCACATACACCTGCAGGCCGGGCACGTTGCCGAACGCCACCGCGCCCAGTGCCAGCACGGTCAGCAGCATCAGCCAGGTGTTGTGGGCGGTGAAGGTCATGACCAGCAGCACGATGGCCAGCAGCGCGAAGATGCGCTTCAGCGCGGGAATCGGGCCCATGCGGTCGGCCATGCGGCCGCCCCACAGGTTGCCGATCGCCACCGACACGCCATACACCAGCAGCACCAGGCTGACCGCGTTGGCCGAGAAGCCGGTGACGTCCTGCAGGATCGGCGCCAGGTAGGTGAAGGACAGGAAGGTGCCGCCGTAGCCAAGCGCGGTGATGGCATACACCATCAGCAGGCGCGGCTGCGCCAGCACGCCCAGCTGCTGGCGGAAGGTGGCCGGCGCGCTCTGTGCCAGGCCGCGCGGCACGAACAGCAGGCTGCCCAGCAGCGCGATCACGCCCAGGCCGGCCACGGCCAGGAACGTGGCGCGCCAGCCCAGGTGCTGACCGATGAAGGTGCCCAGCGGCACGCCGGTCACCAGCGCCACGGTCAGGCCGGTGAACATGATGGCGATCGCGCTGGCGGCCTTCTCTTTCGGCACCACGGCGGTGGCGATGATCGAGCCGATGGAGAAGAACACGCCGTGGGCCAGGCCGGTGAGGATGCGGGCGACGATCAGCGAGGTGTAGCCCGGTGCCATCCATGCGATGACGTTGCCGAGGGTGAACAGCACCATCAGCGCCACCAGCAGGGTCTTGCGCGGCACGCGGCCGGTGAGCGCGGTCAACACCGGCGCGCCGACGGCCACGCCCAGGGCATACAGGGAGACCAGCAGGCCGGCCGAGGGCAGGCTGACCTGCAGGTCGGCGGCGATGGTCGGGATCAGGCCGACGATGACGAATTCGGTGGTGCCGATGGCAAAGGCACCGAGGGTCAGCGCCAGCAGGGCGAGCGGAATGCCACGGATCATGACAGTGTCCAGAGGGAAGGAAGGCGCGCAGTGTGCGCGGCCGACCTTTGCCGAAAAACCGGTCTTCACGCCAATCACTCTTGCCGCGTGGTCAATAATGGCGCCATGAAAACCACCCTCGACGAAATGCAGGCCTTCCTGGCGGTGATCGACAGCGGTTCGATCAGCGCGGCTGCCGAGCAGCTGGGGCAGACACCTTCGGGCGTGAGCCGCGCGCTGGGCCGTCTGGAGGACAAGCTGGGCACGACCCTGCTGACCCGCACCACCCGCCGCCTGCACCTGACCGCCGAGGGCGAGGCCTACCTGCGCCATGCGCGGGCGATCATCGATGCGGTGGAATCGGCCGAGGAACAGATGGCGGCGCGGCGCGAGCGTCCGGCTGGCCGGCTGCGGGTGGATGCAGCGATGCCGTTCGTGCTGCACGTGATCGCGCCGCTGGTCGCTGGTTACCGCGCGCGCTATCCGGACGTGCAGCTGGAGTTGAACAGTTCCGAGCGCTACATCGACCTGCTGGAACGGCGCACCGATCTGGCGATCCGTATCGGCCCGCTGGCCGATTCCACCCTGCATGCGCGGCCGCTGGGGCGCTGCCGGCTGCAGGTGCTGGCCAGCCCGGCCTATCTGGCCACGCACGGCGAGCCGGCCAGCGTGGTGGCATTGGGTCAGCACACGCTGCTGGGGTTCAACGAGCCGGAGTCATTGAACCGTTGGCCGCTGCCGGGCGATGCCGAGGGGCAGCTGCTGGTGCGCCCGGACATCGCGGTGTCCAGCGGCGAGACCCTGCGCACGCTGGCGGTGGAGGGCGTGGGCATCACCTGCCTGTCCGACTTCGTGACCGAACGCGACCGCGCGGCCGGCACCCTGGTGCCGGTGCTGGCCGCGCAGACGCTGGATGTGTACCAGCCGATCCATGCGGTGTACTACCGCAACACGGCCGTATCGGCACGGATCAGCTCGTTCCTGGATTACCTGGGCGAGGCGATGGCCGCCTCGGATTACCTGCGCTGATGGAGTGTCCGGGTTGCCGGCCAGCGGCCGGCATTACCGGGAATCGCACGCATGGTAGTGCCGGCCGCTGGCCGGCAACCCCCACACTGCCCGGTGGATCTGTCAGGCCGCGCGCGCCAGCGCACCCTTGCTCGCCGTCGCGGTTCCCAGATCAAACACATCCACCGCTTCGATCAGGCGATCCGCCTGCTGTTCCAGGCTGCGTGCCGCGGCGCTCGCTTCTTCCACCAGCGCGGCATTCTGCTGGGTGGTGCCATCCATCTGGATGATGGTCTGGCTGACCTGCTCGATGCCGGCCGACTGCTCCTGCGACGCAGCGGAGATCTCGGCCATGATGTCGGTCACGCGCTGCACCGACGCGACGATCTCGGCCATGGTGTCGCCGGCCTGGCGCACACGCTGCGCACCGTGGCCAACCTGTTCCACCGACGCCTCGATCAGCGATTTGATTTCCTTGGCCGCCGCCGCCGACCGCTGTGCCAGCGTACGCACTTCACTGGCGACCACCGCGAATCCACGGCCCTGCTCGCCGGCACGCGCCGCTTCCACCGCTGCATTCAGCGCCAGGATGTTGGTCTGGAACGCGATGCCGTCGATGACGCTGATGATGTCGGCGATCTGCCGCGACGAGCCTTCGATCGCATCCATCGTCGCCACGACCTGGCCGACCACTTCACCGCCGTGCGAGGCCACGCTGTGCGCACCGATCGCCAGCTGGTTGGCCTGCCGCGCATGCTCGGCGTTCTGGCGCACGGTGGAGGTCAGTTCCTCCATCGACGCGGCGGTTTCTTCCAGGTTCGCCGCCTGCTGTTCGGTGCGGCGCGACAGGTCGTTGTTGCCGGCGGAAATTTCCGCAGCGGCGGTGTGGATGCTGCCGGAGGCGTGCTTGATGTCGCTGACGATCGTCGCCAGCTGTGCGGCGGTGGCGTTGGCATCCCCCGCAATGCGGGCGAACACGCCCTGGAAGTCGCCGTCCATACGCGCACCCAGTCGACCATCGGCAATGGCACGCAGCATGGCCGAGACCTCGCCCAGGTTCTGTTCGGTGGTCTGCATCAATCGGTTCAGGCCATCGACCATCGCGCGGAAATCATGCTCGAAGCGCGCACTGTCGCCGCGTTGGCTGAAATCGCCTGCTGCCGCAGCTTCGGCCAGGCGGCGGATTTCGCCGTTGATCGCGCCCAGGTTGGATTTCACCGCATCCAGCGCCTGGGTGATCACGGCCTTCTCGCCGGGCAGGCGTTCCATGTCCAGGCTGAGATCGCCCACTGCATAGCGGCCCATGATCGTGATCGCGCGCATCTTCACCTGGATGTGCGCATCGACCAGGGTGTTGGTGTCGGCCACCATCGTGCCGTAGGCGCCGGGGAAGGCGCTGCTGTCCATGCGGTGGCTGATCGTGCCGGCGTCGTGTGCCCTTGCCATCGCGGTCTGCGCATCAAGCACGCCACGCAGGGTGCTCTGCACGGCCTGCATCGCCTGTGCCAGGCGACCGATCTCGTCGCGGCTGCGCACCTGCACCACGTGGTCGAGGTCACCGGCGGCAACCGCACGCGCGGCCGCTTCCACCGCCAGCACCGGCTGCACCACGGCGCGCCGCAGCCACCAGCCAAGGGCGATCAGCAGCAGCACGGCGGCGCCGATGGTCAGCGCGGCGCACACCACCAGCACCTGTCGGGAATCCTGCGAACGCGCGGTCACTGCAGCCTCGGCTACCTCGGTGGCACGCATGCTCAGGGCATCCAGCGCACTGGCCACCGGACGGTCCTTGCCGCGCACCAGGGAATCGCCGACCGCCGGGTCGTAGCTGGCGTCAGCGAAGGCCTGCAGTGCGGCGTGGTAGTCCTGCTGCAACTGTGCGTGCAGGCCGGAAAACGCCTGCGCCAGTTCGCGCGTGCGCGCATCGGGGCTGGCGGCCAGGCCCGTGGCCAGTTCGGCAACGACGCGGCCTTCGTTGTCGAAGGCCTGCAGGTGATGCTGGCGCAGCGCGTCATCGTGGCCGCGCAGCAGCAGGTTCTTCCACTCCTGTACCTGTCCGCGGAATTCGCGTTGCAGGCGCTCGGCATCGCGGCTGTGTGCAACCTCCGGCGGTACGTCGGTGGACAGCTTCAACCAGGCCGACGCCAGGCCCGCCAAGGCGCATACCAGGACAACAGCCAGACCAACAGAAACGGCACCGAGCAGCTTCGACTGCAGCCGCGGCGCATGGGAAGAGGCTTTCATGGGACGAGATCTCGGAAGGGGTGCGATGCGGTATCGACCGTCCTTGAGCGCTCTGAAGTGCGATGTCTGTCACATTACCGTTCTGTTTAGTGATGTGAAGGTTATGTTTACTTGGACAAATGTGTCCATTTGGAACAAAAGCAGACCCTCGACAGGTGGTTTAAATGTAACTATTGTTGTTACATGAAATCCGCGAATCCGCTTTCCGACGCGCTGCACGTGATGGCCCATCTGGTCGGCCAGCACGGGCCGCGAACCTCCGAACAGCTGGCGACCTGCCTGCCGACCCATCCGGTGGTGATCCGCCGCCTGCTGGCGCAGATGCACAAGGCCGGCCTGGTACGCAGCACGCGCGGCCACGGTGGCGGCAGCCAGCTCGCCCGCGATGCGGCGACGATCACCCTGTACGACGTCTACCAGGCCATCGGCGCGCCGCCGATGGTCCAGGTCGGTACCCGCGAAGGCAGGGGCGGCTGCCCGATCCAGCAGCTGGTCAACCAGGCCCTGCTGGAGAGTGCCCGCGAAGCGCAGCGCCTGCTCGAGCAGCGGCTGCAGGCAACCACCCTCGACCAGCTTGGCGCCGACTTCGCCCGCCATCTTGCCCATCACCGTTCCCTGGAAGGTCACCATGAATCCTGATGTCCTCATCGTCGGCGGCAGCTACGCCGGCATCGCCGCCGCACTGATCCTGGCGCGTGCGCGCCGGCCGGTCACGATCATCGATGCGGGTTCGCCGCGAAACCGTTTCGCCAGCCATTCGCACGGCGTGCTGGGCCTGGACGGCATCAGTGGCGCCGAGTTGTTGAAGAACGCGCGCCAGCAACTGCTGGACTACCCGAGCGTGCGTTGGCTGAATGCCGAAGCGGTGCAGGCCACGCTCCGCACCGAAGGTGTGGAGGTGCGTACGGCCGACGGCCAGGTACTGACCGCGCGCAAGCTGCTGCTGGCCACCGGTATCGCCGACCAGCTGCCCGATCTGCCCGGCCTGGCCGAGCGCTGGGGCAGCACCGTGCTGCACTGCCCGTACTGCCATGGTTATGAAGTGGGTGGCGGTTCGATCGGCCTGCTCGGCGGCCATCCGATGTCGGCCGGCAAGGCGCCGCTGTTCGCCGACTGGGGCAACGTCACCTTCTTCAGCCAGGGCCTGCCGATCAGCGAGGAGGAGCTGGCCGCCATGCAGCAGCGCGGCGTGCAGGTGGAAACCACGCCGGTGGTAGGTGTGCACGGCGAGCAGCCGACGTGGCTGGAAGTGGAACTTGCCGACGGTCGCCGAGTCGCCCAGCGTGCGCTGTTCGTGCCGGCCATGCAGCAGATGGCCACGCCGCTGGTACAGCAGCTGGGCTGCGCGCTGGTGGAGAGTCCGCTGGGCGTGCTGGCCGAGGTGGACATGATGAAACAGACCTCGGTGCCGAACGTGTACGCCGCCGGTGATGCGACCACGGTCGGCAACATCACGTTGGCCATGGCCGAAGGCGTGCGCGCGGGCATCGGCATGCACCATGCGCTGGTGGCCGAGGACAGCCTGCCGCGCTGAGGCAAAGCATCCACGCATGGCGCGGATCCGTTGAAGGGTGCCGACGTTGGCCGGCACCCTCCGCCTTCAACCTTCCACGCTGGCCGCGTCCAGCTGCGCCACATCCTGCACGCTCAACGCCACGTTCGCCGCCGCCAGCAGGTCGTGCAGCTGCTCCACGCTGGTGGCACTGACGATTGGTGCGGTGATCGACGGCCGTGCGATCTGCCACGCCAGCGCGATCTGCGCGGCAGTGGCGTTGTGCTTGCTGGCCACGTCATCCAGTGCTTGCAGAATGCGCAGGCCGCGCGGGTTCAGGTAACGCTTGACCACGGTGGCGCCGCGCGCGGAACTCTTGCCGGCATCGTCCGGCGTGCGGTACTTGCCACTGAGGAAGCCGCTGGCCAGTGCGTAGTAGTTGATCACGCCGATCTGCTCGCGCTGCACCAGCGGTTCCAGTTCCTTCTCGTAGCCGGCGCGGTCGTACAGGTTGTACTCCGGCTGCAGGGTTTCATAGCGCGGCAGCCCGTAGTCGGTGGAGACCTTCAAGGCATCGGCAAGACGCGTGGCGCTGTAGTTGGACGCGCCAATCGCGCGCACCTTGCCCGCCTCGATCAGGCGACCGAACGCGGCCAGGGTCGCTTCCAGCGGCGTGGATTCATCGTCCTCGTGAGCCTGGTACAGATCGATCACCTCGGTCTGCAGGCGACGCAGCGAATCCTCCACCGCCGCATTGATGTTGTCCGGGGTGAGGCCGGGGCGCTCGGCCCATTTGGCTACCTTGGTCGCCAGCACCACCTTGTCGCGCTTGCCGCTGCGCGCGAACCACTTGCCCAGCAGTGTCTCCGACTCGCCACCCTGGTTGCCCGGCACCCACGCCGAGTACACGTCGGCGGTGTCGACCAGGTTGAAGCCGGCATCGACGAAGGCATCCAGCAGGGCGAAGCTGGCCTTCTCATCGGCGCTCCAGCCGAACACGTTGCCACCGAAGGCGAGCGGAGCTACATGCAGGCCTGAACGGCCCAGTTCGCGGTTTGCCGTCATGGGCACGGACTCCTTGGGGGAAGTCCTTCAGGATAGAACGCGATGTGTGACCGCGCTGCGGCGCTGACCACAAAACTGTGTTCCGCACCGCGCACGCGGCTAACGTTTTGTGAACACCTGCGGCGCGGCGGCTGCTAGTCTCGCCGCATCTTCCGCTGGAGTCGCCCCGATGATTGCTGCCTCATCCCTGCGTGGTTGCCGCCTGCTGCTTGCTTCGGCCCTGCTGGTTGCCGTTCCCGCATTCGCCGCGCCGGCCACGGTCGCACCGGCAAAGATCCAGGTGTCGCCCGCGATCGATGCCGCGGTGAAGGCCTCGACCCGCGACCCCGCCAACGTCAAGCGCGACGGTTTCCGTCATCCTGCGCAGACCTTGGGCTTCTTTGGCGTCGCGCCGGAAAAGACCGTCATCGAGATCACCCCGGGCAATGGCTGGTACTCGGAGATCCTGGCGCCGCTGCTGCGCGACAAGGGTCATTACATCGCTGCGGTGGTCGATCCGCAGGCCGTGGCTGAAGGTCGTGGCCGCGACTATCAGCAGCGCAGCCGCCACAGCCTGGAAAAGAAGTACGCCGCCGCACCGGCACAGTTCGACAAAACCACCGTGGTTGCCTACGACCCGGCCAAGCCGGTGTTCGGTGCAGCCAACTCGGCCGATGTGGTGCTGACCTTCCGCAACGTGCACAACTGGCGGAAAGCCGGCCAGGCGCAGGGCATGTTCCAGGGCTTCTTCAACGTGCTCAAGCCGGGCGGCGTGCTCGGCGTGGTCGAGCACCGCGCCAAGGCCGACGTGGCCGACGCTGACGACACCGGTTATGTGGGCCAGCAGCAGGTGATCGCGATGGCCGAGGCCGCCGGTTTCAAGCTGGACGCGCGCACCGAGGTCAATGCCAACCCGCGCGATACCAAGGACCATCCGAATGGCGTGTGGACCCTGCCGCCGACCAACCAGCATGACAAGGCGGATGACGCCAAGTACCAGGCCATCGGTGAAAGCGACCGCATGACCCTGCGTTTCGTGAAGCCGTGACCCGGTAGCGCCGGGCCATGCCCGGCGAGCACGCGGCGTGGCATGGGACAATGCCCTGCCCGCCGCCTGCCGTCCCCGCGATGCTGATTGCCTTCAACAAGCCGTTCAACGTGCTCTGCCAGTTCACCGACCGCAGCGTGCCGCCGCGGCCGACATTGGCAGGCTTCGGTTTGCCGCCGCGCGTCTACGCTGCCGGCCGCCTCGACCATGACAGTGAAGGCCTGCTGCTGCTGACCGACAACGGAACGCTGGCGCACAAGTTGACCGACCCGAAGCACAAGGCGGACAAGCTCTACTGGGTGCAGGTGGAAGGCACGCCCAGCGATGGGCAGCTGCAGCAGCTGCGCGATGGCGTGGTGCTCAATGACGGGCCGACGCTGCCGGCGAAAATCGAGCGCCTCGATCCTGCGCCTGGACTGTGGCCGCGCGATCCCCCGGTGCGCTTCCGCAAGACGGTGCCCGACAGCTGGCTGGCGATCACGATCCGCGAGGGGCGTAACCGCCAGGTGCGGCGGATGACCGCTGCGGTGAACCTGCCGACGCTGCGGCTGGTACGCGCTGCAATGGGGCCATACCGGCTGGATGACCTGCAGCCCGGGCAGTGGCGGCAGATCGGCTGAAAAAAAGGCCGGAGGCCTTGCGGCGTCCGACCCTCGTGCAGCGTCATGGGGTCAGAGCCCTTCCTGCGGAAGGGATCCGACCCCGGTCAATCAGGCGTCGCTGCCGATATCGCTGTGCTCGTCGACCACGGTGTCGTTGCGGCGATCGCGCGCATTGATGCGCTGGGCCTGGCCGTTGACCACATGGCCATTGGCGGCCTTCTTCTTCTGCTGCTTGCGGTACAGCGCATAGCCCAGCAGGCCTACGCCCACGGCAGCTGCCGCGATGGTCACCGCCGGATTGCGGCGGGCGAACTTGGTGGCGACCTTGCCGCCAGTCTTCACCGCGCCAAGGGCGGCACCGGTCTTGATCCAGTCGCTGGCCTGCGGGCCGAGGTGACGCAGGCTGCCGCCCGCGCTCTTCAGGCCATCGCCTGCGGTATGGGCCAGGTCGAGGGCGCGCTCCAGGGCGCGGTCGGTGATTACGGTCAGCTTGCTCATGCGGGGGTGTCCTTGCCTCGGGTCGAAGTCCAGTGTCGCCTGTTGCCCGTAAACGGTATGTCAGTCAGGCGGGCGCGTGGTGTGACTCTACCGCAGCCATTCAGGAACGGGCGGGGTGTCGGCGCGCATCACGTCCCGCGCGGCTTGGCCCGGTGGGTCGCCGTAGCCGTCCAAGGGTCGTCCGGCCACGGGTGGCGCGGGTAACGGCCCTTCATCTCCTTCTTCACCTCGGCGTAGGTGTTCTCCCAGAAATTGCGCAGATCCTGGGTGACCTGCAACGGCCGGCCACCCGGCGACAGCAGGTGCAGGGTCAGCGGCACCCGGCCATCGGCGATGCGTGGCGTATCGGCCAGGCCGAACAACTCCTGCAGCTTCACCGCCAGCACCGGCGGCAGCGGCTCGCCGCTTTCGCCGTCCAGCGCGTAGCTGATCGGCCGCTCCAGCCCCGACGGCACGGTGATCCGGGTGGGCGCGTGGCGCTCGACCAGCTGCCGTTGCGACCATTCCAGTGGCGACTTCAGCGCTTCGCCGAAACTGGCCTCGTCCAGTGCATCCAGCCGTGTCCTGCCCGCGAACGCCGGCTGCAGCCACTGCGCACGGTTGGCCAGCAATGCGGCGTCACTGCAGTCGGGCAGGCCCAGCTCGGGCATCCAGCGCCGCAGCGATTCCACCCGTGCCTGCCACTGGCGCAGACCGTCGGTCCATGGCAATGCCTGCAGGCCGAGCTCGGCAACGGCGTCGGTGAGTGCCTGCGCCGCCAGCTGCGGATCAACCCGGCCAGCCGAACGGCTGTCCATCACGATGCGGTCGAAGCGTGTTTCGCGCAGCGCGACCAGGGCGCGGCGGGTGTCATCCCAGCGCACCGCGTCTTCGGTCACGAAGCGCTCGGGCCAGTGCCTGCGCAGAAAGCCTTCATCCACCGGTGCGGCGCGCAGCAGCAGCGCGTCGCGCGCCTCGAAGCGCAGTTCGCTGGCCACCAGCCACGGTTCGCCCCGCAGGTCGCTCAGTTCATGCAGGCGGGCGCTGCGACCGTTGGCCAGCAGGTAACGCAGCGGGTCGTTCGGATGCTGGAAGGCAATGCGGTCGGGGAAGGCATAGGCCAGCAGGTCGCCCAGTTCGTGGGCCTCGATGCTGGCGGGCGGTGTAGCGTCACAACGCAGGCGACGGCGCCACTGTTTGGCAGCGGCATCGATGGCGGCCAGGCCACTGCGATTGGCATCGGCCGGCGCACGGCCGTTGCGGAAGGCCGCCAGTGCGCGCCAGCGTGCGGCCAGTGCATCACCGCCCTGGCGCAATGGGTCACGAGCTTCCAGCAATGCCGCCAGATCGGCGGCCAACGCCTGCGCGCGGGCATCAGCTGCGGCCAGCAGCATCGCGGCCATCCGCGGATGGGTGCCCAGCGCCAGCACGCGACGGCCAAGTGCAGTGATCGCGCCGCTGCTCGACAACGCGCCCAGGCGCTGCAGCAGTTCGCGTGCGGCGGCCATCGGCCCGGTCGGTGGCGGGTCGAGGAAGCGCAGGTCGCTGCTGCCCCAGGCGGCCAGTTCCAGCGCAAGGCCGGCCAGTTCAACCTGGTCGATCTCGGCGCGACGCTGCGGTTCCAGCCGCTGCGACTGCGGCCACAGCCGCCAGGCCACGCCCTCGGCCACGCGCCCGGCACGGCCGGCACGCTGGTCGGCCGAGGCCTGCGCAATGGCGACCACGTCCAAGCGGGTGAATCCACTGTTGGGGTCGTAGCGGGGCTCGCGCGCCTGGCCGCTGTCGATCACCACGCGCACGCCGGGCAGGGTCACCGAGGATTCGGCGACGTTGGTGGCCAGCACCACGCGGCGGCGGCCGTCGCTGGCGGCCTGCAGCACGCGTGCCTGCTGTTCCACCGGCAGTTCACCGTGCAGGGCCAGGACGTCCACCGCAGCGCCAGCAAGGCTGTCCTGCAGGCCTGCCTGCACGCGTGCTATCTCACGTTGGCCGGGCAGGAATACCAGCAGGTCACCGGGGTGCTCGGCCAGCGCCTGCTGCGCCGCGCGTCGCACCTGCAGTTCCAGCGCCTCGTCACGCCGGGCAGGGAAGTGGCTGATCGCCACCGGATAGCTGCGGCCTTCGCTGCTCAGTCGTGGTGCATCGAGGAAGCGCGCCAGGCGTTCGCCATCGAGCGTCGCCGACATCACCAGCAACCGCAGGTCATCGCGCAGCTGCGACTGCACGTCCAGCGCCAGCGCCAGGCCCAGGTCGCCACTGAGGTGGCGCTCGTGGAATTCATCGAACAGGATCGCACCCACGGTTTCCAGCATTGGATCGTCCTGCAGCATCCGGGTCAGGATGCCCTCGGTGACGACCTCGATGCGCGTGCGCGCCGATACCTTGTTCTCGAAGCGGATGCGGTAGCCGACGATGCCGCCGACCTCCTCACCGAGCTGGCGCGCCATGAACATCGCGGCACTGCGCGCGGCCACCCGGCGTGGTTCCAGCAGGATGATCCTGCGACCCTCCAGCCACGGCGCATCGAGCAGCGCCAACGGCACCTGGGTGGTCTTGCCCGCGCCAGGCGGGGCTTCCAGCACCAGCCGCGGGTGCACGGCCAGGTGCTGCTGGATCTGCGGCAGCAGCGGAGAGATGGGGAATTGCGGGGCGTTCATCTGCAAAGGATAAGGGGCCATGGAGGGCACGGGTACAATGCGCGGGTTTTCCTGCCTCTGCTGCCCCCATGCATCTGATCGATATCGGCGCCAACCTGACCCACGACTCCTTCGACCGCGACCGCGACGCCGTGCTGGACCGCGCACGCCAGGCCGGTGTGGTGCAGATGATCATCACCGGTGCCAGCCGCGAGCATTCGCCGCTGGCCCTGCAGCTGGCGCAGCAGCACCCGGGCTTCCTGTACGCCACCGCCGGCGTGCACCCGCACCACGCGGTGGAGTACACCGACGAGTGCGATGCGGAGATGCGCGCGCTGCACGCCCATGCCGAAGTGGTGGCGGTGGGTGAGTGCGGGCTGGATTATTTCCGCGATTTCTCGCCGCGCCCGGCGCAGCATCGCGCGTTCGAGCGCCAGCTGCAGCTGGCTGCAGACAATGGCAAGCCGCTGTTCCTGCACCAGCGCGACGCGCATGCCGATTTCATGGCGCAGATGAAGAATTTCGAAGGCCGCATCGGTCCGGCCGTGGTGCACTGCTTCACCGGCGAGCGCCAGGAGCTGTTCGATTATCTCGACCAGGACTGGTACATCGGCATCACCGGCTGGCTGTGCGACGAGCGCCGTGGCGGTCACCTGCGCGAGCTGGTGAAGAACATTCCGGCCAGCCGGTTGATGATCGAGACCGACGCACCGTACCTGCTGCCGCGCACCTTGAAGCCGATGCCGAAGGACCGCCGCAACGAACCGGTGTTCCTGTCGCACATCGTGGAAGAGCTGGCGCGGGACCGTGGCGAGGATGTGCAGACCACGGCCGCAAACGCCACGGCTGCCACGCGTGCGTTCTTCCGGTTGCCGGACGCCGCCTGATCGGCAAACGGTAGTGCCGGCCGCTGGCCGGCAACCTCACGATCTTCGCAGGGATGCCGCAGTTGCCGGCCAGCGGCCGGCACTACCCGTCAGCCGGGAGCGCCCGGATCCGGTAGCGCCGGCCATGCCCGGCGAGCGAGGCGGCAATATCCGTCAGCGGGGAGCGTCCGGATCCGGTAGCGCCGGGCCATGCCCGGCGAGCGAAGCGGCAAGATCCGTCAGTCCTTCGCGATAGGTCGGAAAGCGCGGCGTCCAGTCCAGCGCTTGGCGCGTGCCCCGGCTGTCGATGCGCTTGCTGCTCTGGTAGAAGCGCCGCAATGTCGCGCTCACTGATGGATCGTCCCAGGCCACCGCGGGCGGCAAGGTAAATCCCCCCAGCTGCGCGGCGAAGGCCAGTACATCCTGCGGCGGTGCCGGTTGGTCATCGCTCGGCAGATACAGCGCACTGGCCGTGGGGCGTTGCATCGCGGCGATCACCACCGCAGCCAGGTCGTCCACGTGCAGGCGATTGAACACCAGCCCTGGCCGCACCACGTGCCGCGCGCGGCCCTGCGCCAGCTGCAGCAGCGCGTTGCGCCCGGGTCCGTAGAGGCCCGGCAGGCGGAACATCGCCGAGGCGATACCGCGCGCATCCGCCAGCGCACGCCATTGCGTTTCGGCGAGGCGACGCTGCATGCCTGCCGGCCCGGTGGCATCGGCCACGCTGTGCTCATTGATCCAGCCACCGTCGCGGTCGCCGTAGACCGAGGTCGACGACAGGTAACCGAGCCAACGCAGTGAACTGCTGTCGCGCAACGCGGCATGCAGCAGGCGCAGCGCCGGGTCGCCCTCGGCATCGGGAGGGACGCTGCACAGCACCGCGTCGGCATGGGCAATCGCAGCGAGCAGGCTCGGGGCAAGCGCGGCGTCAGCACGCAGCTGATGACGCAGCGGGCCATCGTCAGGTGCCGACGCCGGATCGCGCACCGTGCCTTCCACGTGTACGCCCTGGGCCTGAAGGCGCGCGGCCAACACGCGGCCACTCCAGCCCATGCCGAGGATCAGTACGCGCTTCGGCAATGGGCCAGGCATGTTCATCGGATCACACCGCGCGCTGGGCCTGGTAGGCCTGCAGGCTGCTGTAGGCGACCTGCAGCAGCAACGCTTCCTGGCCCGCGGCGCGCGCACGCGCCAGCATGTCGCCGACGATCTGGGCCGCTTCCACCTGCTGGCCTGCCTCCAGGTCGCGCAGCATCGACGCCTTCAACGCCGAACCGGCCTGGGTCAGGGTGCCACGCGCGGTGTCCTGCGCCGCCTGCGGCACCGGCTCACCCGCTGCTTCGGCCACCGCCAGGCATTCGTCATAGAGCCCACGCACGATGGCGTCGCCGTCATCGGTGGCCACGATCGTGCCGATGTCCGCACGCAGCAGGCAGGTGGCCGCCGCCAGCGCGGTCAGGAACGTGTACTTGATCCACTGTTCCTGGCCGATGTGCTCACTGGCCAGATGATCGAGATTGGCCTGCGCACACGCTGCTGCGAACGCCTGCACGCGCGCGGAGATCGCACCGCCATCGCGTTCGCCGAAGGTCAGCTTGGCCGGCTTGCCCAGGTGCAGCACGGCGCCATCAGGCGCCTTGGTCGCACTGATGAAGCACAGACCGCCGAGCACGGCGTCGCGGCCGAAGCGCGCGTCGAGCGCGTTGTAGTGATGCAGGCCGTTGAGGATCGGCAGCACGGTGGTACCCGCGCCCACCGCCGGGGCGATGGCATCGATCGAGCTGTCCAGATCGTAGGCCTTGCAGCTGAGGATCACCAGATCGAACGGCTTGTCCGCAGCCAGCGCAGGCAGGGCATCTGCGGTGACGTGCTGCACCGGGAACGTGGCATCGCCCACCGGGCTGCGCAGCACCAGGCCATCACGATCCAGCTGCGCGGCGCGCGCGGGGCGCACTAGGAAGGTCACGTCCACGCCAGCCTGGGCCAGGCGACCACCGAAGTAACCGCCGGTACCGCCGGCGCCGAGGATCAGGATACGCATTGCACGCTCACTGCAGTTGGGGGATTCACTGCAGCGATTGTGCCGGAGTTTGCGGCCAACGGCTGAGCCCCTCGTGGTGGTTTGAAGCGCAAGCTGTGTTTGGGTCGGGCGGGGTGGGCTCACGGGGGGCGCCGCAAGTACGTCCGTGTAGGCTTGGCCGCGCCATCCATGGCGCGGACACCCCCGCGAGCCCACCCCGCCCGACCCCTGACGGTTTCCGTGTGCGTCCACCACGGAAAACAAAGAAGAAAATCAAAAGCAACAGCGGGTCGCTTCGCTCGTTCCTCGCGATCATCTTTCCGATGGATCCATATCCATCAGCTCACAAACGAAAAGAGCCGAGCAGATGCTCGGCTCCATCGCGAATGTTTCATCCACGCATGGCGTGGATCTACTGTGTCGACCAGGGTCGACACCCACCAACAGCGGCACGGACGCCGTTCCGACAGCAGCGGAAAACTGTCGAAGGCGGGGTGGTGTCGGGTTGCGGGGTGTCCGCGCCATGGATGGCGCGGCCAAGCCTACAAGGACGTACTTGCGGCGTCCCCGCAACCCGACACCATCCCGCCATCCCACGGATATCTCGCTTTTGACGTTGACGTTGACGTTGCTGTTGCTGTTGCTGTTGCTGTTGCTGTTGCCGGCCAGCGGCCGGCACTACCACTGCGGGTGCAGGGCCGCAGGCCCTGCAGAACAGCCTCAGCTGCGCATGCCCACGCCACGGCGCAACAACCACAGCGCCAGCGCCGTCAGCACCACCACGAAACCGATCATCAGCGCATACGCCACCACCACCGGCACATCGCTGCTGCCCAGCAGGCCATAGCGGAACGCGTTGACCATGTAGAAGATCGGGTTCGCGTGCGTGGCCGCCTCCGCCCATGGCGGCAGCAGCTCCACCGAATAGAACACGCCGCCCAGGTAGGTCAGCGGAGTCAGGATGAAGGTCGGCACGATCGCCACGTCATCGAACTTCTTCGCATACACCGCGTTGATGAAGCCGGCCAGCGAGAAGATCGTCGCGCCCAGGATCACCGTGGTCAGCGTCACCAGCGGATGCGGGATGCGCACCGGAGTGAAGAACATCGCGATGATCAGCACGATCACGCCCACCATCAGGCCACGCAGCACCGCACCGGCCACGTAGCCCCACAGGATCACCCAGTTCGGCATCGGGCTGACCAGCAGCTCTTCCACGTGGCGGCCGAACTTGGCGCCGAAGAACGAGGAGCTGATGTTGCCGTAGCTGTTCTGGATCACGCTCATCATCACCAGGCCCGGCACGATGAACTGCATGTAGGTGTAGCCGCCCATGTCGCCCACGCGCGAACCGATCAGGCCGCCGAAGATCAGGAAGTACAGGGTCATGGTGATCGCCGGCGGTACCAGGGTCTGGCCCCAGATGCGCATGATGCGGGCGACTTCGCGGCGCACGATGGTCATCAGTGCGATGCGGTTGCGCTGGCCGTCGGTCAGGACCGGGGTCGGGGTGCTGCTCATGCGGACGTCTCCTGGTTGCCGGTGAGGCGCACGAACAGTTCCTCCAGGCGGTTGCTCTTGGTACGCATCGAGCGCACGCGGATGCCCGCCGCGTTCAGTGCCTCGAACACGCGGTTGAGGTCCATCGCACGTGGCATGTCGATGTCCAGCGTATGGCCGTCGGTGGCGGTCAGGGTTGCCCCCTCGATCACCGGCAACTGGGCGGGCAGGGTGCCGTCGATGTCCAGCAGGAAGCCTTCCACGTCAAGCTTGGCCAGCAGTTCGCGCATCGGGCCCTGGGTGACGATCTGGCCGTGGTCGATGATGGCCAGGTTGCGGCACAGGTGCTCGGCCTCTTCCAGGTAGTGGGTGGTGAGGATGATCGTGGTGCCGGCGGCGTTGATCTCCTTCAGCACCCGCCACATGTCGCGGCGGATCTCGATGTCCACGCCAGCGGTCGGTTCGTCCAGGATCAGCAGGCGCGGCCGGGTCATCATCGCGCGGGCGATCATCAGCCGGCGCTTCATGCCGCCGGACAGGGTGCGGCTCATCACCTGCGCCTTCTCCCACAGGTGGGCGCGCTTCAGCTCGACTTCGGCCATCTGCTCGGCTTCGGCGCGCGGCACGCCGTAGAAGCCGGCGTAGTTCACCAGGATGTCGAAGGGCTTTTCAAACAGGTTGAAGTTGATCTCCTGCGGCACCAGCCCGATCAGGCGCATGGTGGCGCTGCGGTTGCGCACCAGGTCGCTGCCGAACACTTCCACCTGGCCCTCGCTGAGGTTGACCAGGGAACTGATGATGCCGATCAGGGTGGACTTGCCGGCACCGTTCGGGCCCAGCAGGGCGAAGAAGTCGCCCGGGGCCACTTCCAGCGAGACCCCTTTCAGGGCCTGGGTGCCGTTGTCATAGGTTTTACGCAGGTCGCGCACGCGCAGGGCGGGCGCCGTATCGTTCAGGGAAGCCAAGCTCGAAGCCTTCGCGCCCATGGGCTGGCGCTGGAGAGGGGCGGGGAAGGTCTATTATAGAAGACCCCGAGGGCTTGCCCCGGCTACACACTGTCCCGAAAAGTCGTGCCTGTCCAATTCCCCATCAAACTGGTCGACCGCCGCATGCTGGCGCCCTCCATCGGCCATTACCAGTTCGTGCGTGACGACGGCCAGCCGCTGGATTTCCAGCCCGGCCAGTTCATCCAGGTCCATTTCAGCTACGCCGATGGCACCGAAACCAAGCGCAGCTATTCGCTGGCGACCATCCACGACCACGCGCTGGGGCCAGGCGAGGCGGTGGATATCGCGGTCAGCTTCGTACCCGGTGGCGCCGCCACGGCGCTGTTCGAGGCGCTGGACATCGGCGGCCAGGTCAGCGCGTCCGGTCCCTACGGTCGGTTCTGCCTGAACCCCGGCGACCACAACGGCCGCTACCTGCTGATCGCCACCGGTACCGGCGTCACCCCGTACCGCTCGATGCTGCCGTTGCTGGCAACGGCGATGGCCGAGCGTGGCGTGCAGGTGGTCCTGCTGCAGGGCGCCCGCAGCCCGGGGGAACTGCTGTACAGCGAAGACTTCTACAGCTTCGCCGAAAAGTACCCGAACTTCCGTTATGTGCCTTGCCTGTCACGGGAACTGCCGGCCGAGCCGCACCCGGACGTACACCATGGCTATGTGCAGCAGGCGCTGGCGGCGTTCACGCCGGACCCGGCCACCGACATCGCCTACCTGTGCGGCAACCCGGACATGGTCGACGCCTGCGCCGAAGCGCTGAAGGCGGCGGGCCTGGGTAATCCGCAGATCCGCCGCGAGAAATACGTCAGCAGCAAGTAGTGCCGGCCGCTGGCCGGCAACCCCGCACACCGGAGGCGGCATCACGCCGCCCCCGGGACCATGCCTTAGTACGGCACCCACGCATCGCGCCAGGCCGAACCCACGCCCGGCCGGTAGGCCTCGGCGTTGACGTTGCACCACGCGCCTTCCGGGAACGGGCGGCAGGCGTACAGCTTGCCGTCGGTGCCCTTCACCACGGTCTCGCCGGGCTTGTAGCTGCCAAGTCCGGCCGGGTACACGAAGTCGTAGTCGCCACCCGGCGGTGGATCCACAGGATCGACCGGATCCGGAACGCGCGTGTCGAGCTGGAACCGATGACCCGGCTTCAGATAGACGCGGTTCTCGGTGGCCGAGGCGATCGGCCTGATCACACCATTGTCCATCACACCAACGCGCGCCTGCTGTGCACTGGCGTTGACCGCATGGGCCAGAGCCAGCGGCCACTGGTTCGCCGCAGTCTGGCCGGCGGCCAGGGTGATCTCCGGGCGCTCCAGATCGTTGCCTTGGGCGTTGAACACGCGCAGGGTCAGGGTGGTGCCCACTTCCAGCGCGCCGCGGGCGGTGACCGGACCGGCATCCTGCCATTGCGCTGGCGGCTCGACGCCGCCGCCTCCCTCGAAACGCACGTCCATGCAGGTATAGAAGGCCTCGGCCGAATCCGAGCGCTGCCAGGTGTTGTAGATCAGGTGCTGGCCGCTGCGCTGGGGCAGTGGGCAGTCCAGCTTGTAGACACCGCCCGCGGACAACGGGACGTCGCCCAGCGTGCAGAACTCCTGCAGGTCGGCCCAGCGCAGCGGGCTGCCCGGCTGCCAGCCATCGCGGGTGACGTAGAACTTCCATTCGCGGGTGGCATGCGGGGCAGAAGCAAGAAATTCAAAGGTGTAACGGCCGTTGCCATCGGCGCGGATCGGCGTGGTCGACCAATCGGACCGGTCCAGATCCAGGCCGCGGTACTTGCTGTTGCCACCGCTGCACAGCTCGCCGTCGGGAACGACTGCCTGGTGGTTGCCATTGGCATTGGCCTGGTTGATGCCGGCCCAGTCGTAGAAGGGCTGTGCGCCGCCGATGTCCTTGGCCGCAGCACAGGCGGGGTTGGTCGGCTGCTCTGGATTGCCCTGGTAGCAGGCGTACACCCGGCTGGTGGGTTTGGACATGGTGCCGTGTGCCAGCGCGCTGGCAGAGGCGCCCAGGCTGGCGATGGCAGCCACCGCGAGAGCAAGTCGATTGAGCGGTTGCATGATGGGGTCCTGTGGACGGTGGAAGGTCCAGCGAGTCTCCACACGATGCACAGCGCCAACCATTCAACGATTCCGAAAAGCTGCAGGCTGCGACGGGATGTGCAGTGCCTGCGCGAACGGGTTAACACTTCAAGCCGGACCCGCAGGCCTGCCTCTGCCCCATTGCAGAAGCGGGGCGGCACACGCGCGCCGCCCCCGCTCAGTCACTCAGTCACTCAGTACGGCACCCAGGCATCGCGCCAGGCCGAACCCACACCCGGCCGGTACGCCTCGGCATTGACGTTGCACCACGCGCCTTCCGGGAACGGGCGGCAGGCGTACAGCTTGCCGTCGCTGCTCTTCACCACGGTCTGCCCGGGCACGTAGCTGCCGATACCGGCCGGATACACATGGTCGAAATCACCGCCGGGTGACGGTGTACCCGGATCTGGCACCTTGGTGTCCAGCTGGAAGCGATTGCCATCCTTCAGGTACACGCGGTTGTCGGTGGCCGAGGCGGTGGGCGTGATCGCGCCGTTGCTGAGTACGCCGACGCGCGCATGCTGGGCACTGGCGTTGACCTTGCGCGCAAGCGCCAACGGCCACTGCGCCGGCGTGTTCTGGCCTGCGGCCAAGGTGGCTTCCACGCGTTCCACGTCGTTGCCGTTGGCATTGAACACACGCAGCGCCAGGGTGGTGCCCACCGGCAGCTCGGTACGTGCAGTCACCGGCCCGGCATCCTGCCACTGCGGCACCGGCGTGGTACCGCCGCCGCCTTCAAAGCGCACGTCCATGCAGGTATAGAACGCTTCGGTGGAATCGGCGCGCTGCCAGGTGTTGTAGATCACATGCTGGCCGCTGCGCTGCGGCAGCGTGCACTGCAGCTTGTAGGTGCCATCGGCCGACAGCGGCGTGTTGCCCAGCGAGCAGAATTCCTGCAGGTCGGCCCAGCGCAGCGGGCTGCCCGGTTGCCAGCCGGCGCGGGTGACGAAGAACTTCCAGTCGCGCGTAGCGTGCGGGGCGGTCGCCTTGAACACGAAGGTGAACCTGCCGTTCGCATCGGGCTGGATCGGTGTGGTCTGCCAGTCGCTGCGCTCCAGGTCCAGGCCGCGGAAGGTCGGGTTGTTGCCGCTGCACAGCTTGCCGTCGGGCACCACGGCCTGGTGGTTGCCGTTGGCGTTGGCCTGGTTGATGCCGTTCCAGTCGTAGAACGCCTGCGAGCCGGCCACTGCCTTGGCGGCCGCGCAGGCCGGGTTGGTGGGGTTCTCCGGGTTGCCCTGGAAGCAGGCATAGACGCGGCTGACCGGGGTGATCATCGTGCCGTGTGCAGCGGCGTTGCCGGCAACGCCAACACCGGCGCCAACGAAGACGGTGGCCAACAGCAATGGGGTGTATCGCAGAGACATGGCGCATCCTTGTGGTCGTCGAAGGGAGCGGTGACCGCAGCACCCACGCCGTATCGCGCGACGGACGATGAGCGGTACCGCCGCGAGTATCGAGCTGCAACACGCAGTGGGAAACCACGTCAATGCCGATCCGTGACTACGTGTGTGAAGCCCTTCCCGCAGGCTTCACGCCACACTGAACGAACACGCTGGCGGTCACGCCTGCGGCGCGGCGACGATCACGTTCCCGTGCAACGTCATTGCCGCGGGGGGGCCGACCCGATCCACCTGGCACGAAAAGCATCCATGTCCTGCGTTGTGCAGCTGCACGAAGGCCACCGTTGTATCGGCGAACAGCCGGTCCAGGTGCGTGGCAACCTCGGTGCCCTGGCAGACCAGGCCGCTCAGCATGAAGTCCGCGCTGTCATAGGCGCGCACCGAGATCAGCCGCCGCTGCACGTAGGCAGGTACCACGCCCGCTGGCAGCACGCAGCGGGTTGCACCGCGCTGCACGAAGATCGGGCCCGAGGCGCGGTATGGCGAATGCGTGGCCAGGTGTGTGTAGGGCAGCAGAAGCAGTTCTGCACCGGCAGGCGCGTCGGTCAGGCTGACCCTGCAGGGGTAGCCGCCGCTGTCGCCGGCGCGCCGGCGCACGATTCCCCGCGCGGCCAGCGCATCGTCGCTGGATTCGAAAAGCGCCTCGAACGGCTGGTGGTCGATGCCACTGAGTTGCCACGGATGCATGGAGTGTCTCCGGGTTCTGCGCGCATTCTGCCGGCGCCACGGGCCGCCTGCTCGCCATTTTCCGCCACCTGATCGCGCTGGCCGATACCGCCCTGTACCGGGCAAAGGCCGAGGGTCGCAATCGCCTGGTGGCCGTGCCGACGCCGGCCCAGGACATCCGCCTGTCGCCGCCAGCGTCCGGCGCGTGTAAGTTGGGTCACATTCGATTGGTCACATCTGCCGCGGCACACCGTCGTGGTGGACAGGAACATCCCCAGGGGAATTACGCACGATGCAAAGACACCATTTCGCGCGGGCCGGGTTGCTGGCCAGCATGCTGATTGCCGGCTGCAGTGCACCGCCGCAGGCAGGGTCCGACGGCGCGGGCGATACACCCAGCCGCCGCTACGGCCAGATCGATTTCCGCCCCTGCACGCTGGCCACCGAAGGCGCCAATGCCAACGTCGAGGCGCAGTGCGCGACGTTCCAGGTGCCCGAAGACCGGAGCAGGCCGGATGGCCGCAGGATCGATCTGCGCGTGGCCTGGCTGGAGTCGGGCAACAGCGGTTCGGGCCTGCCGGACCCGGTGTTCTTCCTGGCCGGCGGGCCTGGCCAGGCGGCCAGCGAGGTGGCCGTCATCGTCGATACGGCACTGCGCCAGGTGCGCAAGCAGCGCGACATTTTCCTGATCGACCAGCGCGGTACCGGCGGCTCCAATCCGCTCAGCTGCCTGGGCGCGGACGGCAAGGAGCTGCCGATGGATGAAGACGCTGCGCCCAGCGAGGCGCTGCTGCGCGAGTACGCGGAGCGCTGCGCTGCGTCGCTGAAGGGCCGTGCCGATCCGCGCTTCTATACCACCGCCGAAGCCATCGCCGATCTGGACGCGGTACGCCAGGCGCTGGGCGCCAACACGCTGAACCTGGTCGGTGGCTCGTACGGCACCCGCGTTGCCCAGCGCTACGCGGCCGCGTACCCGCAGCACACCCGCAGCATCGTGATCGATGGCGTGGTACCGAACGAGCTGGTGGTCGGCGGCGATTTCGCCACGACCTTCGACAACGCGATCACCCTGCAGTCCGAGCAGTGCCGCAAGGATGCTGTCTGCAGCAAGCGCTTCCCGGTCGACACCCGTGCGCAGCTGCGCAGCGTGGTGGAAACCCTGCGCCGCGCGCCGGTCACGGTCGACTACCGCGACCCCGGCACCAACGCACCGCGGCAGGACGTGCTGACCCCGGACAGCGTGGTCGGCCTGGCGTTCGCCTTCTCCTACGTACCGCAGTACTCCTCGCTGTTGCCGCTGGTGCTGGATGAAGCGGCACAGGGTCGCTATGCACCACTGGCGTCGCTGGCGCGCGGTGCGACCCGCAGCATGGATTTCCAGATCAACCGCGGCATGCAGTGGTCGGTGATCTGCAGCGAAGACGCTCCGCGCTACCAGGCGCCGGTCGAAAGCAGCGACAGCCTGGTCGGCCCGGAAGTGGCGCGCGCGTTCTTCGCCGCCTGCCCGGTGTGGCCGCACCAACCGGCTGCGGCGGCTGCGGCAGTGCCGCTGCACAGCGACCTGCCAGTGCTGCTGCTATCCGGCGAACTGGACCCGGTGACGCCGCCGCGTTACGCCGAGCAGGTGCTCAAGGGCCTGCCGAAGGGACGCGCGCTGGTTGCCCGCGGCCAAGGCCACGGCACCCTCACCGCCGGCTGCATGCCACGCCTGCTCGGCCAGTTCATCGACACCACCGATGCCAAGGCGCTGGATGCCAGCTGCCTGGACACGCTGAGCTACGTGCCGGCGTTCACCTCGTTCAACGGATGGGCCCCATGATCGTCGCCGACAACCTGCACAAGGCCTTCAATACCCGCACCGGTCGCATCCAGGCGGTGGCCGATGTCGGCTTCCGCGCCGAGGATGGCCGCATCACCGGCCTGCTCGGGCCGAACGGCGCCGGCAAGACCACCACCATGCGCATGCTGTACACGCTGATGACGCCCGATGAAGGCAGCATCACCGTCGATGGCATCGACGCGGCCCGCGATCCGGTGGAAGTGCGTCGCCACCTCGGCGTGCTGCCGGATGCACGTGGCGTCTACAAGCGGCTGACCGCACGCGAGAACATCGCCTACTTCGGCGAGCTGCATGGCCTGTCGGCGTCGCGCATCCGCGAACGCATCGAGGTGCTGTCGCATGCGCTGGACATGGCCGACATCCTCGATCGGCAGACCGATGGCTTCTCGCAGGGCCAGCGCACCAAGACCGCCATTGCCCGCGCATTGGTGCACGACCCGCGCAACGTGATCCTTGATGAACCCACCAACGGCCTGGACGTGATGACCACCCGCGCGCTGCGCCGCTTCCTGCTGGGCCTGCGCGAGGAAGGGCGCTGCGTGATCCTGTCCAGCCACATCATGCAGGAGGTCGGCGCGCTGTGTGACCACATCGTGATCATCGCCAAGGGTACGGTGATGGCCGCCGGCAGTGCCGATGAACTGCGCGCGCAGTCCGGCGAGCCCAACCTGGAGGATGCGTTCGTGAAACTGATCGGCAGCGAAGAGGGCCTGCACGCATGAGCATGATGTCGACCCTGATGACGGTGATGCGCAAGGAACTGCGCGACCTCTCGCGTGACCGCCGCACACTGCTGCTGACCCTGCTGTTCGGCCCCGTGCTGTACCCGCTGCTGATCCTGGGCATGGGCAAGCTGGCTGAAAGCCGCGTGCGCATCCAGATCGAACAGCCGCTGCAGATCCCGACCATCGGTGCGGAGAATGCGCCGAACCTGGTGCGCTTCCTGGCGGCGCAGGGATTGAACGCCGCGCCGGCACCGAAGGATCTGGCCGAAGCGATCCGCTCGCAGGAGATCGACGTCGCCCTGCGCATCAGCCCTGAGTTCGGCAAGGACTGGGCCGATGGCAAGCCCGCGCTGGTGGAAGTGATCCGTGACAGCACCCGTCGTGCCGCCGAAGTGCCCAGTGCGCGGCTGCAGGCGGCCCTGGCAACCTACAACGGCCAGGTTGGTGCGCTGCGACTGATGGCGCGTGGCGTCGACGCCCAGGTTGCACGACCGCTGGATGTGGCCACCCAGGACATGGCCAGTGCCGAGGCCAAGCGCGGCATGATGCTGTCGATGCTGCTGCCGGTGCTGCTGACGCTGACCTCGTTCATCGGTGGCGCCTACCTGGTGATGGATGCCACCGCCGGCGAGCGCGAACGGCAATCGCTGGAGCCGTTGCTGGCGACCCCGGGGTCGCGCAGTGCCATCGTCAGCGGCAAGATCGCCGCCGCCTGCGTGGTCGGCTTCGCCTCGTTGCTGCTGACCTTGATCGCGTTCAAGGCCAGCGCACAGATCGCGCCCGGCAACGTCGGCCGGCAGCTCAACATGAACATCGGCTCGATGCTGCAGATGCTGCTGGTGATGGTGCCGATGCTGCTGATCGGCACCTCGTTGCTGACCTTCCTCTCGGCCGCGGCCAAGAGCATGAAGGAAGCGCAGAGCCACATGACCTGGCTGGTGCTGCTGCCGATGCTGCCCGGCTACGCGCTGATGGCTTACCCGGTGAAGAGCGAGCTGTGGCAGTACGCGGTGCCGTTCCTGTCGCAGAACCAGATGCTGCTGAAGGTGATCCGCCACGAGGACATCAGCCCGACCATCTGGGCGATCTACCTCGGCGCCAGCCTGGCGCTGGCCGCCGTGCTGTGGTTCGCCGCCGTGCGCCGCTACCACAACGAGCGGCTGGCGATTTCCGGCTGAGTGGAGCCGGTAGCGCCGGGCCATGCCCGGCGGATGTGAAACGAGGCCCGGTCATGCCGGGCCTCGTGCATTTCAGCGCTGTGAAGCGTTTCCGTCTGCATACCGCGCCGGCGTCACTCCCATCTCGCGCTTGAATACCGCGATGAAAGCGCTGGGCGTGTCGTAGCCCAATGACAGCGCCACGGTAGTGACGGATTCACCGGCCAGCAATCGCGGCAGGGCCAGCAGCACGCGCAGGCGCTGCCGCCAGCGGGTCAGGGTCATGTTCGTTTCGGCCTGCCAGCGGCGGGCGAGGCTGCGACTGGACAGGCCGCTGGCGGCTGCCCAGTCCTCGACGGTGCGGGTGTCATGTGGCACACGTGCCAGGGCGGCGGCGATGCGGCGCAGGCGGCGGTCGCTGGGTTGCTGCAGCGCAAGTGGCAACGGCGTGCCTGCAGCGATCTCATCGGCGATCACCCCGGCCAAGCGCTGTTGCCGCGCATCCAACGCCTGCCCGCACCACTGCAGTGCCCGCGGCACCGCCACCTGCAGCAGGTCGCTGGGCTGGAAGATGCGCGGTGCGGGGGGCAGGTCCGCGCAGGCCTCCTTGCTGAAGTACAGGCTCCAGCCATCGAAGCTGCCGATGCTGGAAAGTGCATGCGGGTGCTGCGGCGGAAGCCACGCCACGTGCCCGGCCGGAAGCAGCCAGTGGGTGTCGCCCACCTCGATCCGCAACAGGCCGGTGTGGGCCCCCAGCAGTTGCCCGCGCGCGTGCTGGTGGCGGGCGGTGCGCCGTGAACCCGGCATCGCCAGCTGCGTGCCGAGCAGGGCCGGCCCGCCGCTGGCCTCAGCCAACGCAGGGTCGATCAGTGGTGTCTGGAATGTCTGTTCTGCCATATCCATTGGCAGTTATACGGCAGAACCGCCGGTGGCGAGCGTCGACACTGGGCGTCCACCTCCCAGGAGCACGCCATGCAGCCGCACGACATCCTTCCCGACCACCAGAACGAGGTGCAGGTGAGCGGCCTCACCGTACGCAAGGGCAGCGTCGGCGCCTTTCTCGCCACCGTGCGGGAGTGGCAGGACCCGGCCCGTGATGCCGACCTCCGTGCCGCCGCCGAAGCTGATCTGCGCGGCCTGCTGCCCGGGCTGCACGCGCTGGGCCTGTTCCAGGTGCTGACCGCGCGTGATCCTGCGCTGCAACGGTTGATCGACAGCGCAGCCTGAAACGCACAAGGCCCGGACATGCCGGGCCTTGCTCCAGAACCGCCGGGCGCGGCCCGGCGCTACCGCCTTGGGCATCAGCCGCCCGGTGCGAACACCAGCGTGCGGCGGGTGGTGACCGGGGCCGTGACCGGCTCGAAGCGCCAGCGCTTGACCGCGTTGAGGGCTTCGCGATCAAAGACACGCGATGGCGTGGCGCGCAGTACGCGCGCATTGGTCACCGAGCCGTCGGTGCCGACGGTGATCTCCACCAGGACTTCGCCGGAGGTACCCGAACGCAGTGCTTCGGCCGGGTAACGCGGGGCTGGCGTGCTGACCGGGCGCAGGCTTGGCGCAGCGGCGGTCGCGGCCTGGCGGGCGGCGTTGGCCTGCTGCGCAGCGGCCTGCTGCTGCTTCTGCTCGGCATCGCGACGCGCGGCAGCCTGGCGCTCGGCTTCCTGGCGCTCGCTGTCACGGCGGGCAACGTCCTGCTGCGCAGCAATCTGCTTGGCCGCTTCGGCTTCCTTGGCACGCTGTTCGGTCAGGCGCTGCTGCTCGGCCAGCTGCTTGGTGCGGTCTTCAGCGTCCTTCTTGACCTTCTCGGTCTCGTCTTCGGTGCGCTTGGCGGCAACCTGCACGCCCTTGGTCAGGCCTTCCTTCAGGCGCGGCAGGGCCGGGGCCGAGGCATCGACCTTTTCGATCAGGGCGACCAGCCGCTGCGCTTCAGTGAAATCCTCGCGGCCCAGATGCTGCTCGGCGGCGATCAGGGTGTAGGGCAGAAGATCGGTCAGCGCGCTCTTCACCGAGGCATCGTCCGGCGTCTTGTCGCGCAGTGCCAGGTAGTACTCGATGGCGTTGTCGCCGGCCGGGGCGTACATGCGGTTCTCGCGCAGTGCCTGGCTGGCCGATTCGCGCAGCTGCTCGGTACCCATCGACTGCACCTTGGCGGCCACTGCCGGTGCGGCTGGTGCTGCAGCGGCAGGGGCGGCGGCGCCCTGCGCGGCCGGAGCCGGTGTTTCATCCTTGCCCGAGCAGGCAGCCAGGGCCAAAGCCAGAGCGACCGGCAACCACCGGCGCGCGGCAGCGATCATTGCGACGTGCGACATCCTGCTCCCCTCTAAGAAGACGACGTTACGAAAAACGTAGATACGCATGGCCGGGACGCAAGGTCCGGGCGTGGCGGGGGACGTTTCCCAGCGTCACCGTCGCCTGTAGCGAGGGTGCAATCTAGCATCCCGGCCTCACCTGCGCACAAGGGCAGGCATAGCGGGCCGGTGGCGGCACAGGTACCGCCACCGGGATTGGGATCAATGGACGGCAGACTTGCCGTGGCTCTCAGCCTTGTCGTGGCTGCCGGACATCAGCTTGTCGGTCCACGCGATGCCGATGGCCGACAGGATGAACACGCAGTGGATGATGGTCTGCCAGAGGACGCCGTCGGCCGTCAGCATCGAGCAGCGCGCCACGCCGATGTTGGCGGCAGCCACGCTCATCTGCTCCGGGGTGCACAGAGGGATACCGCCCAGCGCGCCGGTGGCGATGAACGTCTTCAACAGATGGATCGAGGAGATGCCGATGATCGCCATCGCCAGCTTCACCTTCAGCACGCTGGCGTTGACGTGGCTCAGCCATTCCGGCTGGTCCGGGTGGCCTTCCAGGCGCAGGCGCGAGACGAAGGTTTCATAGCCGCCGACGATCACCATCACCAGCAGGTTGGAGATCATCACCACGTCGATCAGGCCCAGCACGATCAGCATGATCTGCTGCTCGCCCATCGACACCGAGTGCGAGATCAGGTGCCACAGTTCCTTGCCGAACAGGAACACATAGACGCACTGGGCAACGATCAAACCCAGGTACAGCGGCAGCTGCAGCCAGCGCGAGGCGAAGATCAGGGTGGACAGCGGGGAGAGCGGCGGACGGTTTGCACTCATGCGGAGGATGCTGCGTTTCGGGGGAGAGGCGAGGTTACCGGCCCGCCATGACGGTGCCAAGCCAACGCACGCACTAGACTTCAGGTTCCTTTCCGTACCCCAGAGCCGCCGCCATGATCGACCTGTATTACTGGCCTACCCCGAACGGCCACAAAGTGACCCTGCTGCTGGAAGAAGCCGGCCTGGAGTACCGCATCCATCCGGTCAACATCGGTTCGGGCGACCAGTTCAAGCCGGAATTCCTGGCCATTTCCCCCAACAACAAGATGCCGGCCATCGTCGACAACGCCCCGGCCGACGGCGGTGCCCCGCAGAGCGTGTTCGAGTCCGGTGCGATCCTGCTGTACCTGGCCGAGAAGACCGGCCGCTTCCTGCCAGCCGACCCACGTGGCCGCGTCACCACCCTGGAATGGCTGTTCTGGCAGATGGCCGGGCTGGGCCCGATGAGCGGGCAGATGGGCCACTTCAATGTATACGCGCCGGAGAAGATCCCGTACGCGATCGAGCGCTACGACAATGAAGTGCGCCGCCTGCACGGGGTGATGGACAAGCGCCTGGCCGAGCACGCCTTCCTGGCCGGCGAGGAGTACACCATCGCCGACATGGCCAGCTACCCGTGGGTTGGCGCCTACGACAAGCTGCCGGCGGACTTCGACGCGTTCCCGAACCTCAAGCGCTGGCACCAGGCCATCGCCGCCCGCCCGGCGACCCAGCGCGCCTATGCGCTGCGCCAGCAGGTCAACCCGGACGCGGGCAAGCCGCTCAGCGACGAAGAGCGCAGGCACCTGTTCGGCAAGCGCTGAGGATTCAGCGCAGGCCGCTGCGCTCGCCGGGCATGGCCCGGCGCTACCCAGCCCGCCAACGGTAGCGCCGGGCCATGCCCGGCGGATGTGCTTTGCTCGGTCCCTGCCATGGGCAGAAGGTCATGCTGTCTTCCAGCACCGGCTTGGTTAGGATGGAGGCTGACCGTCCCGCGCCTGTCGCGGTGGCGGACCTGCCGTTTGCCGGGACCCTCCATGCGCCATCTGTTCGCCTCGCTCGCCCTCATGCTTGCCACCAGTACAGTCGCCCACGCTGAAAAACTCACCCTGGAAGCCATCACCGGTCCGCTGCCGTTGTCCGGCCCGACCCTGATGAAGCCGAAGGTGGCGCCGGATGGTTCGCGCGTGACCTTCCTGCGCGGCAAGGACAGCGACCGCAACCAGCTGGACCTGTGGAGCTATGACATCGGCAGCGGCCAGACCCGCCTGCTGGTGGATTCGAAGGTGGTGCTGCCCGGCACCGAAACCCTCAGCGACGAGGAAAAGGCCCGCCGCGAGCGCCAGCGCATCGCCGCCATGACCGGCATCGTCGACTACCAGTGGTCGCCGGACGCGCAGCGCCTGCTGTTCCCGCTGGGCGGCGAGCTGTACCTGTACGACCTCAAGCAGGAAGGCAAGGCTGCGGTGCGCCAGCTGACCCACGGCGAAGGCTTTGCCACCGACGCCAAGCTGTCGCCCAAGGGCGGCTTCGTCAGCTTCATCCGCGGCCGCAACCTGTGGGTGATCGACCTGGCCAGCGGAAAGCAGATGCAGCTGACCGGTGATGGCAGCACGACCATCGGCAACGGTATCGCCGAATTCGTCGCCGACGAAGAGATGGATCGCCATACCGGTTACTGGTGGGCACCCGACGATTCGGCCATCGCCTACGCCCGCATCGATGAAAGCCCGGTGCCGGTGCAGAAGCGTTACGAGGTCTATGCCGACCGCACCGATGTGATCGAACAGCGCTACCCGGCCGCCGGCGATGCCAACGTGCAGGTGAAGCTGGGCGTGATCTCGCCGGCCGAACATGCGCAGACGCAGTGGATCGACCTTGGCAAGGAACAGGACATCTACCTGGCCCGCGTCGATTGGCGCGATCCGCAGCACCTGAGCTTCCAGCGCCAGTCGCGCGACCAGAAGAAGCTCGACCTGGTGGAAGTCACCCTGGCCTCGAACCAGCAGCGCGTGCTGGCCCACGAGACCAGCCCGACCTGGGTGCCGCTGCACAACAGCCTGCGTTTCCTCGATGACGGCAGCGTGCTGTGGTCGTCCGAGCGCACTGGCTTCCAGCATCTGTACCGCATCGACAGCAAGGGCAAGGCCACCGCGCTGACCCACGGCAACTGGTCGGTGGATGAACTGCTGGCGGTCGATGAAAAGGCCGGCCTGGCGTACTTCCGTGCCGGCATCGAATCGGCGCGCGAAAGCCAGATCTACGCCGTCCCGCTGCAGGGTGGCCAGCCGCAGCGCCTGTCGAAGGCGCCAGGCATGCACAGCGCCAGCTTCGCGCGCAACGCCAGCGTGTACGTGGACAGCTGGTCCAACAACAGCACGCCGCCGCAGATCGAACTGTTCCGCGCCAATGGCGAGAAGATCGCCACCCTGGTCGAGAACGATCTGGCCGATCCCAAGCATCCGTATGCACGCTACCGCGACGCGCAGCGCCCGGTCGAATTCGGCACGCTCACCGCGGCCGACGGCAGGACGCCGCTGAACTACAGCGTGATCAAGCCGGCAGGCTTTGATCCGGCCAAGCGCTATCCGGTGGCGGTGTACGTGTATGGCGGCCCGGCCAGCCAGACCGTCACCGACAGCTGGCCTGGCCGTGGCGACCATCTGTTCAACCAGTACCTGGCCCAGCAGGGCTATGTGGTGTTTTCGCTGGACAACCGCGGTACCCCGCGCCGCGGCCGTGACTTCGGTGGCGCGCTGTATGGCAAGCAGGGCACGGTGGAAGTGGCCGACCAGCTGCGCGGCGTGGCCTGGCTGAAGCAGCAGCCGTGGGTGGACCCGGCGCGCATCGGCGTGCAGGGCTGGTCCAACGGCGGCTACATGACCCTGATGCTGCTGGCCAAGGCGTCGGACAGCTACGCCTGTGGCGTGGCCGGCGCACCGGTCACCGATTGGGGCCTGTACGACAGCCACTACACCGAGCGCTACATGGACCTGCCGTCGCGCAACGACGCCGGTTACCGCGAAGCACGCGTGCTGACCCACATCGAGGGCCTGCGCTCGCCGCTGCTGCTGATCCACGGCATGGCCGACGACAACGTGCTGTTCACCAATTCGACCAGCCTGATGAGCGCGCTGCAGAAGCGCGGCCAGCCGTTTGAACTGATGACCTACCCCGGTGCCAAGCACGGCCTGTCCGGTGCCGACGCACTGCATCGCTACCGCGTTGCCGAAGCTTTCCTGGGGCGTTGCCTGAAACCTTGATCATCATCCGGGAAGGAGCCCGCCCATGACCCTGCCGCCGCCGATTCCTGCGCCCTCCACCCTGGCTTCCGGCTGGTGGTGCCGGCATTGGCGTTGGGCGATGCCGTTGGCGGTGCTGCTGTTCCTGGCCGCACTGGGCGGCGCCATCGCCTGGAGCCTGCTGCGCTGGACCGAGGCCGCGCACGACAGTGCGCCGATGCGCGAGGCCATGCGCCGCGCCGGCTGCAGCGTCGAACTGGTGCAGGTGTTCGGGGAACCGCTGCAGGCCGGCACGCTGCCGCTGGGCAGCATGCAGACCGCCATCAACGGCGAGCGCGACGTTGGCCTGACCGTGGCGCTGGAAGGACCGCATGCGCACGGCCGCCTGTTCGTGAAGGGCACCCGCAGCGACGACGTGTGGGATTACCCGGTGATGTACGTGCTGGCCGAAGACAAGCAGACCTTCGACCTGAGCGCGCTGGATGATGCCGAGGCGGCCGGCGAATGCGAACTGCAGGCCTGTCGCGATCGTGGCGAATGCGCGCTGACGGCAGCGTTGTAGATGGCGTGACCTCCGGCCGATTGTCGCCACCGCCGTGAGCGCGTAGGGTGCGGGCAACCCTGTCCTGGAGTGCTCCATGAAGCCGATCGCGCTTGCCGTCGCCCTGGCCCTGACCGCCGCCCCGCTGCTGTCGGCCCCACCGGCCCTGGCCGCACCGGCCGCCAAGGCCTCCACGCCGGCCAGCCCGGCCTGGGTCGCGCGCAGCAACGCGCTGGCGCAGATCCTGTTGGACGCCCAAGGCCCGTTCCAGCCCGAGGAGACCGGCTTCTTCGGCGTGCCCGGCTATGACGACAAGGTCGCCGACCTCGGCCCGGACAACGACCAGCGCTACCGCGCCGCGATGGCCAAGGCCCGCGACGAACTGAAGGCCAAGCTGGCCAGCGAGAAGGATCCCAACGTCCGCCAGGACCTGGAGATCATGATCGCCGCCGCCAACCAGAGCATCGAAGGCAGCGAGCTCAACCAGAAGTACCTGCTGCCGTGGCGTGATGCGCCGCAGAGCGTGTTCAGCGGCCTCAACCTGCTGCTGTCCGACCAGGTGCCGGCCGAGCGCCGGGCCAAGGCGGTCGATCGCCTCAAGGCGTATGCGGGCCTGCAGCCGGGCGGCACCGCGTTCACCACGCTGGCCCGCCAGCGTTACGAAGAGCGGTTGAAGGACAGCACGCTGCTGCAGCCGACGAAGATCGAAGTGCAGCAGTCGCTGGACAACGTCGAGACCTACATCACCGGCATCGAGTCGTTGCTGAAGAAGTACCAGGTCGCTGGTGCCGACGAGGCGATGAAGGCGCTTGCCGCACAGATGAAGGACTACGCTGCATGGACCCGCAAGGAGGTGCTGCCGAAGGCACGTGCCGATGCGCGCCTGCCGGCTCCGTTGTACGCCTATCAGCTCAAGCAGGTCGGCATTGATATCGACCCGAAGCTGCTGATGCAGCGCGCGCAGCTGGAGTTCATGGAAACCCGCTCGGCGATGCGCCAGCTGGCGCCGCTGGTGGTGAAAGAGAAGGGCCTGAAGGTCAGTGATCCGAGCGACCCGGTGGCGGTGATCCGCGCGCTGAAGGGCGAGAAGATTGCCGATGACCAGCTTGAAGGCCACTACCGCAAGGTGATCGATGCCATCGATCCGTTGATCCGCGAACACCGCATCGTCGACGTGCCGCAGCGCGCGATGCAGATGCGCCTGGGCTCGGCCGCCGAAAGCGCTGCCAGCCCGGCACCGCACTTCCTGCCTGCGCCGCTGGTCAACAACACCGGGCAGCAGGGCACCTTCGTGCTGCCGCTGGGCAACCCGGCTGCCGGTGCGGGTGCGCAGTACGACGACTTCAACTTCGGTTCGGCGGCCTGGACGCTGAGCGCGCATGAAGGCCGCCCGGGCCACGAGCTGCAGTTCACCGCGATGGTCGAGCGTGGCGTGTCGCTGGCGCGCACGATGTTCGCGTTCAATTCGGTGAACGTGGAAGGCTGGGCGCTGTATGCCGAGGCGGAGATGGTGCCGTACGAGCCGCTGCACGGGCAGATGATCGCGCTGCAGTTCCGCCTGCTGCGTGCCGCCCGCGCGATGCTGGACCCGATGCTCAATCTCGGCCTGACCGACCGTGCCAACGGCGAGCGCGTGCTGATCGAGCAGGTGGGTCTGTCCAAGGCGATGGCCACCCAGGAACTGGACCGTTACATGGTGCGCATGCCGGGCCAGGCGGGCAGCTACTTCTACGGCTACACCCGCATCCTCGAACTGCGCATGCAGACCGAGCTGGCACTGGGCGCGAAGTTCGACCGCCTGGCGTTCAACAACTTCCTGCTCGACCAGGGCCTGTTGCCGCCGGACCAGCTGGCCGAAGCCGTGCAGCAGCAGTTCGTCCCGAAATACAGGAAGAACTGACCGGTAGTGCCGGCCGCTGGCCGGCATTGCCTTTGCCTGCGGTTGCCGGCCAGCGGCCGGCACTACCGCCACGTCAGCGCTGCGGGGTGATCGTCTGCGTCGGCAGGCGTGCCGGCGGCGCCGGATCCGGTACCCAGATCGCCACGCCGGCGGCGCGCTTCTGCGTCGTCGGTATGCCGATGCCCACGCCGCCGCCCACGTGCGAACCGTAACTGCCGGCACCCACCGACATGCCGACCGGCGAGCCACTGCTGCCCACGCCCATCAGGATCACGCCGTTGGCACCCAGTGCCGCCGCTTCGCGCTTGAGGCGAGCCACGGCGGCATCGGTCTGGCCCTGCGTGCCGAAGCCCACCGCCGAAGACGATTCCAGCTGGGCGATTTCCTGCGAACCGGCGGGCGGCGTCGAATAGATCTGCACCTGGGACGGATCGATCGGCGCGCGGGCGCGGCCCAGCATGACCTTGGAGGTACTGGCGCAACCGGCAACGGTCAGCAGCATGGCCGCCAAGGCGACCCAACGGATGTTCATGGCGTATACCCCTGTAGGACTGGTTCGGATCATCAGCCGGGCACTCTGAATCGGCGCCAACATCGGGGCTCGACCCATGGCCGCACGCTAGCACGGGGCCGGTGAGGCTGACGGCAACGGCGGTAGGCGGCGCTGCCGGGAACGGCTATGGTTGGCGCATGAACAACCACGGGAGGGCGCTATGGGTGTGATCAGTCTGTTGTGGGGCGTGCTGGCGCTGCTGTGGATGATCCTGGCGTTGATACCGCTGCTGGGCTGGGGCAACTGGTTCCTGATCCCGTTCGCCGCGGTCGGCGCGATCATCGCCGCGCTCGGCATCCTGTTCACCCACCCCAGCAAGCGCGGCCGGGCGTGGACCGGGCTGATCCTGAACGGCATCGTGGTGGTGGTCGGCATCCTCCGCCTGGGGCTGGGCGGCGGCGTGATCTGAGCCGGCCGGGCCGGTGCGACCGGGCGTCGCAGGGACACGGCCGCCGGCCGGGCAGGGAGTAGAATGGGCGGCTGCGCGAGCCCCCCGCGTGCCTGTCGAACCGCGCCCTGCGCGGCTGCTCCCATGATCATTCGTTCCCGTCCCCACGGCTGGCAACTGCTGTACATCCTGCGTGGCTCGATCGTTCCGGCCATCGCGCCGAAGGTGCTGGCCATCCTCGTCCTGTCCATCGCGGTCGCCGCGGTGGTGGAAATGGCGCCGCCGATCGGCATCGAGCGCGTCTCGGTCACCCCGTTCACCCTGCTCGGCCTGGTCCTGTCGATCTTCCTCAGCTTCCGCAACAGCGCCTGCTACGACCGCTGGTGGGAGGGCCGCAAGCTGTGGGGCCAACTGGTGTTTGAATCGCGCTCGCTGGCGCGGCAGGTACAGGTGCTGCTGGCCGATGACGCACCGCGCCGCCAGCGCATCGGCTACCTGACCACCGCCTTCGCCCATGCACTGGCCGCGCGCCTGCGCGCCCGCGACGTCGCGCTGGCGGCGGTGCCATGGCTGGACGAGGAACAGCGCGGGCAGCTCGCCCAGCGCGGGAACGTGCCCGATGCGTTGCTGGCGATGATCGCCGCCGAACTGGCCCAGGCCCGTCGCGCCGGCACGCTCGATTCCATTCTTTATGTCCAGCTGGAAGAGCGCCTGCACGCGATGTCCTCGATCCAGGCTGGCTGCGAACGCATCCTGACCACCCCGCTGCCGTTCGCCTACACCCTGCTGCTGCACCGCTGCGCGTGGATGTTCTGCGTGCTGCTGCCGTTCGGCCTGGCCAGCTCGCTGGGCTGGGCCACGCCGGTGCTGTCGGCGGTGCTGGCCTACGCCTTCTTCGGCCTGGACCAGCTGGGTGAAGAAATGGAAGACCCGTTCGGCCTGGAGCCGAACGACCTGCCGCTGGACGCGCTGGTGCGCACCATCGAGATCGACCAGCTCGACGCCCTCGGCGAACGCCCGTTGCCCGCACCCCTGCTGCCGCAGGGCTACCTGTTGCAATAGCCACTCCCCGGAGCCTGCCATGCCTCATCCCCATTACCGCCCGCGGCGCATGCGCCATGACGAATTCTCGCGCCGCCTGATGCGCGAGAACACGCTGACCACCAACGACCTGATCTATCCGGTGTTCGTGCACGAACCGGCCGGTCGCGTGGCGGTGCCGTCGATGCCGGGCGTGGAGCGGCTGTCGATCGAAGAGCTGCTGAAGGTGGCCGAGGAAGCGCTGGAACTGGGCATCCCGGTGATCGACCTGTTCCCGGTGCTGGATGCCTCGCAGAAGTCGCTGGACGCCTCGGCGGCGTGGGCCGAGGACGGCCTGGCGCAGCGTGCGATCCGCGCGCTGAAGTCGCGCTTCCCGGAGCTGGGGGTGATGACCGACGTGGCCCTGGATCCGTACACCACGCACGGCCAGGACGGCATCATCGATGACAAGGGCTACGTGCTCAACGACATCACCGTCGAAGCGCTGGTCAAGCAGTCGTTGTCGCATGCCGAGGCAGGCGCGGACATCATTTCGCCGTCAGACATGATGGATGGCCGCATCGGTGCGATCCGTCGTGCGTTGGACGCCGACCACCACCTCAACGTGCGCATCATGGCCTACTCGGCCAAGTACGCGTCGGCGTTCTACGGTCCGTTCCGCGATGCGGTGGGCAGTGCGGCAAGCCTCGGCAAGGCCGACAAGAAGACCTACCAGATGGACCCGGCCAATGGTGACGAGGCGATGCGCGAGATCGCCCTGGACCTGGAGGAGGGCGCGGACATGGTGATGGTCAAGCCGGGCATGCCGTACTTGGACCTGGTGCGGCGGGTGAAGGAAACCTTCGGGGTTCCGACCTTCGCTTACCAGGTCAGTGGCGAGTACGCGATGATGAAGGCGGCGTTCGCCAACGGCTGGCTGGACGAGCGCGCCTGCGTGCTGGAATCGCTGCTGGGCTTCAAGCGTGCCGGCGCCGATGGCGTGCTGACCTATTTCGCGCCGCAGGTGGCGCGTTGGCTGCGCGAGCGCTGACAATAGCGCCCACGACGGACGGAGGAACACGCGATGGGACCTGAAATGGGTTGGATGCAATGGTTGATCTGGGGCACCGGTACGCTGGTGTTCGGGGCCATCATCGTCGGCGTGTTCGTTGCTGCCTGGCGCGCCGCGCGGCGCCCGCCGGAGCAGCTCTCCGCTGCGGCCCGGGTTGCCCGCGAGCAGGCCGTGCCGGAAAGCGTGCAGGCCGAACTGGCCGCACTGAACCGGCGCAAGGACAACGGCCAGCTCAGCGAAGCGGAGTACGAACAGCAGCGCGCGAAGGTGCTGTCGCGCTGAGCGCCGTGGCCCGGGACCCGGGCCATCCACGCATGGCGTGGATCTACTGGTAGCCGCCAACCTTGGTTGGCGGTTTTGTTTCTGTGCCGACCAAGGTCGGCACCTACCGGAGCGGGGGGGGGGGCGGTCGGTATCCACCGAACCATCATCCACGCATGGCGTGGATCTACTGCATGCACGCGGGCACTGCCGCCACCTTCGGCACGGCCAGCCGGTATACATCCACGCCACCGGCGCGGGGCGACTTCGCCGCACTGCTGGCCACCATCATTTCGCCCGGCTTGGCGTTGTCGACCATCGGCGCACCGGTCCAGCCGCCGGCCTGGTTGAACGACAGTCCGATCGGCTGCAGCGCAGCGCCCGTCCATGCACAACCGCTGGTCCAGACCTGCGCGGTGTCACCCCTGCCCCGGCTGAAGGCCACCGCGCCAGCGCTGCCCAGCCAGTCGCCATCGGTTTCATCGGCGGGGCTGTTCAATGCCTGCAATGCCGTCGCCGGGCCTCGCACGCCCTGCGCGTCCAACGAGGCCACGAACAGGTCCCAGCCGGCACCACGGCCCTGCTGGCGGGAAAACAGCAGCTGTCGCCCGTCCGCGCTCAATGCCGGCCCGCGCTCTTCATGGCGGCCACCATCGCCTGCCAGCGCTTGCGGCGCCCCCACGCTGCCATCGGCGGCGATCGCCGCCCGGTACAGCCCCGACCGGCCCTCGCGGCCTGCGGCGAACAGCAGCCAGCGGCCATCGCGGCTGAAATACGGATCGCGCACCTCGCCGGACACCGCCAGCGGCAACGCCTGCGCCTGCTGCCAGCGGCCGTCGACCACGCGCGCCTGCCACAGCCCCCAGCCGGCCTCGCCACGGCGGGCGAAGACGATGCGCTGGCCATCGGCGCTGATCGTGGCCCGGCCTTCATCGGCACGGGTGGAGACCACGCCCATGCCTTCGATGCCGTACTCGTTCAACGCCATCGCCACCGGGGCAGAGAGTAGACTGGCGGCGAGCACCAGCAGGGTCGGGGCGATACGCATCATCCAGGTCCATGCACGAAAGAGCACCAGTCTAGCCAGCTTGAGGATTCCATGACCGATCGTTACGCCGTCTTCGGACACCCCGTCGCCCACTCGAAGTCGCCGCAGATCCATGCGGCGTTCGGTCGCCAGGAAGGCATCTCCCTCGACTACCGCAGCATCGATCTCGCCCCGGACGCATTCCTGGTCGGGCTGGAGGCGTTCGCCTCCGAAGGCGGTGTCGGTGCCAACGTCACTTCACCGCACAAGGAAGCGGCGTTCTCGGTGTGCACTACGCTGACCGCACGCGCGCGCCGCGCCGGCTCGGTCAATACCCTGCTGCGCAAGGGCGACCGCTGGCACGGTGACACCACCGATGGCATCGGCCTGGTGCGCGACCTCACCGACCGCCACAGCCTGGACCTGCGCGGCCGCCGCGTGCTGCTGCTGGGTGCCGGTGGTTCGGCGCGCAGCGTCGCTCCGGCGCTGCTGGATGCCGGCATCACCGAACTGGTGGTGGTCAACCGCACGCCGGAACGTGCCGATGAACTGATCGATGCCATGGGCGAGCCGGGCCGCGCGCTCAGCCGCTACTGGGACGATCTGCGCGACCTCGGTGATTTCGAACTGATCCTCAACGCCACCTCGGCCGGCCGCGATCGCGACGCCGAGTTCAAGCTGCCGCTGTCGCTGGTCAATTCGATGACCACGGCCGTCGACCTGAACTACGGCGAGGCCGCCATCGCCTTCCTGGCCTGGGCGCGCGCCGCGCAGTGCCGCAACACGGTCGATGGCCTGGGCATGCTGGTCGAGCAGGCGGCGGAGAGCTTCCTGCAGTGGCATGCCGTACGCCCGCAGACCGACGAGGTCTACCAGCAGCTGCGCGCCGGTGCCGGCGCCTTCGCCGGGCAGGACTGATCGATGGATACCCAGGCTCTGATGGTCTCCCTGCTGACCATGGTCGGCGTGCGCCTGCCGGTGCTGATTGCCCTGTGCGTCGGCCTGGTCTGGGTGATGGGCGCGCCGCGCGATCCGGCACGTACCGGCGCGCTGACCGGCCTGCTGCTGTTGCTGGCGTCCAGCATGGGCAGCCTGCTGGCCAACCTGGTGCCGATGTGGATGGTCAGCAACGGTGACTTCGGCGCGATCTCGCAGCTGAGCACCGTGCTGGGCGTGGTGCACTTCGGCCTGGCGATGCTGGATGCCGTCGGCACGGTCCTGCTGGTCTGGGCACTGGTACGGTTGCTGCGGCAGCGCACCGCTACACCCTGACTCCGATGGCGGCCTTGGCCGCGTCGGTAGCGTTGCGGGGCGCGCATCCAGCCATCGCGCGACGCGGCTGACCCTGTTCAGCGCCTGCGCCTCGGAGCCCGTGGCCGGCCATGCGACAATGGCCGGCCTGACCCCGCTACGGTAGTTCTGGCGTGACCGAAACCGTCGCCGCTCCACGCAAGCTCGATGACACCTTGAAGGACGCGATCCGCAAGGCGTACACGACGCTGCAGGCCAACACCCCCGGCTTCTCCACCCGCCGCTCGCAGAGCCAGATGATCGGCGTGGTGTCGCGTGCGCTGTCCACCAGCGGTGGCGTGGGCGTGGTCGAAGCGCCGACCGGCGTTGGCAAGAGCCTGGGCTACCTGACCGCCGGGGTGCCGATTGCCCTGGCCAGCAAGAAGAAGCTGGTGATCAGCACCGGTACCGTGGCGCTGCAGTCGCAGCTGGTCGAGCGCGATATTCCGAACTTCCTCAAGGCCACCGGCCTGGAGGCGACCGTTGCCCTGGCCAAGGGCCGCACCCGCTACCTGTGCACGCGCAACGCCGCCGAGGCGCACGGCGAGGGCGCGCAGAACGGCATGTTCGAGGACGAGCAGCCGCTGTTCGACCGCCCGCTGGCGCCGATCGAGATGGACATCGCCAAGCGCCTCACCGTGGCCTTCACCAGCGGCAGCTGGGACGGCGACATCGACAACGCACCGGAAACCATCAGTCCTGGCCTGCGCAGCCGCATCACCACCCCGGCCTCAGGCTGCGCGGGGCGACGCTGCGCGTACTCGGCGCAGTGCGCGGTGCTGCGCTCGCGCAACACCGTGCGCGATGCGCAGATCGTGGTCACCAACCACGCGCTGCTGCTGTCGGCGCTGTCCATTGGTGACAGCGACAACGGCCAGCCGATGATCGCCGCGCCGTCGGACATGCTGCTGGTGCTCGACGAAGGCCACCACGTGGGCAACGTGGCCATCGACCAGGGCGCGGCCAGCCTGGCATTGGATGAAATGGCCAAGCGCACCGGCCGCCTGCAGATCCTGATCGCCGGTGCCTACCGCGCGGTCGACAAGGATCGCCTCGGCAACCTTCTGCCGAACGAAGCCATCGACGCGGCCAGCAACGTGGCCAAGGGTCTGCGTGCGTTCCGCGACCACGTCGAGGCGGTATGGATGCCGGCGCCGGCCGACGAGGAGCCGATGTGGCGCGCGGCCAACGGACGCCTGCCCGAGGCCTGGCGCGAGCCGATCGAGGCGCTGGCCGACGATACCCGCAGCCTCTACAACTGGGCGCACGCCGCCACCGCGCAGGTCGCCAAGGGCAAGCCGGACGATCCGGTGCGCGAGCGCCTGCAGCGCAACCTCGGCATGGCGCTGGAGATGATCGAGCAGCAGTACAACCTGTGGCAGGTCTGGCGCCGCGAGGACAAGGAAGGCGCGCCCCCGATGGCACGCTGGGTGACCGCCACCCGCGATGGCGACCTGGTGCTGCATGGCTCGCCGGTGTCGGCCGCGCACGTGCTGCGCAAGCTGTTGTGGGATGAAGTGGATTCGGTGGTGATGACCTCGGCGACGCTGACCGGTGGCGGCGACTTCCAGGCGCTGGCGATCGACAACGGCATCCCCGAAACCGCCGAGATGGTCTCGCTGTCCTCGCCGTTCGACCTGCCCAACCAGGCCGAGCTGATCGTGCCGCCGTTCCCGGTCACGCCCGATGACCGCGAAGGCCATCCGCGCGAAGTGGCGCGCTACATCGGCAAGGAACTGGACTGGACGAAGGGCTCGATGGTGCTGTTCACCTCGCGCTGGAAGATGGAGAAGGTGGCGGGCCTGATGCCGGCCGCCAAGCGCAAGCAGGTGCTGGTGCAGGGCGAGATGTCGAAGACGCGCATGATCGATGAACACCTGCGCCGTGTCGCCGCCGGCGAGGGTTCGGTGCTGTTCGGGCTGAACTCGTTCGGCGAAGGCCTGGATCTTCCCGGTGAGGCCTGCACCACGGTGGTGATCACCCAGGTGCCGTTCGCGGTGCCGACCGATCCGCAGACCGCCACCCTGAGCGAATGGGTGGAAGCGCGTGGGCTCAATGCGTTCAACCTGATCGCGATCCCGCATGCGCTGCGCACGCTGACCCAGTTCGCCGGCCGCCTGATCCGCACCTCCACCGACACCGGGCGGGTGATCATCCTCGACTCGCGCCTGCTGACCCGCCGTTACGGCAAGCGCATCATCGACGCGCTGCCGCCGTTCAAGCGCACCATCGGCTGAGCCCGCACTGGTAGCGCCGGGCCATGCCCGGCGGAGAGCCTCAACCGCCTTCCGGCTTCCGGCAGGCCGGGTTGCCCATCGCATTGTGGTAATCGCGGTCGAAGCAGCGCAGGAAGGCATCGAGCACATCGAGATTCGGCGGCCAAGGGGCATCCACCTGCTGCCCGCCTTTGGTAGTGAAGTGGAAACGACCGCTCTTGATGTTCTCCGCCATCGTGGGTGGCGTCGGTATCGCGACCAGCGCGGCACGTGCCTTTTCCAGTCCGCTGCGATCACGCCGCAGGAACGCGATCGTGCCGTCCACGTAGGCGTTCCAGTAGCCGGGGTCGGTGTCCTTCGGCTTGTAGGTGCGCTGCATCAGCGCAATCGCCTGCGCGGTTTGCCCAAGCTCCGCGCGCAGCTGCCCTTCGTGCCAGACGAGGGTGGTGTTGCCCGTCGCCTTGGGCAATGCCGCATAGGCGGCCAGCAGGTCCGCGGCTTCCTGGGTGCAGCCGCGATCGGCCAGCGGGCGCCAGCCCCCGTCCATGTCCTGGTCGAACATGCCCGGTTCCATCGCCAGCATCGCCGCGCGGTCGTAGCTGCAGTCAGGGGCCTGCGGTGGTTCGGCGCTCGCGCCCATGGCCACGGCCAGTGCGAGGAAAAGTGACGTCATCACAACCTCCGTGTCGGTGATGTTGGGATACCTTAGCGCACTACGAGGGAGGTTGCCGGCCAGCGGCCGGCACTACCGATCTTCAGTCGCCCAGCAGGGCGGTGTTGCGCACGGCGCCCTTGTCGGCGCTGGTGGCCAGCAGGGCATAGGCCTTCAGCGCGCTGGTGACCTTGCGTGGGCGCGGTGCGCGCGGCTTCCAGCCCCGTGCATCGGCGTCGGCGCGGCGCTGGACCAGCGTCGCCTCCTCCACCAGCAGGTCGATGCGCCGCGCCGGGATGTCGATGCGGATGCGGTCACCATCCTCCACCAGTCCGATCACACCGCCGCTGGCCGCTTCCGGCGAAACGTGGCCGATCGACAGGCCCGAGGTGCCACCGGAGAATCGGCCGTCGGTCAGTAGTGCGCACTGCTTGCCCAGGCCTTTCGACTTCAGGTAGCTGGTCGGGTACAGCATCTCCTGCATGCCCGGGCCGCCCTTCGGGCCTTCGTAGCGGATCACCACCACGTCGCCGGGCTTCACTTCATCGGCAAGAATGCCGGCCACGGCGGCGTCCTGGCTTTCGAACACGCGCGCATTGCCTTCGAACACGTGGATCGATTCGTCCACGCCTGCCGTCTTCACCACGCAGCCGTCGACGGCAAGGTTGCCGCGCAGCACGGCCAGCCCGCCTTCCTGCGAATAGGCATGTTCCAGCGCACGGATGCAGCCTTCGGCGCGATCCTGGTCCAGCGACGGCCAGCGCGTGGCCTGGCTGAAGGCCTCCTGGGTGGGAATGCCGGCGGGACCCGCCTTGAAGAAGGTGTGCAGGGTGTCGTTGTCGCTGCGCATCACGTCCCAGCGATCCAGTGCTTCACCGAGCGTGGCGCTGTGCACGGTCGGCACCGAGGTATCCAGCAGGCCGGCGCGATCCAGTTCACCGAGGATGCCGAACACACCACCGGCGCGGTGCACGTCCTCGATGTGGTACTTCGGCGTGTTCGGTGCCACCTTGCACAGCTGCGGCACGCGCCGCGACAGTGCATCGATGTGGGTCAGGTCGAAGTCGACCTCGCCTTCCTGCGCGGCGGCCAGCAGGTGCAGGATGGTATTGGTCGAGCCGCCCATGGCGATGTCCAGGGTCATGGCGTTGGCGAACGCGGCCTGGGTGGCGATGCCGCGCGGCAGCGCACGCGGGTCTTCGCCGCCATACCAGCGGTGGCAGAGTTCGACGATCAAGCGGCCGGCGCGACGGAACAACGCTTCACGGTCGGCATGCGTGGCCAGGGTGGTGCCGTTGCCCGGCAGCGACAGGCCCAGTGCTTCGGTCAGGCAGTTCATCGAGTTGGCGGTGAACATGCCCGAGCAAGAGCCACAGGTGGGGCAGGCGCTGCGCTCGTAGTCGGCGACCTTCTCGTCCGAAGCGCTGTCATCGGCAGCGACGACCATCGCGTCGACCAGGTCCAGCTTGTGCTCGGACAGCTTGGTCTTGCCGGCTTCCATTGGTCCGCCGGAGACGAACACCACCGGGATGTCCAGGCGCAGCGCCGCCATCAGCATGCCGGGGGTGATCTTGTCGCAGTTGCTGATGCACACCAGCGCATCGGCGCAGTGGGCATTGACCATGTATTCGACGGCGTCGGCGATGATCTCGCGGCTGGGCAGCGAGTACAGCATGCCGTCGTGGCCCATGGCGATGCCGTCGTCCACGGCGATGGTGTTGAATTCCTTGGCGACGCCGCCGACCTGTTCGATCTCGCGCGCGACCAGCTGGCCAAGGTCCTTCAGGTGCACGTGGCCGGGCACGAACTGGGTGAAGGAGTTGGCGATGGCGATGATCGGCTTGTGGAAGTCGCCATCCTTCATGCCGGTGGCACGCCACAGGGCGCGGGCACCGGCCATGTTGCGGCCGGCGGTGGAGGTGCGGGAGCGGTATTCGGGCATGGCTGGCGGAACGGGCGGGCCGTACGACGTGGGGGTCGGTTGATCATGGCGGAGTTTTTCGGTTGCTGCTGCAACCACCGGAGGTGGTCCGGCAGGGCTGCGCCCTGCACCTGGCGAATCAACGTCAACGTCAAAATCAAAAGCGGGCTATCCGCGGGATGGCGGGGTGGGTCCGGTGGCGGGGGACGCCGTAAATACGTCCATGTAGGCTCGGTCGCGCCTTGCTCGTGTGCGCTGTCCTGCGCACACGGCAAGACCGGGGTTGGGCGTCCTGCCCAACCCGCTCGAGGCATGCCTCGGGCCCATGGCGCTCACGCCCCCGCCACCGGACCCACCCCGCCTCCGACAGGTGGCCGTGGGCCAGTAGATCCACGCCATGCGTGGATGGATCGAGGGAGAGGACGACGAAAATGAAATTCCGTTCATCTTTCCTACTTTGCCGATTCCGGTTGTTGGCCCGGATTTGGCATGATGGGGCATTGTTCCGACTTGAAGGCATGAGGCCATGAAACGTTCCCGCACCACCGCGCTGCTGCTGATGAGCGCTGCGCCGCTGCTGTTCACTGCCTGCCAGAAGGAAGAGCAGGTGCAGGTGCAGGAAGGCCTGTATACCTCGGTGGAGGCCTGCACCACGGCTACCGCTGATCCTTCGGCGTGCCGCAATGCGTTTGCCGAGGCGCAGAAGAAGTCTGCCGACGCAGCGCCGAAGTACGCGACCAAGGAAGCCTGCGAACAGGATTACAAGCCTGAGCAGTGCGTGCAGCAGCACACCTCGGCCGGCACCTCGTTCATCGGTCCGATGATGATGGGCTTTTTCATGTCGCAGATGCTGAGCAACCGCGGTGGCCTGGCCCCGCAGGCGCCGGCTTCGGCACCGGCCTACCAGGACAAGAGCGCCGGTTGGGCGCGTCCTGCCCCGGGCGGCAGCGGCGGCCTGAACACCGCCAGCGGCATCGGCGCGGGCAAGGCCGGGCTGGCCCCGGTCAGCAGCGAACCGAACCGTGCGGTGACCGCCAGCCGCAGCGGCTTCGGCAGCACCAGTGCGCGCCGCAGCGGCAGCAGCGTCGGCGGCTGATCGACCCATGCAACGTATCCGTATTGCCGAGCGCGCCCAGTGGCGGGCGCGCGCGGAGGAAGCCGGTTTCCGCTTCCACACCATCGACGGCCAGCCGTACTGGGATGAAAGCGCGTATTACGCGTTCACCCTGCGCCAGATCGAGCAGGACATCGAAGACCCCAGCGCCGAACTGCACCAGATGGCGATGGACCTGGTCGGCGATGTCATCGCCAGCGAGCGCCTGATGGACCAGCTGGCGATCCCCGCGCATTACCGCGACTGGATCGCCGACAGCTGGCGCCAGCGCCAGCCGCACCTGTACGGGCGCCTGGACCTGGCCTACGACGGCACCGGCCCGGCCAAGCTGTACGAACTGAACTACGACACGCCGACCTCGCTGTTCGAAGCCAGCTTCTTCCAGTGGCAGTGGCTGGAGGACCAGCGCAACGCCGGCCGCCTGCCGCAGCACGCCGACCAGTTCAACGCGATCCATGAAGCCCTGGTCGAACGCTTCGGTGAACTGGCCACGCAGCTGCCGCCGCCGCTGTATTTCAGTGCGGTGGGCAGCTCGGACGAAGACCGCGGTACGGTCGAGTATCTGCGCGACTGCGCTTCGCAGACGGGCCTGCACGGGCAGGCGATCGCCATCGAGGACATCGGCCTGTCCGAAGACGGGCGCTTCACCGCGCTGGACGATACGGTCATCGGCACGCTGTTCAAGCTGTACCCGCTGGAAGACCTGATGGCCGAGGAATTCGGTCGCGCGCTGCCGGGCTCGGGCGTGCAGCTGCTGGAACCGGCATGGAAGGCGGTGCTGAGCAACAAGGGCATCCTGCCGCTGCTGTGGCAGCGCAATGTCGGCCATCCGAACCTGCTGGAAGCACACTTCGATGACGGCAGCGCGCTGGCCTCGGGCTGGGTGCGCAAGCCGCTGTTCTCGCGCGAAGGTGCCAACATCGAGATGCACCTGGCCGACGGCAGCACGCAGCGCAGCGACGGTCCGTACGACGGTCCGGCGATCCTCCAGCGTGCGCATCCGCTCACCCGCTTCGAAGGCGGTTACCCGCTGATCGGCAGCTGGGTGATCGGCGACCACGCCTGCGGCATCGGCATCCGCGAGGACGACAGCGCGATCACCCGCGACAGTGCGCGCTTCGTGCCGCACGCGATCATCGACGAAGCGCCGACGCGGATCTACGTCTGATGGCGGTGCAACGCCCGCCCGGTCGGCGCGGGCGTCCTGCTCCCGTGCCGGGCCGTCATTTCGACGATGGTCGCGGCCTGAATGCGTTCGCCGATCGCATCGCGGTGCGCTGCCACCGCTGCGACACGCCGGGCTGGGTGCTGGCGAGCTGGCAGCCCTACCGTTGGACGGTGCGTTTCCGCTGCACCGGCTGCAGCGTTGCGCTGGACAGTGGCGACTGGGTGGGCGCGGTGTGCATGCAGGGGCGTCGGCCGTGCGGGTACTGCGGGCACCAATGGCTGTACGTGCATCGCCGGATCGCGTCGGGCGTTCGTTCGCCGGCCACCTTTCCCGCACGATGTGGGCAATGTGGGCGCAGCAGCGATGTCGACGTGTCGGCCACCCCGCTGCGCGATGCCGAGCCGGCTGATCCGCACTTCGGCCTGCCGCTGCATCTGGTCGAGCCGACCCGCGCAGGTCTGCTTTGGGCCTACAACGCCGAGCATCTGCAGGCGCTTCATGAGTACGCTGTCGCGACACTGCGTGAAACCAAAGGGCACCATCGCTCGATGTTCTCGCGGCTGCCGCAGTGGATGAAACTGGCGCGGCATCGCGTGCTGCTGCAGCGCGCGGTGGAGCGGTTGCAGAAGCGCTTGCTGCAGGGGTAGTGCCGGCCGCTGGCCGGCAACCGCTGTGGGTAGAGGCCGACCTTGGTCGGCGCCGTTGATGGTGTGCCAACCAAGGTTGGCATCTACCAAGGCGGAGCGTCGGTAGCGCCGGGCCATGCCCGGCGGTTGTGGTGATCCGCCGGCCAGCGGCCGGCACTACCGGTTACAGCAGCCCTTCGCGCTTCACCGCCAGATAGCGCTCCACCAGCGCGGCGGGCAGGGCATCGGCCGTGACGTCCAGCACCATCACCCGTTCGGCACGCAGCGCGTCATGCGCCTGCGCGCGCTGTTGCAGGTACAGCGCGGCGGCACCGGCCTGCGCGGCATCTTCCACCGTGTGCACCTCACCTTCCAACGCAGCATCCAGCTCGCGCTCGCGCAGGCTGGCTACGCACACCAGATGACGGCGCTGCAGCAGGCGCACCGCCGCAAGCAGGTCTTCGATGTCCTCGTCGCGCACGTTGCTGACCAGCATCACCAGCGCGCGCCGGGGCTGGCGCAGTGAGACTTCGGTGGCGGCAGCCAGGTAATCGGTGGCCACGGCCTGCGGCTGCAGGTCGTAGCTGGCGCGCAACAGATGCTGCACCGTGTCCATGCCGCGTTGCGGCGCCACCCAGCGACGCTCGCCGCCTACCGCGAACAGGCCGGCAGCATCGCCCTGGCGCAATGCCAGGTAGGCCACCACCAGCGAGGCGTTCAAGGCATGGTCGAAATGCGAGAGTCCGCCTTCACTGGCCAGCATGCGCCGGCCGCTGTCGAGCATCAGCAGCAGCTGCTGGTTCTTCTCGTCCTGGTACTCGCGCGAGATCAGCTTGCGCGCGCGGGCGGTGGCCTTCCAGTCGAGCTGGCGCAGGCTGTCGCCGATGCGGTACTCGCGCATCTGGTGGAAGTCGGTGCCTTCGCCACGGCGGCGCTTCACATGTGCACCGACCAGTCGCGAGGCCTGGTCGGCACTGAACAGCGCAAATCGGGTGAGTGGCACGAAGTTGGGATAGACCCGCACCTCCAGCGCCGGTGGCAGCGTGCGTTGCTGCCACCACAACCGCCATGGCGAGCGGATGCGCAGCTGCACGCCTTCGAAGGCAAAGCGGCCGCGCTGCTGCGGCTGCACGTGGTAATGCAGCGAACTGGCATGGCCCGCCCGCAACTGCACGCGTTGCGGCAGTGATTCCAGTGGCCAACCGCCTGGCACCAGATCGAATACCTGTACCTGCATGGCCTGCCCGGACTGCAGGCGCAGGCCGATCTCGCGGCGCACGCCCAGTGCCAGGGCTTCGGGCACGTCGCGCTCGACGCTGGGCGATGGTCGTCGCCGCTGCCGCCACAGATCAACCAGTGCCACCACCGCAACCAGTGCGCCGGCCAGCGCCCAGCTCCAGCGTGGCAGCAGCCCGGCCAGTACCACGCCGCCCAGCGCAGCCCATGCCAACAACAACGCCAGCAGCAGCGGCGCAGGCCTCATCGGCGCGGCGCTTCCACCTTGGCCAGCAGCGCACCCAGCACGTCGTCGGCACCCTGGCCTTCGATCTGCAGCTCCGGTGCCAATGCAATGCGGTGGCGCAGGGCGGGTCGGGCGATGTCCCGCACATCGTCGGGGGTGACGAAGTCACGACCGGCCAGCACCGCCTGCGCGCGCGAGGCACGCACCAGGGCAATGCTGCCGCGCGGGCCGGCACCGACGGCGATGCCCGGCCACTGTCGGGTGGCGGCGACGATGCGCACCGCGTAGTCGATCACTTCGTCATCCACGGTGATTGCCGCGGTGGCCTGCTGCAACGCCAACAGTTCGCCGGCACCGAGCACGCGCGGCACCTGGCTCAGGTCGAAATCACTGGCGGCACGGCCGCTGGTGATCGCCGCGACCATGCGCTTCTCGTCCTCCAGCTGCGGATAGTCGATCAGCACCTTCAGCAGGAAACGGTCCAGCTGCGCTTCCGGCAGCGGATAGGTGCCTTCCTGTTCCAGCGGGTTCTGCGTGGCCAGCGCCATGAACGGCGGTGCCAGGGTGAAGGCCTTGCCTTCGATGGTGACCTGGCCTTCCTGCATCACTTCAAGCAGCGCGGACTGGGTCTTGGCCGGGGCCCGGTTGATCTCGTCGGCCAGCAGCAGGTTGGTGAACACCGGGCCGCGACGGATCTTGAAGCTCTCGCTCTTCGGGTCGTACACCGCATGGCCGCTGACGTCGCTGGGCATCAGGTCGGGGGTGAACTGCACGCGGCCATAGTCCAGTTCCAGTGCCTGCGCCAGCGCACGCACCAGCAGGGTCTTGCCGAGGCCGGGCACGCCTTCGATCAGCACGTGGCCACCGGCCAGCAGGGCGACCAGGATCTGGTCGAGCACATCGGCCTGGCCAATGAAGGCGTGGCCGACGGCCTGGCGGATGGCGTCGACGCGTTCGATCAGGCGGGCGGTGGCGGCCGCCGGAAGTTCAGGGGCATCGGTCATAGCAGGGATCTCATCTGGAGCAGCAAGCGGATGCGCTCGCGCAGGGCGGAGGAATCATGCGGCGAAGGCGGAGTGAGGGCACTGGCGACTCGACTGACGGGCCATTGCAACACCGCGGCGATGGCCTGGTCGCGCGCAGCACCGTCGAGTGCCGCAGCGACGGGCGCGCGCAGGCGCAGGCGGTGCAGGAACAGCGCCTGCACGGCCAGGTACAGGCGCGTGCCATGGCCGAAGCGCAGCAGCAGTTCGCCACTGGCGCGGACGTGTTCCAGCAACGAACGGCGTTCGACCACGGGCGCGGGCAGGGCACTGCCGAAGCGTTGCGCGCGTGACCACAGCCAGCCGAGGATCGCCAGCAGCAGCGGCACCCACAGCGGCCAGCCCTGGTAGAAGATGCGCGCGCCCAGCGAGGGCGGGCGGCTGCCGAACACCAGCCACATCGTGCCGCGCCCATAGTTGGGATCGAGCAAGTAGCGCGTCAGGTCGCGGTGCGAGAGGTCATGCAGGCCATCGCGGGCAACGGCATCGGCGTCGACCGTGCGGCGGCGTGTTGATGCGGACGGGCCTTCACCGCGCATGACGTCCATGTCCGCCAGCACGTCGATGCGGCCCTTGCCATGCGGCAGGCGCGCGAACACCAGTCCTTCCTGGCCACCCCAGCGGCGCTCGGCCGTGGCGTTGGCCTGGAAGCCCAGGCTGAAGCGCCGGCCGCCGCAGAACTCGACGTGGCTGGGATCATCGACTACGTGAAAGGGTTGGCAGTCGCTGCCATGGAACAGGCTGTCCACGCCGATCCTGTCCAGCAGGGGGCCCTGCGTGCTGCTGGCATCGTCCTCGGCCGGTGGCTGCGTGCGCAGCAGCAGATGGCCACCCGTGCCGACCCAGTCCAGCAGGGCCTGCGCAGTGCGCGGCGGCATGTCGGCGGTATCCTGCAGCAATACCACCGTATCGGTGGCGGCCAGTGGCATCTGTGCCAGGTCCAGCCGCTGCCGGGACTGCACCTCGATGCCGTCGGCGCGCAGCGCCTGGCCCAGCACATACAGCGGGTTGTAGCTGGCTTCGCCCTGCGGCGGCAGCACGACGGTCTCGGCCACCTTTTCATGCGTGCGCAGGAACAGGATGGTCAGCGGCACCCCGAGCAGGACCAGCGCACCAAGCAGCAACGACCAGAACAGGCGCGGGCTCATGCCTGCCACCCGTACTGCTGGCGCAGCGTGCTGGCCAACGCGTCGAAATCGCTGCGGGTGGGCAGGCGCCCGCCGTAGGCGGCGTACTGCCACATGCGCACGATGCGCGCGAACAGTTCACGGTCGGTGCTGTCGGACATGCGCCGCGAGGCACGCAGGCACTGTGCTTCGGTGGCACCGGGCGGCAACGCGATGCCGGTGCGCTCCACCAGCGTGCGCACGCTGGCGCGATACAGCAGCGCCAGCGCCTGCCGTGGCCGTCCCTGGTCCCACAGCAACCCGGCCTGGGTCGCCACATCCGGCGGCAGCACCACCGGCATTTCCACCTGCTCTTCGGTGATCTGCGGTGCCTGCTTTTCCTTGCGGCGGCCGGAACCGCGCAACCACGGCAGCCACAGCCGCGCGGTCAACAGCAGCACCAGCAGCAGGACCCCCAGCAGCCCCCACAGGCCCCATTCGGCGAGCCGGGCCAGCCACAACTGGCCGCTCTTGCGCGACGTACGGTCCGCGTTGCTGGTGCTGTCCTTCTGCAGCTCTTTCTTGTCTTTCTGCTTCTCGGCGGCGTCTTCGATCGGCTTCCATCGGCTGACCTGCCGCGTCGGCCGCTGCAACGGATCTTCGTAGGCGCGGTTCACGGCCTGGCGGAAGCCAGCGGTATCCACCGGCGTGTCGCCGAAGATCAGCGCCGGTGTATTGGCCGGATCATTTTCCGCAGTGGCCGCTTCCTCGGCTTCTTCAGCGTCTTCCGCTTCTGCGTCTTCATCGGCGTTGGCCGTGGTGGTCTGCGCGGCGTCCGGCGTGTCGGCGTCCTGTGCGTGCACGGGCGCCAACGGCAGCGCTAGGCACAACAGCAGCACCAACGAAGAGGCGGCCGGCAGCAGGCGTTCGCGCAGGCGGCGCAGGGCGATTTCCACGTCCCAGGCTTCCATCTGCGTGCGTCGGTTCAAGTACAGGCCGAAGCCGGCGCCCACGTAGAACGGCCCGATCAGCGCCGCCGCCAGCCAGCACAACAGGTTGAGGCCAAGCTTGGCCCACGCAGGCGCCTCTACGCTGACCATCGCCCACGCTGCGCGCCAGGATTCGGGCAGCAGTTCCAGCGGGATGAAGATGAAGATAGTGGCGATCGCGCCCACCACCAGCACCAGCTCGAATGCCAGGCAGATCACCGCCAGTACCAGCGCAGGGCCCGCAGCGCCGGCGGCGACTGCACGCCTGCGTGGGCCACGCTGGGCGGGCGCATTGCCCTCCAGCAGATTGACCGGCAGGCACAGGCTGCGCAGGCCGCTGAAACGGCGCCAGCCCAGATAGCCCCAGAAGCCGCTGCCGCCCCACTGCCGCTGTGCGCGCAGCGCATCGCGCGGGCCGACCCGTTCGCCGAAGATGCCGCGCGAGAGCACGTACAGCGGTGCGCGTTCGAACAACGGTTTGCACCACCACATCGCCAGCCACGCCCAGCCGAAGGCATCCAGCCACCAGGCCAGTGCATTGAACAGCACGAACAACGGCGCACTGGCCAGCAGCCAGCTGCCCCACACACCGCGTGCGTGGCGGCGGGCCAGCGCGCTACCCAACTCCATCGCTTCCCAGCTGCTGCGCGCGCGCAGCACCACGTCCAGATGGTCAATCCGCATGGCCACCTCCGCGTCCACCGCGCCACAGCCACAGCAGCACGCCGGCCCACAGCACACCGGCCACGCTGAACTTCACTGCGGCCGGAATGTCGGCGATGGAAGACCAGAACGCTTCCACGAACGCGGCCAGCAGCAGCATGAAGGCCACGCCCAGGCACAGCCGCGCGCCGATGCGCCCGCCTTCGACCAGCGCATCCAGGCGGCGCCGCCGCCCGGGAGCCAGCAGTTTCATGCCCAGCTGCAGGCCGGCGCCGCCGGCAATCACGATCGCGGTCAGCTCGAATGCACCGTGGCCGGCCACAAAGCGCCAGAACGGGCCGCCATGGCCGATGTGCTGCAGGTGGCCGGCGACCGCGCCGATGGTGATGCCATTGAAGAGCAGCACCAGCAGCGTGCCCAACCCCGCCAGCAGGCCGCTGGCGAAGGTGCGCAGGGCGATGCTGATGTTGTTCATGATGTAGTAGCCGAACATCATCCAGTCGGTGCCGCTGTCGCGGCCTAGGCGCTCGGCGGATGGATCGTACATGCGCTCCATCTCGGCGATCTGGCCGTTGTCCATCAGCAGGTGGATGCTGTCCGGGTACACCTGCACCAGCACGAAGCAGGCCAGCGCCGGCACTGCGAACATCGCCAGCGCTGCCCACATGCTGCGCGCCTGGCTGCGCACCAGCAGCGGAAAATCAGCAACCAGGAATTCCAGCGCGCGCCGCCAGCGGGTCGGCGGCGTGCGGTACAGCACGCCATGGCCGTGCTGCATCAACTGCTGCAGGCGTTGCACCAGCTGCGGGCTGTAGCCGCGTTCGCGGGCCAGCGCCAGCTGCTGGCACAGCCGTCGGTAACGCTGCGGGAAGCTGACATCGCCGGCTTCTTCCGCGCCCGGCCTGCGCCGACGCCGACGCGAGGCACCGGCGCGATGCTGCAGCCACTGCTCCAGGTCATGCCATTCCTGTTGATGGCGGGCGACGAACTGCTCCTGCTTCATCGTCGTCCCAGCAACCAGTTGGCCATTGCATACAGGCGCAGCACGCCGACCTGGCCGGACGCGCTGGTCAACGGCTCGGCGATGCCGGCCAGTTCCTGCTGGCGTGCGGGTGACAGGCGTGGCGCGCGCTCGGCGAAGGCCATCACCGCCGCCTGTTCCTCCGGCCGCAGCGGTTGCGGCGGCGCCAGCGCGCTGTCGATGGTGGCCGGCGGCGGCAGGTAATGCGGCGGTGCATGTACCACCATCGTGCCGGCAACCAGATCGCCCAGGCGGCGGCCATGCGGATCGAACAGGCTGCTGATCAGGCCCAGTGCGTAGCCGAAAGGCAGCATGTCCACGGTGCGCAGCAGGTTGCGGGTGATCGAGGCCATCCAGCCCACCGGCGCGCCATCCTGCGCGAGCACCCGCAGCCCCAGCACGCGCTTGCCGAGGGTACGGCCCCACAGCGCTTCGCAGACGATGGGGTAGGCCCACATCAGCAGGAACATCAGCGCCATGTACAGGCCGCGGCCGAACTCATCGAGCAGGGCCAGCGGAATGGACAGCGCGGTGAGCGCGCCGAAGCGGACGGCCAGGTCGATCAGCCAGGCCAGCGCACGCGGCATCGGGCCGGCCGCAGGCAACTGCAGCGGCACGCCTTCCGGCGTTACCACCTCGCGGTAGGTATCGAGCATCGGCGCGGCCATCAGCGCGATGGCCGCCGAAGTGGGCGCTGGAGTCCTCTCCGGCGTGCAGCCACGGGCATGGGGGTCTCGACGGTTCCTGGTCGGGCCCAGACTTTAGCAGAGCCCGGCCATCGGCGAGGCGGCCTCAGCCCAGGTATTCTTCCTTCAGCCGCACGTAGTGGTCGGCCGAATAGTGCAACGACTCGATCTCCTTGTCGCTGAGCGTGCGCGCCGGACGGGCAGGATTGCCCACCCACAGTTCGCCTTCGCCCACCACCTTGCCCGGGCCGACCACTGCACCGGCACCGACGAAGCCATGGCGCTCGACCCGGGCACCGTCGAGGATGCACGCGCCCATGCCGATCAGGCTGTAATCGCCGATGCTGCAGGCGTGGATGATGCAGCCATGGCCGACGGTGACGCCTTCGCCGATCAGAGTCGGGTAGCCGGCCTTGTTGTACGGGCTGTGGTGGCTGACGTGGATGATGGTGCCGTCCTGCACGTTGGTGCGTGCACCGATGCGCACGAAATTGACGTCGCCACGGATGACCGTGCCCGGCCAGATCGATACGTCATCGGCCAGTTCGACATCGCCGATGATCGTGCAGGCCGGATCGACATACACGCGCTGGCCGAGCACCGGCATCTTGTCGCGGAAGGGGCGCAGCGGGGTCATCGGCATCTCCGGAAGAGCAGGGCAATCGCGATGATGATACCGCGTGCAGCACGCAGCCCTGCCGGTAGTGCCGGCCGCTGGCCGGCAACTGCAGAGGTTCTGCCGAAGGTGTATCGGGTTGCCGGCCAGCGGCCGGCACTACCCCTTAGTGCTGCGCGTGTTCGGCCAGCATCTGCCGGAACAGGGCATCCAGCCATGGACCATCGCCATGCCCGGCGGGCAGCTGCGGACCCTCGGCGCGTGTGGCCATTTCCTGGTCGATGTAGTCGCTGATGGCGATGATGCGGGGACCGGCCGTCACTTCGGCGCTGGCACGCTTAACCACCAGCAGCGCTTCGATCGCCCCGCGTACCGGGCCATCCGGCAGCAAACGCTCCAGCAGATGCTCGAATGCCATGGGCGGCGGGCTGGACTCGCTTTCGATCCACTGGCAGGCCAGCAGCGCGCGCAGCACGTACAGATACTTCTTGGTGCTGATGGCCCCGCCGCCGAGATGTCGGCTGTACGTGGTGCGCGCCATGCTCATGTAGTGCCACCAGCTGCCCAGCGGCGAGTAGAAGCGCTGGGCAGCCTCCCAGAGCTGCGCCACGGCGGCATCGTTCTGCTGGTAGATGATCGGCGAACGCAGCCATTCGATCAGCGTCGGGTTCGACTTGGATACCAGCCGCAGTGCCTTGCGCAAATCCCAGCCGCTTACATCCAGCTCGTCGTCGATCGGCAGTTCGATCACATCGCGCTGCGCCTCGCCCAGCCCGGTGCTCTCGTTGACACTCAGGTACCAGGGCTGGCGGTGCACGTAGATGAAGCGTGCATCGTAGTCGCTGTCCGGCGACGAGAAACCCCAGCCGCGGCTGCCCGATTCGCAGGCCAGCAGCACGCGCACGTCGTGCGTGCGTTCGATGTCGGTCAGGGTGGCCAGGATGGCGGCGCGCTTGTCCGCCGCGATCGGATGGATGCCGTCCATGCAAGGAAGCTCCTGCTGTTGTTGCGTCGAGCCGATCGACTCTACAGGCAGCAGGCGGATACGTGTAGCGCCAGGCCATGCCCGGCGCACGCGATCATCGGGGCTATGCCACGCGTCCGCGCCGTGCGCGCTCCAGGTGCACCAGCAGCAGCGAGATCGCCGCCGGGGTCATGCCCGGAATGCGCTGGGCCTGGCCGATGGTCTGCGGACGCACGCGCTCGAGCTTCTGCAGCGCTTCGGCCGACAGCCCGCGCACGATGGCGTAGTCGAAATCGCCGGCAATCGGCATTGCTTCATGGCGCTGCTGGCGCTCGATCTCCTCGCGCTGGCGATCCAGGTAACCGGCGTACTTCACCCCGATTTCCACCTGTTCGGCCACCTTGCCATCGGCCACGGCCGGGCCGAGCGAGGGCACCCGCATCAGCTGCGCGTAATCCAGTTCCGGGCGCTTGATCAGGTCCAGCACGTTGGTTTCGCGGCTGACCGCCACGCCCAGCGTTTCCTGCACTTCGCGGCCCAGCGCATTGGCCGGCGTGGCCCACAGCGCGCCCAGGCGCGTGCGCTCGGCGGCCACGGCAGCCTGCTTGGTTTCGAAGGCACGCCAGCGACGATCATCGACCAGTCCCATGTCGCGGCCGGCCGGGGTCAGGCGCTGGTCGGCGTTGTCTTCGCGCAGCTGCAGGCGGTACTCGGCGCGGCTGGTGAACATGCGGTACGGCTCGTTGGTGCCGTGGGTGATCAGGTCATCCACCAGCACGCCGAGGTAGGCTTCGTCGCGACGCGGGCACCAGCCCTCGAGGCCACGCACCTGGCGAGCGGCGTTGAGGCCGGCCAGCAGGCCCTGTGCGGCAGCTTCTTCATAACCGGTGGTGCCGTTGATCTGGCCGGCGAAGAACAGGCCGTTGACCAGCTTGGTTTCCAGCGAAGCCTTCAGCCCGCGTGGATCGAAGAAGTCGTACTCGATGGCATAGCCGGGGCGGGTGATGTGCGCGTTCTGGAAACCACGGATGCTGCGCACCATCTCCAGCTGCACGTCGAACGGCAGCGAGGTGGAAATGCCGTTGGGATAGATCTCGACGATGCCCAGGCCTTCGGGCTCGACGAAGATCTGGTGGCTGGCCTTCTCGGCAAAGCGCACCACCTTGTCCTCGATGGAGGGGCAGTAGCGCGGGCCGATGCCTTCGATCTGGCCGCTGTACAGCGGCGAACGGTGCAGGGCGTCGCGGATGATCTGGTGGGTCTGCTCGCTGGTGTGGGTGATCCAGCAGCTGACCTGCTGCGGATGCTCATCCACCGAGCCGAGGAAGGACATCACCGGGCGCGGCGTGTCGCCGGGCTGCTCGTCCATCACGCTGTAGTCCAGCGAACGGCCGTCGATGCGCGGTGGCGTGCCGGTCTTCAGGCGGTCCACCTGGAACGGCCGCTCGCGCAGGCGTGCAGCCAGCGTGGTGGCGGGCGGATCGCCCATGCGGCCGGCTGCGTACTGGGTCGGGCCGACGTGGATCTTGCCGGCCAGGAAGGTGCCGGCGGTCAGCACCACGGCCTCGGCATCGAAACGCAGGCCGGTCTGGGTGATGACCCCGCGCACGTGGTCGCCCTCGATGACCAGGTCATCCACCGCCGCCTGGAACACGGTCAGGTTGGCCTGGCCCTCGACGATGGCGCGGATCGCCATGCGGTACAGGTTGCGGTCGGCCTGGCAGCGGGTGGCGCGCACGGCCGGGCCCTTGGAGGCGTTGAGGGTGCGCCACTGGATGCCGGCGCGGTCGGCGGCATGCGCCATCGCACCGCCGAGGGCGTCGATTTCCTTGACCAGATGGCCCTTGCCGATACCACCGATGGCCGGGTTGCAGCTCATCGCTCCCACCGTTTCGATGTTGTGGGTCAGCAACAGGGTGCGCACGCCGGTACGGGCCGCAGCCAGCGCGGCCTCGGTGCCGGCGTGGCCACCGCCGATGACGATGACGTCGTAACGATGGAAGGAATCGATCATGGGGGCTGTTCAGCAAGGGGCAGGCGCAGCCGGAGACGGCGCCGGGGTGGCGATTTTAGCGCCAATCGGGGCAGGGACGTTGGCGCCGGCCGGCCGGCGTCGAAATCAACCCTAAAGTTGGCAGGATTTTTGCAGATAACCCAATAGCACCCACCGTGGCTGGCGCCGCAGGCGCTGGTGACCGGAATTGGAACAGGGGCCGGTACAGGCGCACGGTGGGGAAGCAGAGGGGCCGGCAGTCGGGGGACTGTCCGGCCCTGTTTTTTGGGGCGGCTGGGAACGCGGCATCCACGCATGGCGTGGATCTACTGCCCGCGCGCCCTGGTGTCCCAAACAACAAACGGCCCCGCAGTGCGGGGCCGTTCGTCTTTAAAGGTGCCGACATCCGACAGGGCCGGAACAGGGGGGATCCAGATGTTCCTGTCGGATATCGACGTAGAGCTGTTTGGGACGGGCCCTTAACGCTTTTGTCACTTTGTGACGCTGGCCGTCACCACCTGCGTAGATTGAGGCTTGGACCGTGTGAAATGCAAGATGGAACAAGCGTCAACTGTGCGCTATCTCTCACGATCCATGGCACGCCAGGGGGAACTGTTCATCCTCGGCGCACGCGGAGCCGGAGCCGGACGCGCCTGCGGCGGCGGCGAGGGGCGCTCGACCCGCTGTGCAGGCTGCGGCGGTCGACGCATCGAATCCATGTTGCGCCAGGGCGAGCCGCCATTGTTCTGGCGCGGCGGCGGTGGCGGGCGGTTTTCGCCGCCGTTGCCGGGACGCGGTGGCGGGCGGTGGTTGTGGTGCGGCGGGCGGTAGATCGGCCGCTGGTAATACGGGCCACCATAGCCGTAATAGCCACCGCCGCCGTAATACGGATAGCCGTAGTCGGCCGGGTAGCCATAGGGGTAGCGGTACTCCACCGACGGCGCACCGTGGTAGTAGCCACCGCCGCGGCCACCGACATAGTCATAGGTGGTGCAACCGGTCAGGGCCAGCAGCAGGCCACCGGCAAGCATCAGGCGCGTTTTCATGATGGGTCCCCCCAGAGGACGGGTATGCAGGCAGCTTCAGCCGCCGGCGTTGAATCAGCCCTTAATTCCGCCGGCCAGGATGAATGGCGGTGTAGGCATGCATGCTGGCATGACCGATGGCGCCCTCGCCAGCGCGGGGCCATACGTTAATCTTGCGTCATGAGCGATTCACTGTTGCCCCGCGCTGATGACGTCCTCGCCGCCGCCGCGCGGATCGCGCCCCATGCCAGCGTGACCCCGGTGCTGCGCTCGCGCACGCTGGATGCGTTGGCCGGTGCGCAACTGGCGTTCAAGGCCGAGCACCTGCAGCGCGGCGGCGCGTTCAAGTTCCGCGGTGCGTGCAATGCGGTGTGGTCGCTGGATGCCGATCACGCCGGTGCCGGTGTGGTGACCCATTCCTCCGGCAATCACGGTGCCGCTTTGGCGCTGGCTGCCCGCACACGGGGCATTCCCTGCCATGTGGTGGTGCCGGAAGGGGCCGTGGCCGCCAAGCTGGCCAATATCGCCCGGCATGGCGCCACCCTCTGGCGCTGCCCGGCCACCATTGCCGACCGCGAGGCCACCTGCGCCAAGGTGCAGGCCGATACCGGCGCCACTCTGGTCCATCCGTACACCAACCCCGCGGTGATCGCCGGGCAGGGCACGGCCGCGCTGGAGCTGCTGCACAGCGAGGGGCCGTTCGACGTGCTGGTGGTGCCGGTGGGCGGTGGTGGCCTGGCCAGTGGCACTGCGTTGGCCCTGCAGCACGCCAGCCCGGGCACGCGGCTGGTGCTGGCCGAGCCGGCCGGTGCCGACGACACCGCCCGTTCGCTGGCGACCGGCAAGCGCCAGGAGGCATTTACCCCGGACACGATCTGCGACGGACTGCGCACGCTGATCGGCGCACCCAACTTCGCGCTGCTGCAGGCGGCGGGCGCCGAGGTCATCGTGGTTGACGATGCCGCCACCGTGGCGGCGATGCGCCTGCTGTGGGACGTGCTCAAGCAGGTGGTCGAGCCGTCCTCGGCGATCGTGCTGGCAGCGGTGCTTGCGCAGCCTGCGCGCTTCGCCGGCCTGCGCGTTGGACTGGTGCTGTCCGGCGGCAATGTCGATCTGCCTGCCCTGCGTTGGGGAGCGCCATGAGCCGCGGCCGCCATCGCGAACGTACCGGCCTGCTCGGTTGGGTGTGGCGGTTGTTCGTACTGCTGGTGATCTGGCTGCTGGGCGTGACCGCCTGGATCGTCTGGGTCGGCGAGCGCGACCAGGCGGCCAAGGCGGACGCGATCATCGTGCTGGGTGCGGCGGCCTACGATGCCAAGCCCTCGCCGGTGTTTGAAGAGCGCATCCGCCACGGCCTGGATCTGTACGACGCCGGCTACGCGCCACTGCTGATCTTTACCGGAGGCTACGGCGGCACCGGTGCGCGCTTCTCGGAATCGCAGGTGGCCCGGCGCTATGCGCTCAAGCACGGCATTCCCGATGAGGCGATCCTCATCGAGACCGCCTCGCGCAATACCGTGCAGAACCTGGTCGAGGCCAAGCGGCTGATGGACCAGCGCAAGCTGCATTCGGTGATCATCGTCAGCGACCCGCTGCACATGGCGCGCGCGCTGCGCCTGAGCAAGGCGCTGGGCATCCAGGCGTTGGCCTCGTCCACGCCCAGCACGCGCTTCCGCAGCTTCCATACCAGCTGGCGTTTCCTGGTGCAGGAGATCTACTTCTTCCACCGCGACCTGGTACGGCCGCCGTTGAGTTCACCGGCCAATACCTGAGCGGCTGCCGCTGCGCTCGCCGGGCATGGCCCGGCGCTACCCATAACGCGCGCCTGGCCGGGACCTGCTTTTGGTAGTTGCCGACCTTGGTCGGCACGGGAAGCACAGCGCCGACCAAGGTCGGCATCTACCAGTGCGGATCGCGTGCCGACATCAGGTCTGCTTGCGCCGGATCGGGATCGCCGACACCGGCACGGAAGCAATGTCATGCCCACCTTCGCGGATCGGCGCGCCCGGATCCGGCGCCCAGGCATGGGCGTAGATTACTTCCCAGCTGCTGGGCAGCTTGCCATCGGCACGGCGCATCGGTTCGTACGCCGCCGCTGCCGCCGCGAACCGCCCCCGGCCGGTCAACGTATGGCGGCGATCGACCCGTGCGTTGGTCGCGCCCATCGCGCGCAGCTCGCGCATCAACGAGGGCAGGTCGTCGTAGGTCAGGGTGAACAGGTCGCGGTCCAGAACTGGATCACGGAAGCCGGCCATCATCAGCGCATCGCCGAACTGGGCGATCTGCGCGAAGCGGCTCACGTGCGGGCGGTCGTCGGCGGCGGCGAAGGCCTCGTTGAGCTCGACCAGCGTTTCCGGCCCGAACGTCGAACACACCAGCAACCCACCGGGCTTGAGCACACGGCGGAAACCGGCGAACACCGCCGGCAGGTCGTCCACCCACTGCAGGCACAGGTTGCTGAAGATCACATCGACGCTGTTGTCGGCCAACGGCAGCGCCGTGGCATCGGCGGCCAGGCGCTGGAACGGCTTCCACCAGCCGGCCTGGCGCTTGGCCTGGTCGAGCATCGGCAGTGCCACGTCCAGCGCGATCACCTGCGCCTTCGGCCAGCGCTTCTTCATCAGCGCACTGGCATGGCCGGTGCCGGCACCGATATCCAGCACCACCTCCGGCTTGCGTGCCTCCAGGTAGTCCAGCGATTCCAGCAGCCGCGACTGCACCTCGCGCTGCAGGGCGGCGGCAGCGTCGTAGCTGGTGGCGGCGCGGGCGAAGGCGCGGCGGACATGGCGGGCATCGAAGTGGGACGGCATTGCAGAAGTCTCTTAGAACGTACCGGGGTAGGCGCCGCCGTCGATCAGCAGGTTCTGCCCGGTGAGGTAACCGGCCTGTGCACTGCACAGGAAGGCGCAGGCGGCGCCGAATTCATCCGGCGTGCCGAAACGGCCGGCGGGAATCTGCTGGCGGCGGCGTTCGGCCACCGCCTGCACGTCCCCGTCCTGGCCGGCGGCGTGGGCGAAGTTGGCGCGCAGGCGGTCGGTATCGAACTGGCCGGGCAGCAGATTGTTGATCGTGACGTTGTGGACGACGGTGCGCCGCGCCAGCCCGGCGACGAAGCCGGTCAGGCCGCTGCGCGCGCCGTTGGACAGCGCCAGCGCGTCGATGGGTGCCTTCACCGATGACGAGGTGATGTTGACGATGCGGCCGAAGCCGCGCTCGATCATCGCGTCCACGGTGGCGCGGATCAGCGCGATCGGCGCCAGCATGTTGGCGTCCAGCGCGGCGATCCAGTCGTCGCGCTCGAACGTGCGGAAGTCGCCCGGCGGCGGGCCGCCGGCGTTGGTCACCAGGATGTCGACCTGCGGGCAGGCGGCCAGCGCCTGGGCGCGGCCCGCCTCGGTGGTGACGTCGGCGGCGATCGCCCGCACTCCAGCGGCACCGGGCAGCGTACGCAGTTCTTCAGCCGCGGCCTGCAGCGCAGCGTCACCGCGGGCGACGATGACCACGTTCACGCCTTCGCGCACCAATGCGCGCGCGCAGCCAAGGCCAAGCCCCTTGCTGGCGCCGCAGACCAGTGCCCAGCGGCCGGAAATGCCCAGATCCATGCGTCAGTCCTGCACAAGCTTAGGAAGGCTCATTGTCCGCCATCGGCCGGTGACAGGCCGGCAATGAAGTGTTGCAGGGCGGCTGCAACGTCATCGGCGTGGCCGAGGAAGGGGGCGTGGCCGCCATGACCCACGGTCAACGACTGCCCCCCGGGCGCCAGCGCGGCAGCGGCCTGCATCGCCGCCGGCGAGACCAGACGGTCACGCTGGCCGGCAATCCACAGGCTGGGCTTGCCCAGTGCGGGCAGGGCACCGCGCAGGTCGGTGTTCTCCAGCAGCTGCAGGCCCTCGTGCAGTGCGCGTTCGGTGGGCGCTCCGCGTTCGACCAGGCGCTGCCGCAGCGTGCGCAGTTCCTCGCGGGCATGCGCCGAACCCATCACGTCCAGTGCCAGGAAACGTTCCAGGGTGCCACTGAAGTCCTGCGCGAGGTCACGACCGAACTGCTCGAATACCGATGGCTCCGCCGCATGCGGCCAGTCATCGCCGCGCACGAAGCGCGGCGTGGCGGCGATCATCGCCAGACCGCGCACCTTCGGCAGCGTGGCCGCCGCGTGCAGCGCGAACAGACCGCCCAGTGACCAACCGCACCACACCGCTGGCGGCGTGGCCGCGGCAATGGCATTGACCACGAACGGCAGGCGCAGCGGGGTGCTGTCATCGCGGCTGTGGCCATGGCCGGGCAGGTCGACCAGATGCAGCGTGAATCGATCGGCCAGGCGCTGCACCAGCGGCGCAAACACGCCGCCCTGCAGGGCCCAGCCGTGGATCAGTACCAGGTCCGGCCCATGGCCGGTCACTTCAATATGCATGGGGAACTACACGATCACTCAGGCCAGCGCCGGTAACGACGGCGGCAGCACTTCGCGCGCGGCAAAGGCCACGCGGTCGCGTGCAACGGCGATGGCTTCGACCAGGCCGCGTACCTGCTCGGTGGTGTGCAGCGCGGACAAGGTGACGCGCAGGCGCGCCTTGCCTTCCGGCACGGTCGGTGGGCGGATCGCGCCGACCAGCCAGCCGGCCTGCTCCAGCGCCTGCGACATCGCCATGGCAGTGTGGTCGTCGCCACACAACAGCGGCTGGATCGGCGTTTCCGATGCCATCAGATCCAGCCCATGACGTCGCGCTTCGCTGCGGAACAGGGCAATCAGATCGGCCAGCTTCGCCCGCCGCCAATGATCGCGGCGGGCCAGGCGCACCGCTTCCAGTGCGGATGCCGCCAGCGCCGGCGCCATGGCGGTGGTGTAGATGTAGGGGCGTGCGGTTTCGGCCAGGTGCTCGATCAGGTCTTCGCGGCCGAGCACCAGCGCGCCGGAACCGCCGAGCGCCTTGCCCAGGGTGACCAGCTGCAGCGGCACATCGTCCACGCCCAGGCCGGCGGTGGCGACCGCGCCACGACCATCGCCGAGCACGCCCACGCCATGCGCATCGTCCACGTAGAACAGCGCCTGCTGCAGGCGCGCGACCAGCGACAGCGCACGCAGCGGCGCGATATCGCCATCCATGCTGAAGACACCGTCGGTAGCCAGCATCGCTGCGCCATCGGGCGCATGCTTGAGTTGGCGCATCGCACCTTCCGCGTCCAGGTGCGGGTAGCGGCGCAGGCGCGCGCCGGCCAGCCGCGTAGCATCGAGCAGACTGGCGTGGTTGAGCTTGTCCTGCACGCAGACATCGTTCTCTTCGCCCAGCAGCGCCTGCTGCACGGCCAGGTTGGCGGTGAAGCCACTGCCGAACAGCAAGGCACGCGGGTAACCGAGCCACTCGGCCACTTCGCGTTCCAATGCGTCGTGCAGCGCGTGGTGGCCGCAGACCAGATGCGAGGCACCGGCACCGGCGCCTTCGCGCGCAGCGGCATCCTGCAGTGCGTTGACCACGCTGAACTGCTGGGCCAGGCCCAGGTAATCGTTGCTGCAGAAGCCTGTCAGCCAGCGCCCATCGACTTCCAGGCGCACGCCATCGCGACGGGTGACCGTGCGCCGCGGGCGGCGACGGCCTTGTGCATCGCGCAACGCGCGCTGGGCTTGGAGGCGGGCGGTCAGGTCGGGGCGTGCCATGGCGGCTGGATGCGGCGACGGGGCGGCTAGGGTAGCGCGTTGCCGCGACGCCTGCTTGGCCGCCGGCTCAGGCCGCGTGGGCGCAGCCGCAGCCGGGGCCATCGGCGCTGATATCGGCATGCACGGTGCCGCCATGGTCATGACCGTCGGCGTCCACCTGCACCGCCATCGGCTGCAGGCCCAGGCGTGCGAACAAGGCCATGTCGCGCTCGCTCTCCGGGTTGCCGGTGGTCAGCAGCTTGTCGCCATAGAAGATGGAGTTGGCGCCGGCGAGGAAGCACAGCGCCTGCAGCTCGTCACTCATCGCCTCGCGGCCGGCCGACAGCCGCACCATCGAATGCGGCATGGCGATGCGGGCCACGGCGATCATGCGCACGAACTCGAACGGGTCCAGCTCGGCACTGCCATGCAGCGGCGTGCCGGCCACCTGCACCAGCTTGTTGATCGGCACCGAATCGGGATGCGCCGGCAAGGTGGCCAGCGCCAGCAGCAGGCCGACCCGCTGCGCGCGTGTTTCACCCATGCCAACGATGCCGCCGCAGCAGGTCTTCAACCCCGCATCGCGCACATGGCCCAGCGTATCCAGGCGATCCTGGTACTGCCGGGTGTGGATGATCGACTCGTAGTAGTCCGGCGCGGTATCGAGGTTGTGGTTGTAGTAGTCCAGGCCGGCGTCCTTCAACGCGCGCGCCTGCTCGCCACTGAGCATGCCCAGCGTGGCGCAGGTTTCCAGGCCCAGCGCTTTCACCCCGGCGATCATTGCTGCCACCTTGGGGATGTCGCGGTCCTTCGGCGAACGCCACGCTGCACCCATGCAGAAACGCGAGGCACCGGCCGCTTTGGCTTGGCGGGCCTTGGCCAGCACCGCATCGGTGTCCATCAGCTTCTGTGCGTTGACCCCGGTGCTGTAGCGCTGCGCCTGCGGGCAGTACGCGCAGTCTTCCGGGCAGCCACCGGTCTTCACCGACAACAGCGTGGAGACCTGCACCTGGGCCGGGTCGAAATGCTCGCGGTGGACGGCGGCGGCGCGGAACAGCAGTTCCGGGAAGGGCAGGTCGAACAGCGCCTGCAGTTCGTCGTGGTGCCAGTCGTGGCGGATGGCGGTTGCCATGGCGGGACCTTGGAAGGGCTGGAGCGAGGGCGCAGTCTGGGTGGGGTTGGGAACGCTGTCAACTATTAATATAAAATAGTGGTTTACAGGAAGTCGTCGCCCGCGTCAGTTGCAGCGGTGCTAAGTTCGCCGCTACGCATGGAATGTGAGAATCGGCATGGACACGCACAAGAACGCCGCAACCCTTCGCAACGCTGTGCTGTGCAGCCTGGCTGATCTGCCCGATGGAGGCTTGCGCGTGGTAATGGATGACCTGCGGAAATCGGACACCGCCGGTATGTGGCAGCACCGCACGTTCGTTACGTTCAAGGACTATCCACCAGGCATGCTTGCCGACCCGGTAGGCCTGTCCGAAGCGGAGTTGGCAGACTTTGGCTTCTTCGTGCTGGTCCGCCTGCTGGCTGTAAATGGCCGGCTGGCTGACACTGACGACGCGCCGGACTGCGATGCGCACCTCACCAACGAACAGCGGCACCGCATCGCAGCGCTGACCGAGGAGGACGTCGCGCGGATCGATCAGCAGCTGCTTTCCCACTGTGACGGTCAGTTCCGCAAAGTCGCCTATATCGTGGGCACGGCGATGTCGTTGGATCCCGAACGTCCGCCGGGAATTCCAGAGGTGTTCTACGCAGGGCGTGTGCGCAAGCTGGTCGAGCGTGGCGCGCTGCAGGCTGCCGGCGACCTGTCGCGCATGCGCTACAGCGAAGTGCGCCGGGTCAGCTCTGCTTGAAGACGGTTCTCTGCCCGATCGCGCTGGACTTTCGAACGTCGGACCGGCCCAACCCGGGAATCAGGAAATCGGCAGGGCTGCGGCCATGCTTGGTCTTCTCGGCAAGCCAGCGCGGCATCCGGCCGCGGCCCGACCACGTATTGCGCTTGTTGTCCGGGTCGCGGTACTTGGCCGCCACCTTGCCCGCCTTGCGCCGTGTGGCAGGTTTGCGGACCGGTGCAGCGGCCTCGGCGGGCGCGGCCCCGATCAGCTCTTCAATCGTGTAGCCGCACTGCGCGGCGAAGGCGATCAGCTTGCGACGGACAACGGCCACGGGGCGGCGGCTGGCAACCAGCGCCCTCCGCTGCTCGGCAGCAGTCACAAGGGCGTTCAGTTCGCGCAGGCTCAGGTGTTCGACGTCGATTGTCATGCCGCGAAGGGTCCGGACATCCCGGCAGCCTGTCAAGCAGCGGACGGGTATCTCAGCCTGGGCAACCAGTCCCCCAGCCGGGCTGCCACCAGGCATCTGGCCACCAGTGTGGGTAGGCCCAGGGCGTCCAGCATGCTGCTGACGCTGTGGGGTATGTTGTTGAAAGGCGGCGGACCCAGCCGCTACCTTGTCGAGTACTTTTACTTTATCGATGCCGCTGAGCGTGGAACGAGACCAGACCGGAAACATGCCCACAACTGACCGAAAGCTCCTGGTGCTCGATCTCGATGAAACGCTGGTTCATGCCAGTGCGCGTCAGTTGCACCGTCCTGCTGACACTCAAGTGGTGGGCTATCACGTCTACAAGCGGCCCTACGTTGACGACTTCCTGGATTTCGCATTCGCGCACTTCAACGTAGGGGTGTGGACATCTTCCGGCAGTCTGTATGCCGAGCCACTGGTGGCATGGTTGATGCCAGGGCGCACGCTGGAGTTCCTGTGGTCGTCCCAGCGTTGCAGTACTGCGCGTGATTGGGAGACCGGTGGCTACACCAGCCAGAAGCGCCTGGCCAAACTGAAACGTCTAGGCTTTGCGCTGGAGCAGATGATCGGCATTGACGACACTCCCAGCAAGTACGCCAAGAACTACGGAAATCTGATACAGGTGCGGGAGTTCACTGGTGATGGTTGCGACGATGAATTGCTTCATCTTTCTCGATATCTGGATGTACTGCGCGCGCAGCCCAACATCCGGACCGTGGAGAAGCGCCGTTGGCGAGAGCGCATGATGGAGTGAATCGGCAGGATCATTGATTCACCCGCTTCCAGTGTCGTTTGCGGAAGTGTCACGCTGCGCACACCACCGCACTCCTGTGCGCGGTGCCCGCAGCGGGCCCCCTTTCTGGTTTCACCAACGTCTCTGCGCTTTCGTATGAAGCGGACGACCAGCAATGTTGAAGGGACGAGTGGGCGGGTTCTTCGCCGATTCAATGGTGCTGGCCGACGTTCCTTCCAGTACGATTCCGCGAACGTTCGCAAGCGCAAGGATGCCTTCGATGTCGACCGCTCAGCACTCTCGAATGATCAACGCTGCAGCCAGAACGGTGCTGCGCCCTCTGGGCTGCGTGCAGAAGGGACGCTCCAGAATCTGGATCGACGACCAGGTATGGTGGATCGGCGTGGTTGAATTCCAGCCCTCTTCGGGACGGAAGGGAAGCTATCTGAATGTTGGAGCGTGCTGGCTCTGGCATGAGAAGGACTTCCTTTCATTCGACGCCGGGCACAGAGTGGGAACCTTCCACGAATTCATCGACGAGGAGCAGTTCTCGGCGGAGGCCACGCTGCTGGCCAGGCGTGCAGCGCAGGAAGTCCTTGCGCTGCGCGATCGCTTCCCCTCGATCGCCCACGCGCTGGCGTGGACTACTGCCAATGCATCGCCCGCGCTATGGAACACGTACCACTCGGCGGTGTTGGCGGGGTTGGCGGGTGAGGTCGAACGCAGTGGGTTGCTGTTTACAGAAGTGATCGCCGATCCAAATGACGTGCCATGGGCCGTTGAGCTGAAGCAGAGGGTTGTCGGGCTGCTGCATTGCCTGGAGTCAGGGGCTGGCTTTGAACAGGAGATCGCGGCCACGGTCGGGCGAACGCGTATCGCGCTGGGACTGCCTGCCTGCCAGCGTGCAGCCAACGGGATCGAGTTTTGAGGGGAATTCACGGTGGTCGATCCGCTGCGTGCGGCTGACCCCCGGTGAGCCCAAGCCAGCCACGTCCAGCCTTGGGCTGCCGCCGCCAGGAGCAGGACAAGCCCATGCGTGGTTGCACCGTCCTGAAGGTATTGGCCATCCTGGCGTGGGCGAGTGCTGACCGGGGAGCTGGGGGGCTCCCCATCGTCATATCGCCCTGATCAGGAACAAGCGGAAGTCTGTTCCTTCTGACCCGGCTGGGATGCTGCACGCCATGCCCATCCTTGCAAGATTCCGTTCCCAGAATGCGTGCGCCACATGATCCTTGCGGAATGTGGCCAGCAGCCATTCTCCCGCCGTTGGCCGCACAAGCTCTGCGACCACTGCGGACGCGATGCCTTTGCCCCGATGCCTTGGAAGGATGAACAGATCGGCCAACTCTGGCAGGCGCCGCCCCTGGAAGTCGACTTCATCCACCTGGACGAATCCACACAGCTGGCCATCGAGCCAGAGCAGACGGGTCCACTCCGGCTCTTCCTGCAGGCGGGCCCGGACATCGGCAAGTGTGCAGTCGTAGAGACCATCGGCAAGGATCTCCTCACCACTCCAGGCAGAGGCTTCGAAGTAGTACAGCTGCATCAATCTGAAGACCACATCTGCGTCCTGCGCAGTTGCTTTGACCAGCGTCAGTCCGTCCATGCAGTAGAGGTCCATCCAGGGCAACCGCGCCCATCCTGATGATAGCTGGCGCAGGATCGGCCAGTAGTGGTTCTGCAGTTCCGGCCGTACGTGGATGGAAGCGCGCGGTAGCAGGTGCGATGCAGGTCTACGGCCTGGCAAGGTGCAGCCCCCATCGGCCAACGCTCCCTGTACTGACATGCAGGCAGCCCCTTTACCGATGGGCAGCCTGCGCTTGCAGGGCGATGCTGCGGCATGCGCTTCCCACTGCCTTCTGCCCTTGGTGAACCGTTGCAGGCCGCCTTTCGCCTGTTGCTGCCCCTGCGCTGCCTGGTCTGCAGCGAGCGCGGCCACGACACCCTCGACCTCTGCGTCGCCTGTCTCGCCGACCTACCGTGGGCGGGTCGCGCCTGCCTTCGCTGCGCGCTGCCGCTACCGGAGGAAGCCCTGCCCATCTGCGGCACCTGCCGTGACGAGCCGCCGCCGCAGACCGCTACCCACGCCAGCCTGCTGTACGTGCCGCCGATCGATCAACTGCTGGTCCGCTACAAATTCCACCAGGACCTGGCTGCCGGACGCCTGCTTGCGCAGTTGATGCTGCGCAATCCGCCGCCATGGTCGTGCCCACCGCTGGTACCGGTGCCGCTGCATCCCAAACGCCTGCGCCAGCGCGGCTATGATCAGGCAGCCGAGCTGTGTCGGCTGCTGCGGACGCCGAGGTGGCGCGGGCTGTACCGTCGCCGTCATACCGCGCCGCAGTCCGAACGCAGCGCCGAGCAGCGCCGCGACAACCTGTTCGACGCCTTCGATGTGCGCGGTGCCGTCCCCGCGCGGCTGACCATCGTCGACGACGTGATGACCACCGGCAGCACCGTGCTGGAAGTCGCCGAGACGCTGCGGCTGGTGGGGGCTGAAGATGTGCGGGCATGGGTCTGTGCGCGGGTGCCGTGATCGCGCCTTTCATTCCGTAGGTCTAGGATGTTCGCGAACCCGGATCGAAGGAGTGGTCATGAATTCCCCTCTGTCTCCCTTGTTGTCGGCCGTTGGACGCAGCTGGTGGATCCTGCTGCTGTACGGTCTGGTCGCGCTGGGCTTCGGCATCATCGCGATCGGCTGGCCGATGTCAGCGGCTATCGCGCTGGCGTGGACGCTGGGCGTGATGGCGATCGTGGAAGGCGTCATCAGCCTGCTGGCGCTGATTACCGGTGGTAGTGGCGCCTCGCGTGGCTGGCTGCTGCTGTATGTGGTCGCCTCGCTGGGCTTCGGTATCCTGGCGGTGATCAATCCGCTGGCCACCGCCAGCGTGCTGGTGCTGTTCCTGGCGGCATGGCTGCTGGTGGCAGGCATCTATCGCATCGTCTTCGCCATCCGCGTGCGCAGGCAGATCCAGGGTGAGTGGTTGCTGATTCTCAGCGGCGTGCTGGCCATCGTGCTGGGCCTGCTGTTCGCGGCCAATCCGTATGCCGGCGTGGCGGTAACCACGTTGTGGATCGGCATAGGCAGCCTGCTGTACGGCGTGCTGCAGGTGCTGGTGGCGTTCAAGCTGAGGAAGCTGCGCTGATGCGGGCCTGGAACAGATGGGCGCTGCTCGGCGGCGGCCTCGCGGTGTTGCTGCTGGCGGGCTGCAACCGGGTGCTTCCGGCGGAGACCCGGCATCCGCCGCGGGAGGGGGTGCAGGTGCAGATGCGTGAGGTCGATCCCGATGGTCGCGCTACCCTGCAGTGGCAAGGGCGCAGCATCGCCGTGAAAGCGCCGCCGATGCTCACCAGTGCCGATATCGTCGACGTGCGAGCGGCGTTGGACGCCGCGCACCAGCCCGTACTGGAACTGACGTTCCGCAAGGAGTCCGCCGGCCGGTTGCTGCACGCGACCGAGGCCCTGGTGGGCAAGCAGGTGGCGCTTACCGTCGATGACCACGTGCTGTCCGTGGCCACCATAGCGGGCCCTTTTGGCGAGTCCATGCAGGTGGCCGGTACCAACATGAGCGTGGCCGAAGTGCACGACATGGCGCGCTACATCGTGCACGGCGGCCCTGCGCCGCCACAGCAGCGCTGAATCAGCGCTGCTTTCCTGCAAACCCGGCTTCGATCTCTTCCAGCGAGCGCCCCTTGGTTTCCGGCAGCCAGAATGCGGCCACCAGGAAGAACACGAACGTGCAGCCCGCCCAGAACAGGAACATGCTGGCGTAGCCGTAGTGTCCCACCGTCGGCAGGAAGATGGCGGCAATGGTGGTGGACACGAACTGGTTGACCAGCAGCGCGATGCTCATGCCGTTGGAGCGGATGCGGTTGGGCATCAGCTCGGACAGCGCCAGCCACACGCACACGCCTGGGCCAACTGCGAAGAACGCCACGAATACCAGGATGCAGGCAGCGACGGCCCAGCCATGCGCGGGCGGCGGAATCGGGCCGATACGGGCTTGCTCGATGCGCAGCGGTGCCTGCGCGGCACTGGCCGGGTCGGCGAACGGATTGAGGTGCAACGTGCGGAAGAACGCGCCGATGACGCTGTCCGGCTGCACGGTGCCGGCGCGCTCGATGCGCAGCTCGCGGTCGGTCAGGTTGTCGCTGCGCAGCGCGCGCACGTTGGTGAAGTCGCCATAGGCGTAGGACACGGTCAGCTGCAGTGGCCGGCCTTCGCGGTCGACGCCACCGGCAAGCCGCTGCCACTGCGCGTCATCCAGTACCAGTTGCAGACCATCGCCACTCACTGCGGCCTGCAGGTGCGGCTGCACGTCGGCGCGGCCCCGTTCGGCCTGGAAGAACAGCGTTGCTGCGGCCAGCAGGGCCACGCAGATGCCACCGCTGCCCAGCATCAGCAGGAACTTGCGACCCTTGCGGTCGACCAGCAGCAGCGCGGCGACGGTCATCACCGCGTTGAGCAGTTTGATCGCCACGTCGGCGCCGTTGGCCACCGAGCCGGACAGGCCTGCCTGGTTGAGGATGTTGACCGCATAGGCCAGCACCGAGTTGATGCCGGTGGCCTGGGTGCAGGCCAGCACCACGCAGGCCAACACGAACGGCACCACGTAGCGGCGGCTGAGCAGCGGGTCACGCTTGCCGCTGCTGCTGCTCGATTCCGGAGCCTGGATCTGCGCCAGGGTGGGCTCGACGTCGGCAGCGGGCAGCACGCGCTGCAGGCTGCGGCGCGCATCATCGATGCGGCCACGACGCACCAGCCAGCGCGGTGATTCGGACAGCCAGAAGATGCCAGCGCAGAACAGCAGGCCCGGTGCCAGGCAGGTCCAGAAGATGGTTCGCCAAGCGTGGTCCTTCACCGTGAACAGCTCCTGCGCCTGCTGCGCGACCGGCAGCGAGCGCACCGACTCTGCGGCAGCGTCCACGGCATGGGCGTGGTACAGGCCGATCAACGCGGCCAGCACCAGGCCGACGGTCAGCAGCAGCTGGAACATCGCCGCGCCGCGGCCGCGTCGTTCCGGGCTGAGCACTTCGGCCAGGTACAGGGGAATGACCACGCCGATCAGGCCGCCGCTGACACCCTGCAGCAGGCGCCCCAGCAGCAGCGGGGTGTAACCCGAGGCCAGTGCCATGATCGGGATGCTGGCGGTGAACAGCACGCCGGCCAGCAGCATCGCGCCACGGCGGCCGATGAGGTCGGCGATCATGCCGGCGAACAGCGAGGACAGCACGCTGCCCAGCAGCACCGCGGCGACGACGAAACCGAGCTGCTGGCTGCTGAGCTGCCAGGCGTGGCTGGCAGTCGCTTCGAGGTAGGGCAGGGCACCGGCGATGATGCCGATGTCGATGCCGTACAGCAGGCCACCGAGGCCGCCGATGAAGAGCAGGTAACGTACGGGCCAGCGCGGGGCGGTGGAAGCGGGTACGGCAGGTGCAGTGGCTGCGGTCATCGGCTCGTTCCTGGACTGACGGGATGGTGCGTGGCTGATGCAATGCGCTTGCGCGCCTTGTGTGCGGCATCCGGGCCGCATGGCGCGTGTCAGTCCAGATCGATCAATCGACCGCCTACCACCACTTTCTGCAGGCGCAGTTCCGCATCCAGCACCACCAGGTCGGCGCGGGCGTCGGGCGCAATGCGGCCGCGATCGCTCAAGCCCAGGTAATCGGCCGGGAAGGTGGACACGCGCTGCGATGCGTCAGCCAGATCCAGACCCACCTGCACCAGGTTGCGCAGCGCCTGGTCCATGGTCAGCGCGCTGCCGGCCAGCGAGCCGGTGGCCAGGCGCACGCAGCCGCCGCACTTGTGTACGCGCTGCTCGCCCAGTGCGTACTCACCATCGGGCATGCCGGTGGCGGCCGTCGCGTCGGTTACCGCATACAGGCGCGGAATCGCGCGTGCGGCCAGACGGATCACGCCGGGATGGATGTGCTGCAGGTCGGGAATGATCTCGGCGTACTGCGCATGCGCCAGGGCAGCGGCGGCGATGCCCGGCCGGTAGTGGTCGACGCCGGTCATGCCGTTGAACAGATGGGTGAAACCGGAAGCGCCGGCCTGCAATGCGGCCACGCCTTCCTCGTAGGTGCCTGCACTGTGGCCGAGCTGCACGCGGATGCCGAGTGCGGACAGCGCGGGGATCAGTGCGGTGTGCTCGCCGATCTCCGGCGCCAGCGTCATCACCCGGATCGGTGCCAGCGCGTGCAGCTGCCGCACCAGCGCCATCGTCGCCTCGATCGTACGATTGGGTTGTGCGCCCAGCCGCTGCGGGCTGATGAAGGGGCCTTCCAGGTGCACACCGGCGATGCAGGCGGCATCGGCATCGGGCGCTGCCATCGTTGCCGCAACGCCCTGCAGCGCGTATTCGATCTCGTCCAGGCCAGCGGTCATGGTGGTCGCCAGCAGCGTGGTGGTACCAAAGCGCGCATGGGTGCGGGCGATGCTGCGGGCCACGTCGCCGCCCTGCATCAGGTCGACGCCGGCCGCGCCATGCACGTGCAGGTCGATGAAGCCGGGCAGGATCACCGGCAGTTGCGGGTCATCGCCGCCGCTGTGGTCATCTACCTGCAGCTGGCGCACGTGTGAATCGAACTGGACCTGGCCGCGACGCCAGCCCAACGGGGTGAGGATGCGGCCGTGCAGGGAGCGGGTGTCGGTCATGCGGGGGGCTCGGCGATGATCACTTCGATGCCCAGCCGCTGCAGCCCCTCGCGGGTCGCGTCGTCGATGCCGGCGTCGGTGATGATGGCGTGGATCTGATCGAGGCGGGCGATGCGGTGCAGGCTGACGCGTCCGAATTTGGAGGCGTCGGTGAGCACCACGATGCGCCGCGCGCGTTCGACCATGCGGTGGTTGAGGCGGGCTTCGGCTTCGTCGTGGGTGGTCAGGCCGAACTGCAGGTCCAGGCCATCCACGCCCAGGAACAGCGTGTCGAAGCTGTAAGAGTTGAGGCTGGCTTCAGCCTGGCTGCCCTGCAGCGACAGCGATTGCTGGCGCAGCAGTCCGCCGGTCAGCAGCACGGTGATGCCGGCGGCGTTGGCCAGTTCCCAGGCGATGTTCAGGCCGTTGGTCATCACCGTCACATCGCGGTGTTCGCGCAGATGGCGGGCCAGGGTCATCGTGGTGGAGCCGGAGTCGATGATGATGTTGTCACCGGCCTGCACCAGGCGCGCGGCCGCCGTGCCGATGGAGTCCTTCAGCGGCAGGTTCAGCGCATCCTTTTCGTGGATGTCCTGTTCCTGCGGCGGTGTACGCACCAGGGTGGCACCGCCGTGGGTACGCGTGGCCAGCCCCTGCGATTCGAAGTGGGTCAGGTCGGCACGGATGGTCACCGCCGACACGCCGAAGCGCTCGACCAGATCGGCCACCTGCACCGAGCCGTGCTCGATCAGCAGCTGCAGGATCTGTTGCCGGCGGGAGCGGGTGTTGCGCATGGCCATTCTCGGTTTCGCAGGGAAAGGTAGAGATTAGCCGTTCGCAAGATCGGCGGCAGCCGGACTTGCGTTGTGCTTGCGGGTTCCAGCCTGGTTGGCGCTGCAGGCGCGGGCGTATTCGCCCAGGCAGAGGCCGATGCGATGCTGCACCAGGGCGGTAGGCGTATTGGCCAGGGTGCCCTCGCGCACGGCGCGGTACTGCTCCGGCAGGTACTGGCTGAGCAGCACCAGCGGCGGCGCGTGCTGTTCCAGGTTGGCAAACAGGGTGTGCACGGCCTGCACCAGCGCCGGCTCGCCCCAGTAGTAGCGGCAGCGGTCGCTGAAGGAATAGCTGCGCAGCAGGCGCAGGGTCGCTTCGTCGCCCTGGTAGTACGACTGCCAGGACTTCGGCTGCGCCACCATCACCTCGTCCAGCACCTGCGGCAGGCGCGAGCACTGCGCGGCCGGCAGCAGCTCGGCTTCGATGGCAGAGAGTGCGAACAGCGCTTCGCGATAGGCGAAGGTCGCCGCGGGGCCGACCTTGAGGATGGCGAAATGGTCGCGCACCAGCGCATGCAGGCCGCTTTCGCGCTGGTAGTCGGTCGAATGCGCTTCGAACACAATGCGCGGCTGCTGTTCGAGGAAGTCGGCCAGTTCGCTGGCGGCGGCCGCGTCGTACTCGTGCACGCTGCTGTGGTCGAAGTCCACGCCCGGCTGCACCACCATGGCCAGCACACGCTGCCATGCATCGCGCAGCAGCGGGGTATCGAAGGCCTGCCGATGGATGGCCAGGGTCTGCGCAGCGGCGGCCGGGGTGGTCACCTGCAGGCCACCGGCCAGCGAGGCTTCGCCACCGGGAATCGGCACTTCGGTACCGATGACATAGACCGGCGGCGGCAGGCCGTGCTCGGCGGCGGTGCGCTCGGCGATCTCGGCCAGCTCGGCCGAACGTGCAGCAACGATGGCATCGGGCAGCGGCACCGGGTCATCGGCGCAGGACATGCTGCAGTCCAGGTGGATCTTGTGGAAACCCGCGGCGACGTAGGCCTCGATCAGCACGCGCGCATGGGTCATCGCTTCGGCGGCCGGGCGCTTCTGCCAGGCGTTCGGGCCAAGGTGGTCACCGCCGAGGATCAAGCGCTCGCGCGGGAAGCCTTCCTCATCGGCCAGGGTACCGACGTAGTCGCGGTACTGCGGCGGGGTCATGCCGGTGTAGCCGCCGAACTGGTCGACCTGGTTGGAGGTGGCTTCGATCAGCAGCACGGTATCGTGCGCCAACGCCACGTGCATGGCCGCGCGCAGCACCTGTTCGTTGCTGCAGCAGACGCTGTACAGGCCGACGTTGTGGCCGGCGCGGTGGGAGGCAAGCAGGGTCTGCAACGGGGACATGGTCAAGCTCCGGACATCAGGAAAACGAGGGTTGGCAGGCCAGCAGGGCGGCACCGCGTGCACCACCGGCATCGCCGAAGCGCGGCGGCACGATGGGCGGCACCTGCACGCCGTTGAACAGATGCGCGGCGATGGCCGCCGGCAACAGCTGGTACAGCGGTGCGTACTGGGACAGGCCGCCACCGAGCACGATCACGTGCGGGTCCAGCGCCAGCACCAGGGCGGCCAGGCTGTGGCCGAGCAGGTCGCGATGGATGTCCAGCGCCTGCCGTGCACGCGCATCGCCGGCTTCGGCCAGGGTGACCACCACGCTGGCATCGGCAGCGCTGCCACCGAGGTGGCGCTCGATCATCGCCAGGCCACTCCCGGACACGTAGCGCTCCACGCAGCCTTGCAGGCCACAGGCGCAATCAATGAGCGGCAGGCCATGACGCTGCAGCAGGTGACCCGGCACGCTCCAGTGGCCCCATTCGCCGGCCAGGCCGTTGAAGCCGGACAGCAGGCGCCCCTGCAGGCAGAAGCCGCCACCGGCACCGGTGCCGAGGATGGCGCCGAACATGCTGGGGTAGCCATCGGCGGCGCCACCGTGCGCTTCAGAGAGCGCAAAACACTGCAGGTCGTTGCCGAAATGCAGCGGGCGCTGCAGGCGTGCCTGCAGATCAGCCGCCACGCATTGACCGGTCAGCGCAGGCACATTGGCGCTGAGCTGGCGGCCGTTGCGACGATTACGCACGCCGGGCAGGGCGATGCCGATGGCCGCATCGCTGCGACCCAGCGCAGCATCGGCTTCAGCAACCAATGTCACCACCGCCTGCAGGAAGCCGTCGTAGTCGCCCTGCGGGGTAGCCACGCGGCGGCGCCAGGTGACCTGCATCGCCGCATCGCACACCACCAGCTCGATCTTGGTGCCGCCGATGTCGATGCCGTAGCAGGCGTTGGCGATCAGCTCAGCCATGGTGGATGGTGACACCCTTGACCACGCGGTTGACGGTGCCGTCCGGGAACGGATTGTCGGGGGTCAGGCCGAGTGCGGCCGAACGCTGCAGCGCGTACAGCTGCGCAAAGCCCAGCCACACCGGCGCCAGCCACGGGTCATCCAGGGCAGGCACGGTGAGGGTGTAGTCATCGTCGGCGCCGATATCCGAATGCGGGCCGATCGACAGTACCTGGCCAGCCACGCCGTCGCGGCGCAGCTCTTCCAGCAGGTCCTGCTCATAGCGGCGTGCCAGCGGCTGCACGCTGCGCAGCACGACCACCAGGGTGCTGCCGTCCAGCGTGGACTTCGGTCCATGGCGGAAGCCGAGCGGGGTGTTGGCCAGCGCCAGCACGCGGCCGGCGGTGAGCTCCAGCACCTTCAGCGCAGCCTCGCGCGCCAGTGCTTCCAGCGGGCCGCTGCCAAGGTAGATGACCCGGTTGAACGGGCGCTGCGCCAGCGCGGCCACAGCTGCATCCCACTGCGCCTGGCCTTCGCGGGCCAGACCGGCAATCTGCTGCAGGCGCGCGATGCGCGCATCCCACGGCGAACGGTCGAACACGGTCAATGCCGCCAGCAGCATGCAGGTCAGGCTGCTGGTCATGGCGAATGCACGGTCGCAGCTGGCCGACGGCATCAGCAGGGTGCAGGTGTCGGCACGGCCGGCGCCACGGCGGGCCAGTTCGCCCTCGGCATTGCAGGTGATGTCCAGGAAGCGCGCATCGTCCACGTCACTGCGCACGCGGTCGACGGCGGCAACGCTTTCGGGGCTGGAGCCGCTGCGGCCGAACGACACCAGCAGGGTCGGACGATCGCGCTGCAGGTACAGCGCAGGATGGGTGAGCAGGCTGGTGGTATGCACCACGCGCACCTCGGCCGGCCACTGCGCGTTGATGGCATCGGCCACCATTTCAGCGATGAAGCCGGAACTGCCGGCGCCGGTGAATAGCACGCGCTGGTTCGGGTCGTTGAGGCTGTCGCCGAGGAAGGCCTGCAGGCGGTCGCGGGCACGCGACAGATCCTGTGCAAGGGCTTCCCACAGCGCCGGCTGCTGGGCGATTTCGGTAGCGGTATCGGCTCCGCCGCGGCGCTGCCAGGCGGACACATCGGAAAGCAGGGTGACGTCCATTCGGAGGTTCCAGTTGGGCCAGCGCACCATCTGCGTTTTCTTTCGAAATGTCAAATACCGAAAGTAAAAAGAAAGATATCGCGGTGATGACTTTCCTCGCGTGGCATCACTCCGGAAACGAAAGAAACCGCCGGATGCCGTATCGCACAATGCTTAACAGGCGCCTGCAAGCGGTTACACAAAGTATTGCGCCGCAACAACTTTCGTTTCATGTAAATATATCTTCCTTTTTCCTTTCAATTTGTTGACATCTTTCGAATCGCTGCCCTAGAGTCGGCCCAACCGCTTTCGAAACGCCCGGTGAACGGGTTGGGAGTCCGTGTGGAAATCTGCGTTCGTCGTTCGCCACTGCTGCTGGCCCTGTTGCCGGCACTGCTGTCGGCGTCCCTGTCGGCCCAGGCCGCACCGGTCGGCAACCTGCGCTCGGTCAGCGCCAGTGCCAGCACCGACGGTGTAAATGGCTGGGACCTGCAGACCGACAACGGCACGCGCATCCGCATTGAACTGCCGGCCACCGACATCATCCGCGTACAGGCCGGCCGCAACGGCAAGCTGACTGGTGCCGGTGACAAGGCCGCGCCGATCGTGCTGCCGCAGCCCAAGGCCAACGTGCAGGCACAGCTGGAAGAAGATGCGCAGGAGATCCGCGTGCGTACCGCTGCACTCGTGCTGCATGTGCAGCGGCAGCCGTTGCGCCTGCGCCTGGAGCGCCTGGACAACGGCCAGCCCACCGCGCTGTGGCAGGAACTGCAGCCGCTGGACCTGGATGCCGCGCAGAGCGTGCAGGTGCTGTCCTCGCAGGCCGATGAAGGCTATTACGGCGGTGGCCAGCAGAACGGCCGCTACCAGTTCAAGGGCCGCGAACTGGACGTCTCGTACTCCGGCGGCTGGGAAGAGGGGGATCGCCCGAGCCCGGCACCGATGCTGCTGAGCAGCCGTGGCTGGGGCATGCTGCGCAATACGTGGAGCGATGGCAGCTACGACCTGCGGCAGAGCGACCAGGCCACCCTGCTGCATCGTGAAGACCGCTTCGATGCGTACTACTTCGTTGGCGCCGACCTGCCGAAGCTGATCGAGCGCTACACCCAGCTGACCGGCCGCCCGAACATGGTCGCGCGCTGGGCGCTGTCCTACGGCGATGCCGATTGCTACAACGATGGCGACAACGGCAAGAAGCCCGGCACCGTGCCCGAGGGCTGGAGCGACGGCCCGACCGGCACCACACCGGATGTGATCAACAGCGTGGCCAAGCAGTACCGCGCCAACGACATGCCCGGCGGCTGGATCCTGCCCAACGATGGTTATGGCTGCGGCTACAAGCAGTTGCCGGAGACGGTGAAGGGCCTGGCCGGGTACGGCTTCCGCACCGGCCTGTGGACCGAGAACGGCGTCGACAAGATCGCCTGGGAAGTGGGCAAGGCCGGCAGCCGCGTGCAGAAACTGGACGTGGCCTGGACCGGCAAGGGCTACCAGTTCGCGATGGATGCCAACCGCCAGGCATTCAACGGCATCCTCGACAATTCCGATTCCCGCCCGTTCCTGTGGACGGTAATGGGCTGGGCCGGCATCCAGCGCTATGCCGTGGCCTGGACCGGCGACCAGAGCAGCAGCTGGGACTACATCCGCTGGCATGTGCCGACCCTGGTGGGTTCGGGCCTGTCCGGCATGGCCTACGCCAGCGGCGATGTGGACGCGATCTTCGGCGGCAGCGCCGAGACCTTCACCCGCGACCTGCAGTGGAAGGCGTTCACCCCGGTGCTGATGGGCATGAGCGGCTGGTCGTCGAATGCGCGCAAGCACCCGTGGTGGTACGACGAGCCCTACCGCAGCATCAACCGCGATTACCTGAAGTTGAAGATGCGCCTGACCCCGTACATGTATGGGCTGGTGCATGAGGCTGCGCAGACCGGTGCACCGCCGGTGCGTGGCCTGATGTGGGACAACCCGCGCGATCCGTACGCGCAGGATGAAACCTACAAGTACCAGTTCCTGCTCGGCCGCGACCTGCTGGTTGCACCGGTGTACCGCAGCCAGGCCGCCAGCCGTGGTTGGCGCCGCGACATCCACCTGCCCGCCGGCGGCTGGATCGACTACTGGGATGGCCGCCGCGTGCAGGCCGCCGCCGATGGCCGCCAGCTGGACCGCCAGGTGGACCTGGCCACGCTGCCGGTGTTCGTGCGTGCCGGTGCGATCCTGCCGATGTACCCGTCGATGCTGTTCGACGGCGAGAAACCGCTCGATGAAGTGACCTTCGACCTGTACCCGCAGGGTGATTCGCAGTACACGCTGTACGAAGATGACGGCAACACCCGCCGCTACCAGCAGGGCGAATCGAGCACGCAGCGGATCAGTGTGCAGGCGCCGGCACAGGGCAGCGGCCCGGTACAGGTGCAGATCGATGCGGTACAGGGCCAGTACAACGGCCAGCTGGCACAGCGCCGCTATGGCCTGCGCGTGCTCAGCCGGCAGGCGCCGCGTGCGGTGCAGGCCGCTGGCCGCGCGCTGCCGGCGCTGGCCGACGCGACCGCATTCAACAGCGCCAGCGAGGGTTGGTACTTCGATGCCAAGGAGCGTCGCGGCACCCTGCATGTACGCACCGCGGCGCAGGACATCCGCCAGCCGCTGCAGCTGCAGCTGGACTTCGCCGTCGCCGCAGCGGCCGCCGACGATGCCTATCCGGCTGCACCGGTGCTGGGCCGCGAACTGCCGGCCGACAGCCTGCTGGTGGTCAACCGCCCGGCCGAAGAACCCGGCCATGCGCTGGAAAATGCCTTCGATGATGATCCGGCCACCTGGTTCCGCAGCGTGCGCAACCAGGCCGTGCGCACCGGTGCCCATGAGTGGGTGATCGGTTTCGGCGAACGGAAGATGATTGATGGCATCGACATCGCGCCGCGCAACGACAAGAACTGGAAGCACGGCCAGGTGCGCGACTACGAAGTGTACCTGGGCGACAGCAACGGCGAGTGGGGTGAACCGATTGCCCGCGGCCACCTGCAGCTGAAGGAAGGCACGCAGCGCATCGACTTCCCGGCCCACGCCGGCCGCCTGCTGCGCTTCCGCGTGTTGAGCGTGCAGAACCCCGAAGGTGATGGTGCCTCCAGCACCGATCCGATGGTGACCGCTGCACAGGGCAGTGCGCGTGCCTTCGACGCGCTGCAACCGCGCGACGTCGGCCCGATTGCGCTGTCCACCTTCCACATCCTCGAACACCAGGAACCGGAGCGACCGGCCCGGCAGCGCTATCTCTCCGAGCTGCCGGTGCCGGCCGCGCTGGCCAGCCAGGTGCACGCCGACAAGGCGTTCACCGGCGACGCCGGCATGCGCATGAACGGCCTGCAGTTCCGCCGCGGCCTGGGCGTGTCCGCCAACAGCCGCATCGACCTGCGCCTGCAGGGGGGATGGCGCCTGCTGCGTGCCGACCTCGGCATTGACGACGCCTGCCGCACGGCCGGTGGCCTGCAGTTCCAGGTCTGGGGCGACAACCGCCTGCTGTATGACAGCGGCCTGGTGAAGGCACCCGGCGTGGTCAAGCCGGAGCTGGACATCCGTGGCCTTTCCACCCTGAGCCTGCGCACGCTGGGTGCGCAGGGCAGCCAACCCGCCCAGGTCTGTGCCAACTGGGCCAACGCCGTGCTGATCGGCCAGGAGGGCGACTCCGCCAGCATCGTCGCCCCATGACCGCCACGTAACACCGCTCCTCCCCCGCCCATTCCGACTACGGCTTCACCACGACGGTGGGAGCCGTGGCCCGGGAGCGTTTTGCCCGCCGATCCACCATTCGCGCCGCACCCCTGCCAGGAGAGAACCCCGATGTTGCCCGCCCGCCACCACCGCCCCCCCTGTCGTTCGATCGCACCGTTGTCGCTGGCCATCGCCGGCGTGCTGCTGTCGGTCGCCGTTCCTGCCTTCGCCCAGGAGAGCAAGGACAAGGCCACCGACCTGGCCCGCATCGAGGTCACCGGTTCCAACATCCGCCGCACCGACGTTGAAACCGCCTCGCCGGTGCAGGTGATCAGCAAGCAGGACATCCAGAACATGGGTGCGCGCACGCTGCTGCAGGTGCTCGACAACCTGCCTGCTGCCCGGCCAGCGCAGCAGGATTCGCGCTCGCTGTTCACCGGCTCCGACGGCGCTTCGCAGGCCAACCTGCGCGGCCTCGGCGCGCAGGGCACGCTGGTGCTGTTGAATGGCCGTCGCCTGTCGTACTACGGTGCGCCGGCGGGCTTCCAGACCCAGTTCGTCAACATCGATGCGATTCCCGCCGCCGCCATCGAACGCATGGAAGTGCTGACCGACGGCGCCTCGGCGGTGTACGGCACCGACGCGGTGGCCGGCGTGATCAACGTGATCACCAAGCGCAACTTCCAGGGCGCGGAGATCAGCTTCACCAACGACACCTCCTCGCGCATCGATTCCTACGGCGAGCGCCAGGCCAGCATCACCGCCGGCTTCGGTGACCTCACCGAGAACCGCTTCAACATCTACGGCGCGGTGAACATGTACCGCCGCGACGCGATTCCGCTGGCCGACTTCTATGACAAGCGCCCGGACCAGTACTACGTCAACAACCCCAACTACCTGAACAACCTGCGCCTGGGCGTGGGCAGCAAGCCGGGCGAGTTCAACCCGGGCAGCTATTTCGCGTTCGATCCGGTGACCGGCCGCCGCGTGCAGGAAGCCGCACCGGGCTGCAAGAACGTGCTGACCAGTGAAGCGGCCGGCCCGCGTTGCGTCTGGGAAACCTGGATGAACAACGAGATCGACGCCGGCGCCAAATCCGAGCGCAACACCGCCTACCTCAACGGCACCTTCCTGGTGGGCGACAGCACCGAGATCTTCGCCGAGGCCACCTATACCGATATCGACCTGCGTGCCAACGGCGGTACCCCGCGCAGCTACGGCACCACCACCGGCAACCCGACCAGCTGGTTCTCGCGCGATACCGGAAACAACGTCAACCAGTTCCTGTATCCGTTCCTGGGCCCGAACAACGAGTACAACCACGCCAGCCCCGAGCTGAAGGCCATGATGGGTGGCGTGGTCGGCCTGCAGTACCTGCTGCAGGATGCAGGCGCCAACTACTTCGGCCAGCGCAACACCGACAAGAGCTACCGCGTGCTGACCGGCGCGCGCGGCAACGTCGGTGACTGGAACTGGGAAACCGCGTTCGCCACCGCCGGCACGCACTCGACCACCTACCAGACGATCAACGTCAACGTGAAGGGCTTCGAGAAGGCCTTCGGTCCTTACAGCATCGACCCGGGCACGGGCCGTGTGATCATCTCCGATCATCCAGCGTACAAGTTCGGTGAGATCAGCGAGGCCAACGCCGCACTGATCCGCGGCGCCTTCCCGACCTTCGACATCCAGTCGTGGACGCGCCTGCATACGCTGGATGGCAAGATCGAAGGCCCGCTGTTCCAGCTGCCGGCCGGTGACATGCGCGCCGCGTTCGGTTTCAACGCCAGCCGCGAAACCTTCTACACCCCCGGCAACGCCGACGCGGCCGCCGGCCTGATCACCCAGCAGGGTGGCTCGTGGTTCGATGGCGCGCGCAACACCTATGCGCTGTTTGCTGAAACGGTGGCGCCGATTACCGAGAAGCTGGAGCTGGACGCGGCCGTGCGCGTGGACAAGTACCCGAACTTCAGCGCCAACGTCGCGCCGAAGATCGGCTTCAAGTACCAGGCGTTCGACCAGCTGATGCTGCGCGGTACCTATTCCACCGGCTTCCGCGCCCCCAGCCTGGCCGAGTCCGGCAACGGCGGCGTGTACGCGCAGCTGGGCGGCTACCGTGATGAACTGCGCTGCGCCGAGACCAACGCCATCGCCAACCTGCTGCTGAAATCGCAGCGCGGCGGTGATGTCGACCTGGGGAAGAGCCTGCTCAACGTGGACTGCAGCCGCACCGTGGCCCGCATGACCCAGCCGAACCAGAACCTGAAGCCGGAGAAGGCGAAGATCGCCACGCTGGGCTTCGTTTACGAGCCGGCCAGCTGGCTGTCGGTGTCGGCCGATTACTGGTTCATCTACCGCGACAACGAAATCGTTGCCCCGGACTACCGCCGCGCCGAAGACATCATCTCCTCGTCGCGCTCGCCGATCACCGACAGCGACCGCGCCAATCTGGCGCAGCTGGCGGCGATGTGCGCCGACCCGGCAAGCGGTGTGAGCTGCCCGGGAACGCTGCCGGGCTACTCGGCCGGCAACGTGGCCAGCGTGGTGGGCCAGTACAAGAACCGCGGCAAGACCCTGATCGATGGCTTCGACATCGATGCGCGCAGCCGCTTCTCGCTGGGTGAGTGGGGCGGGCTGAACATCGGCCTGGCAGCCACCATCGCCAACCGCAACCGCTTCTACATGGATGAACAGAACGGCTGGTACTACGGCGACGTGGTGGGCTATTACAACAACCCGCGCCTGCGTGCGACGCTCAATGCCGACTGGACCTACAAGCAGGTCACCACCAGCATGTTCGTCAACTACGTGGGCGGCACCAAGTGGGCCACCGACCAGATCGACGAAGAAAGCAACAACAAGGAAACCTGCACCGGCGGTTACCTGGCCCTGGAAAAGAGCAAGTGCGATGGTGCACCGTCGTGGTGGACCGCCAACATGAGCGTCACCTGGCGCCCGGATGACGCGTGGAACCTGAGCTTCACCGTCAAGAACCTGTTCAACCGCCTGCCGTTCTACGATCCCAACAGCTTCCTGGGTGACTCCAGTGACTACGCCACCATCTTCGGTCGTGGTTACAGTGTGACCATCGGCTACCGGTTCAAGTAATTCCGTTTGCGTGACCAGGCGCGCCGGCCCAGGCTGGCGCGCCTTCAAGAGGAGAGTGTTTGCCATGAAGCGTAGGGAATTCATCGCGGCCAGCGCCGCTGTCGCCGCCAGCAGCCTGCTGCCGCAGACCCCGGCATGGGCACGTGGCCGCAAGGTACGCCTGGCCGTGATCGGTACCGGCATGCGTGGCCTGGTGCTGCTGAAGGAACTGGTGCGCCGCGACGACGTGGAGGTCGTTGCCCTGTGTGATATCGAGCCGATCATGCTCGGCCGCGCCGTGGAGATGGTCAGCAAGGCTGGCAAGCCCGCGCCGAAGACCTACGGCCAGGACCGCGACATCAACGCGTGGAAGCGCCTGCTGGAGCAGAAGGGCATCGATGGCGTGATCATCGCCACGCCGTGGGAGTACCACGCACCGATGGCGATTGCCGCGATGCAGGCCGGCGTGGCCGTGGGCTGCGAAGTGGTGGCCGGCATCACCCTGCAGGATCACTGGGACGTGCTGAAGACCCAGCTGAGCACCGGCACCCCGTACATGCTGCTGGAGAACGTCTGTTACCGCCGTGACGTGATGGCGGCCCTGCAGATGGTGCGGCAGGGTCTGTTCGGCGAACTGGTGCACCTGCAGGCCGGTTACCAGCACGACCTGCGCGGGGTGAAGTTCAACTCCGGCGACCCGAACCAGCCCTACGACAGTGGCGTGGAATTCGGCCCCAAGGGCTGGAGCGAAGCACGCTGGCGCACCGAACACTCGGTGGAGCGCAATGGCGAGCTCTACCCCAGTCACGGCATCGGCCCGTGCGCGATGTATACCGGCATCAACCGCGGCAACCGTTTCACCCGCATCAACGCATTCGCCACCAAGGCGCGTGGCCTGCACGAATACACCGTAGCCAAGAGCGGCGGCACCACCCATCCGAGCACCAGGGTGAAGTTCAAGCTCGGCGACATCGTCACCACCACGCTGGCCTGCGAGAACGGCGAGACCATCCTGCTGCAGCACGACACCTCGCTGCCGCGACCGTATTCGATGGGCTTCCGCGTGCAGGGCACCAAGGGCCTGTGGATGGACGTGAACCATTCGATCCACATCGAAGGCCGCAGCCCGCCGCACCAGTGGGAAGAGTTCAAGAAGTACCAGGACCAGTACGAACATCCGCTGTGGAAGCAGAATGCCGACACCGCTGCCAGCGCCGGCCATGGCGGCATGGACTGGTTCGTGATCCATGCGTTCGTGGAAGCACTGAAGGCCAAGGCGCCGATGCCGATCGACATCTACGACGCAGTGACGTGGAGCGCGATTACCCCGTTGAGCGAGCAGTCGATCGCCAACAGTTTCCAGACGCTGGAGTTCCCGGATTTCACCGCGGGCCTGTGGCAGAAGCGCAAGCCGATTTTTGCGTTTGACGGAAAGTACTGAGGTCTACACCCTTCCACGCTGTGACGGAGACGCCGGGCATTGCCCGGCGTTTTTGTATCTTCGGGCCATTATCGATGGTTGGCGGTTATCAGAAAACTCTGAAATTCGACCCGCTCCACACTTTCTGACTTGAATGCGTAACCCACATCGGAGATAACGTCCCCATGCGGCCACGCCGCAATCCGGAACAGGGACGATCCGACGCAGGGCGGGAAAGGGCAATGGCTGCCCGAGCGCCTTCGTTCCTCCCGGTGCGGTAACCGCCCAGGAAGGAGAACAGGGATGTTGAAGCGATTGAAGGATCTGTCGTGCGCAGTGCTGGCGATGGCCATGCTGGGGTGCGTGGGTACCACTGCGGTGCAGGCGCAGGAGGTGAAGAAGAAGTGGGAGAGCTACCTGTCGATGGGCCAGCCACGGGCCACCGAAGCTGCAGTGCAGAAGGACATCAGGGCCTTCTTTGCCCGGTACGAGGACGACAGGCCGTTCGTCTGGGAAGTGAAGCGGCAGCGCGTGCAGGCAAACAAAGTCATCTATGACTACCGGGCCAAGCCCGAGGCTATTGTCAGCACAGACTGGGTCTACGTTTACTCGGATCAGGAGTATGCGTCTGAAGATGAGGTCCGGGAGGCGATCCTTGGTCTCAACGCGAGCGACCCCCAATGTCCGGCAACCACGCTGACGGAGGAGGAGTGGGCTGAATTTCCAGGCCTTGGCGTCGGAGACGACGGAAGCATCACACACGAGGACAAGAAATTTCACTATACCCAGAATCGTTTCTACGCAGGTACACAGAGCTGCTCAGAGATGAAGGGATGGGAATACGTGCGCCGCGATAGGACAGCTGAGTGTCCGAATCGATCCGGTATGTTGTGGAATGAAGCCATCCAGATGTGCTCGCTGATTCAGCAGGATGAGCCGATGATGGCGCCAATGCTGGCGTATACGAGTACCCCGCTGCCGCCCCAGCAGTGCCCGGTGGGAAATCCGTGTGATCCGACAACGGGTGACAAGTCCCAGCCAGAATTCGATTTCGATTTCGGCTGGATCAGCTTCCGTCGCCATTATCATTCGCTTACCAGTACAGCGGGCGGAGCACTTGGGACTGGCTGGACGCACTCGCACAACCTGCGGCTCACAGCTGCGGTGGACGACTCGACATTCCCACCGAGCACCGATGTGAAGGTCGGGCTGATTGAGGAAAATGGCGGCCAGATTTCCTTCCAGAAGGTGGGGGCTCAGTACGAGGCAACGGATGGCAGTGGCGATCGTGCGGTGCAGCAAGGCAGTGGCTGGCTGTTGTCAAGGGCGCAGGAACGCATCGAGTTCGGCTCCGACGGGCTGATGCAGCGCCGCGACTTTGAAGATGGCACGTCATTGGTCTATGAGCGCGACGCTCGTGGCCGGCTCCTCGGCATCACCCATTCCTCTGGTCGTCGTTTGGATATCCAGTACGGTGCGCCTGGCGACGATGCGCTGATTTCGACGATTTCGGTAGCCGGTCAGGTCGTGGCCGCGTACGGCTATTCCGTGGCAGGCGAACTGACCACAGTCACCTATGCCGACGGCGGAGTAAGGACCTATCACTACGAAGATGCCCGCTTCCCTGGATACCTGACAGGCGTCACCGCCGAGGATAGCCGGCGCTATAGCTGGTTTGGCTACGACGCCAAGGGGCGTGTGACCTGCAGCCGTCATTCGGGCGACTGCACACAGGCGGATGTCGGCATTGATGGGGTGCGGCTGGATTACACGACCGCCGGCCCGGTCATCGTCACCGATGCACTCGGCAAGCAGAGCACGTACGCGCTTACCGCAAGCGGCACCAGCGGCCTGCCACGCAAGGTCAATGGCATCACTGACAGCAGCGGCACCGCCGGTCGTACCTACCTCCCAGAGGGCACGGACTTCCGCCGCCGCCTGCAGTCCTCGACCGACCGACGCGGCGTGGTCACCCAGTTCGCCTACGCAGAGGCCAGCGACCCGGCCGCCGGTGCAGTAGCCGTGACAACGACGACGGAAGCGGCGGGTACCCCCGAGCAACGCATCAGCGAAACGCGTGTCGCGCTCGACAGTAATCGCCTCGTGCAGCAGACGGTCGGCAACCAGGAAACCCGCATTGTCCGCAACGCGCGCCTGCAGCCGACCAGCGTCACCGTGCGCGATACAGCGACCAACCATACCCGCGTGACCACGCAGAACTATTGTGAAGCCGAAGGTCAGGACTGCCCGCAGGTGGGCCTGCTGCGAAGCATCGACGGTCCGCGTACGGACGTGGCAGATACCGTGACCTATGCCTGGTACACCGCCGACGATGCAGGGTGTGCGACCAACGGCACCTGTGCGTTCCGCAGGGGCGATCTGCGCAGCGTCACCAGTGCGTTGGGCCATACCGTTGAGACCCTCGCTTACGATGCCTTCGGGCGCCCGTTGTCAGTGCGTGATGCCAATGGGGTGGTGACCGACTACACCTATCACCCACGTGGCTGGCCGACGTCGGTCACCGTGCGTGGCGCCACCACTGCCGAAGATCGCAGCACCCAGCTGAGCTACTGGCCCACCGGCCAGGTGCAGCAGGTCACCGAGCCCGACGGCAGCAGCGTCACCTATGTCTACGACGCCGCCCAGCGGCTCACCGACATTGCCGACAGTGCGGGCAACACCATTCACTACACCTTGGACAACGCCGGCAACCGTCTGCAGGAAAACACGGTCGATGCAGGGGGTACGCTGCGCCGCACGCTGGCCCGTGTCTACAACACCCTCGGGCAGCTGACCGCGCTGAAGGATGCCGGCAACAACGCCACCGGCTTTGCCTACGACGCCAATGGCAATCCGCAGTCGGTCACCGATGCCCTGCAGCGGGTGACGAACCAGCAGTACGATCCGTTGAACCGGCTGGCGCAGTCCCTGCAGGACGTGGGCGGTGTTGCTGCGGAAATCCGCAGCCAGTACAACGCGCTGGATCAGGTCACCCAGGTAATCGATCCCAAGGGCCTGCACACCACCTACGCCTATAACGGCTTTGGTGATCTGACCGGACAGGTCAGCCCGGATAGCGGGAACACTACTTTCACTGTTGACGCCGCTGGCAACCGCAAGACCCGCACTGATGCGCGCGGCGTGACGGCCACCTACAGCTACGACGCGCTCAATCGACTGGTCGGCATTGCCTATCCGGATCCCAACCTGGACGTGGGCTATCACTACGACACCGCACCAGCGGTATGTGCCAGCGACGAGCATTTCGCCAAGGGTCGCCTGGGCCAGGTGCTGCACGCCAATGGCAGCACCGTGTACTGCCATGACCGCTTCGGCCAGGTCACCCGCAAGGTGCAGACGATCAATGGTGTAGCCAGCACGCTGCGCTATGCCTACAGCAAGTCCGGTCGCCTGACCGCGTTGACCTACCCGGACGGCAGCGTTGCCGACTATGTGCGCGACGCCCAGGGGCGGATCAGCCAGATTGGCCTGACCCGCCCGGGACAGGCCCGGCAGGTGGTGGTCAACAACGTGGCCTACGCAGCCTTCGGGCCAGCGACCGGCTGGACCTACGGCAACGGCCGCCAGCTGCAGCGCCCGCTGGATCTGGACTACCGGCCGCAGGCGGTGCATGACCCCGCGGCAGGCGGTCTGTCACTGGGCTACGGCTACGATCCCGTCGGCTCGATCACCGAGCTGAAGAGCGGTGCGGGCTCGGAAGTGCTGGCCAAGTACGCCTATGACACGCTCGGCCGACTGACCCAGACCCAAGACGGTGCGACGGGCACGCCGATTGAAACCTATGGCTACGACGCCACCGGCAACCGCACCTCGCTGACCACGTCGGCCGGGACCGCAAGCTATACCTATCCGGCTGACAGCCATCGACTGATTGCCGTGGACGGTCAGGCGCGCAACCAGGATGCCGCAGGCAACACCACCAGCATTGGCAGCAAGACGCTCGCCTACAACGATGCCAACCGCATGAGTGCGGTGAAGCAGGGCGATGCTGTGGTGGAGAGTTACGGTTACAACCACCGCGGTGAGCGCGTGCTGCGTGCGCCAGCCAGTGGCGATGCGCAGGTCACGGTCTATGACGAAGCCGGGCAGTGGGTTGGCAACTACTCGACGACCGGGCAAGCGCAGCAACAGGCGATCTGGCTGGACAACTACCCGGTGGCGTTGATCCAGACACCCGCCACGGGCGTGCCGGGGCTGGCGTACATCCAGCCCGATCACCTGGGTACGCCGCGTGTGGTGATCGACCCCATACGCGATATCGCGATCTGGGAGTGGAGCAGCAAGAGTGAGGTGTTTGGCGACCAGGCACCGGTCAATGACCCTGATGGGGATGGCGTGCTGTTTGAGCTGGCACTGCGCTTCCCGGGACAGCAGGCGACGAATGCGAGTGAGCTGTTCTACAACTATCAGCGCGAGTATGAGCCGGCGGTGGGGCGGTATTCGCAGAGTGATCCGATTGGCCTTAGTGGTGGGATCAGCACTTACGCCTACGCTGAATCCGGTCCTATGGAAAGGGATGACTCGCTTGGTCTCTGTCCCGGTTGCGTACTTGCTCGGCCTCCGGTCGTCGTTCGGCCCCCAGGTAATTCTGGTCGGGGCACTGGAGCTAGTGCAGGTGCGGGCAGATCGCACTCGTGGTACAGCCGGCCTCAGCAAAAAATTGCGCCTAAAGGAGGGAAGTCAAAAAATGACATACCATCTTGGGCGCGGGGGACAAATCCTACGAATGGGGAGACACCTGTTCAGTATGCCCAGCGAGTGTGCAAGGAGTTTGGTCAGGACCCCGGCAAAGGGCAGGGGTCAAACTTGAGCAAGCTAAAAAAATATGCGGAAACGCACTTCACTCCTAGCGGTGAGAAGCCCGGATTCTTTGAGGAATTCTTTTTCAATTTCAGTCAAGATCCTCTGATGGACGCAATTCCAGAAGAGCTCAGGGTTGATGGCGGCATTTAGGCGGGAGTTTGTGATGGCTGATATATATCCGGTTGGGGTTGCTGCGCATGGGAGAGTCGTCTGGTTTGCGTGGGTGTCCGATGACTATGATTATGCGCTATCAAAAAATGGGAGGCCTGTATCAGCCGGTAGCAAGGAGGATCTCGATTACGAAGTCGCTGCTTGCGACGGGACCCTGGACTGGGAGGGTGAATCGTTGCTCGACTTCGAATCCTTGATATCTTCGATTGATTCGGGAGTTGGAGTTAGCCCAGATGCTGTTATTGATGCTTGGAACTTCATGACTGATCTTTTCAGGGTAGTAGCAAATGCTCCACGGAAGATGTTCCACGTCGATATGATAGATACGTACGACTCATTCTTTTCGCAATGCGAGATCGCTCGAGCTGTTGGGCTGACGTCGGTCTCCATCTCTAGACATGACCTCGATCGCGCGAAGATCGTTTTGGAGGACGGGTTGCAGATGGTACTCAGCATTTAGCGACGCGCTTCTAGTTCGCTACGGTATGTACCCGTGCGGAGTGCGGTGCAGCTGAGCCGACGCTGCAAAGGTGACACTGCCTTCTCGACTTGGTTTAGGCGCAGTGACGCCTATTGGTACCGCTGTGTGTTCAGTCCCCGGGCGCGTAGCAAGGAAATTACATGATGGTTGAACGTGCGGAACGGCATAGAGGGTGTCTGATGCGCTTGTTCACCTTTGCCTGCCCCATGTGCGTCGCCGATCGGCAGCGATTTTCGATCCTTTCGGCGCTCGCGCGCCGGCCGAAAAAGCTCTGTCGAGGCTGTGGGATCGTGCTTCGTTCACGCCCATCAATGGGCGTGTATCTTCTGTTCTTGCTATATACGCAATTCATCGGGCTGATCGCGGACTTTCCGCTGATATGGGCCTACATGGAGCAGCAATGGATGGCGATGCCGCGCTCTGTGTAGCTGCGCTTCTGCTATGCCACGTACCAGCGATGGTGATACATGCGCGAGGAACCGCTGTGACAAGGTGAAGCCAGATCGAAGCTACGCCCGTGCCAAGATGAAGGCGTCCAAGCATGATCCTTGAGTTCAACGCATTGCCCTGGTCGGACGCCACCTTGGTTGCGGTGTCCGTTGACCGCAGCAATCCGGGCAACCAGGATGAAGTAGTGGTCCACGTGCGCTGGCCCGACGGGCGCAATGCGCGGGTGGTGTTCCTTGAATGCTGCGGCGCACGATTGGCGCTCAACTTCGGTGTCCTGGGTGAGGACACGATCGACCGCGCATATGTCGATGAGGACAGCAAGCTACTGGCCGATGGCAGACGGCGCTGGGCGGCCTCGGGTGTGTTGCTGCCAAGGCTTCAGTGCTTCCGCATCGAAACCTGCACCACTGCCAGCTCACTCGACATCCTGGCCCTGGGCTGGCGGATAGACTCGCAGTGACGTCCGGTGTGGAAAATTAGGAGTGGCATGGCATGCATGAGACGCACCGTGGCCGGGTATCGGCGAGTGATTCCGTTCGGGTGGGTCCGCCCACCAGCGGGCATCTGGCCGCTCTGTGGCGCGGCAAGCGCAGGGAGATTCCAGGTGCCCCAGCAAGGGACATCATCAAAGGGCCGGTGGCTGGCATCTTGCGCGCAGCGCTGCTGGTCTTGCCAATGCTGGGCGGGTGCAGCATCAACAAATTTCAACGTTCAGAATGGAGCTCGGACTGGGTAGATGTTTCATCCGACGCGATCTTCCCTGGCAATTCAACGACTCTGCCGCTTGACCGCATTTCCACGCTTGATGCGGATAGTGAAGCCGCCATAGCGGAGTGGATGTTGAAGAACTCACTGGTCGCAGTATCGGCATCAGAGGTTGAAGGGAAGATCGGATCATTGCCGTTGAGTGGCCTGAAGCCAGCCCCCGGGGAGAGCGTCTATCTCGTCAGGACCGCTTCGGATGAAGGTAATGGCACGTTCATCGGCTACGTCAACGACAAGGGACTTCTCATCATGTATGGGGTCATGGGGGGCTGCGGCGAGCAGAAGCACCGGGTGGTTGCTGTGAGCCTGCGGGAGAAGCCCGCCAACGTGTTCGGCAGATGCTCGGCGGCGCTGTAGTGCGCTGAAGAGTCGAGCGGCGGTCTGCCACCGTCCCTGGGCGCGCTGGTTCCACATGTGTGATGTCAGCATTCCGTCCGGCAGCGATACCGCATTCCCCACCTCACGGCCGCGTTGTCGGCGGTGCTGGAGGCGGTGCCATCGGCCGCTGAGGCCGCGTGGAGATCCCAAAACTATTCCCCATCCTCTGCTGGGCGGCAGCCCGATGGGCCAGACCGAGCGCGGTTGGCGCCTGCCGCACCCGCTGCTCGGACGCCGGCATCTCAGGCATGGGCTTGCGCGAGGCGGGCATCAACCGTTCGCTCATGCAGGCGTAGTCGGGGATGCGTTCGCCGTTGACCTCCAGTTCGATACAAGCAGCGTCGGCGGCCGTGAGCGCGGGCGCGGTCCTAGGCGCAGCCTTTGCCGGGCCGCCCCACGCGTGCGGCGGTAGCAGCAGAAAGACGCCCGTAGCAAGCCAGCGCAAGAGATGCATGGGTGTCACCAAGTTGCAATGAAGCCGACCTAACGTGACCGGCTTGGCGTTGTGATGCTGGCGTGTCTTGCATGCAGTTTGATGACACCGGAGCGCAGGACGGGGGGCCGGCAATGCGGGCGGGAAGGCGTGATCGCTGCATCCGCGGCGTTGCCTGGCTATTGTGCATCGCATGGATGCTGGCGCCGACGCTGCTGGCCTGGGCCGGCGCGGGCGCTGCGCCCGAGGGGGCTACCCACCTGTTCGACATTCCAGCCCAACCGTTGCCACAGGCGTTGCAGGTGTATGGGGAGACCACAGGGGTGGCGGTACTGATTGATGCCCGCATGCTGGGCGGCCTGCGCTCGACGGCAGTCAGTGGACGCCATGCGCCATTGCCGGCGCTGCAGATGCTGCTGCAGGGCACGGGCCTGGCCCCTCGCTTTGTCGACGGTGGCGGGTTCACGCTGGTAGCGGGTGAGACCCCGGCGTCCAGCGGTGCAGGCCCAGCCAATGCCGGCACACCCTCTGCAACAGACCCCGCCGCGTCCCGGCGCCGAGCGGCGCGTGTCATCCAGCAGTCACTGGAGACAGCGTTGTGCGGCGCGCGCGCGACGCGCCCGGGCGGCTATCGGGTCGCGCTGCAACTATGGTTGGACCCGGCCAACCATCGGGTGAGCCGCGCCGATGTCATGGAAAGCAGCGGCGACCCACGTCGTGATGCCGCGATTCTGCAGCGGTTGGACGACCTGGCCATGCCAGGGCTGCCGGCGGACCTGCCGCAACCGGTGACGCTGCTGTTGCTGCCACACGCTGCGGGCCGCACGCCGCCATGCAGGGGGGCACTGTGACGGCACTCCGCGGGCTGTTCCTGGACCACTACGAGGCCTTCCGCAAGCGCCTGCGCCGCCGCCTGGGCTCGGACGACCTGGCGCTGGATGCATTGCAGGAGACCTGGCTGCGCGTCGAGCGAATGGGCAATATCGTGCCGCAGCGCAGCCCGGTGGCCTATCTGTTCCGCATGTCGATCAACGCCGCCAGCGACCAGCGCCAGGCCCACGCACGGATGCTGACCGGCACCGAGTTGGATGCGCTGATGGACGAGACCGCCGACCATCTGGATCCGGCCACGGTGACGTTCGGCCAGGTGGAAATGGCGCAGCTGGAGCAGGCGCTGCGCGAGCTGCCCGAGCGCCAGCGCGCCATCCTGGTGGCGGCGCGCATCGAGCAGTTGCCGATCGAGGCCATTGCCCTGCAGCACGGGGTGTCGGCGCGGATGATCGGCAAGGAGCTGAAGAAGGCCCTGCAGCACTGCGCAGGACGGCTGGACCGGCCGTTGGTGCAACGGTTCGGTCCCGGCGCCGGAAAACCGTCATGACTGATATGAAGACGAATGTGGCCTCCCCACTGCCGGCAGACGTACGGCAACAGGCACAGGATTGGTTGCTGCGCCTGAACGGTGCGGCAGTCAGTGAAGCCGACGCCGACGCCTTCCGCCGATGGCGGGGGCTCGACCCGCGCCACGCCGCTGCGTTTGCACAGGCACGCGCGCTGTGGAAGGCGCTGGGGCCGGCGCTGCAGGCTACGGGTGCGCAGGCAGAACAGGCGCCTGTGGCCCGTGAGGAGCAGCCGGTGGCAAGTCCGCCGCCAGCTGCCCATGCCGGCAGCCCTGCTCGGCCGCGCAGCCGCGCGCGAATGGGGCGCAGGGCATTCCTGGGCGGCGCAGTCGCAGCGGCGGCAGGTGGCTGCTGGCTGGCGGCCAGTTCGCCACTGGGTCTGTGGCCGGAGCTGGGGGCACTGGGCGCGGACTACCGCACCGCCACCGGTGAGCGCCGCGAGCTGGAGATCCAGGGGGTGACGGTGGCGATGGGTACACGCACCCGTCTGCGACGGTCCGACGATCATGCGCGCGGACTGCAGTTGAGCCAGGGCGAGGCACAATTCGCGCTACCTGCGTGGGCACGGCGTGGCTTCGAGATCCAGGTGGAGGGCGCGCGGGTGACGCTGGACCCGGGCGCTCGGGTGAACGTGCGCTGCGTGGGTGGGGATGTACGGGTGACCTGCCTGGCTGGCACCGCCGCGCTTGCCCGTGGCGCGCGGACAGTGGTGCTGCAGCAGGGCTGGCAGGCACGGCTGGATGGCGCGCGCATTGCCTCGGTGGGGGAGGTGCCCACCGAACGCGTCGACGCGTGGCGACACGGCTGGTTGATGTTCGATGACCAGCCGCTGTCGGAGGTGGTTGAAGAGATCAACCGCTACCGCACCGGGCGCATCGTCATCGCAGACAGCACGTTGTCGCAGCGCCGTGTGCAGGCCCGTATTTCGTTGCAGCGCATCGATACCTTCATCGACTTGGTACGCGATGCCTATGGCGCACGTGTTGTCAGCATGCCCGGCGACGTGGTGCTGTTGGGCTGAGCATGCGGATCCTGCGGGCGCGCGATCACAACACGCCTGCATGACGTTGCGATGACACCTGCAGTGCTGACCGACAGGCCGTCATCTGTAGATGAAATTTTTGTTGCAGCGGTTCAGTCGCTGCCATCCAACCCGGTCTTATCCACCGTAACAAGCGCAACGCAATGCGGCGTCAGGCTGGCTCCTGTTCCTGGGGGTGCGCCGATGGAGTGCCGCTACGGCATGTGCTTGCCCTTATCAGCGAACGATATTGCGACGGGTGATGGCGATGGTGAAGCAGCAGAACGATCTGGGCATGCGCGCAGCTGCACGGGCACCGCAGGTGCAGCCGCTGGCGCAGGCCATTGCCCTGTTGCTGATGGCAGGCGGCATGGTGGGCGGAGTATCGGCGCAACAGGCCTTCAGCCCTGCGTGGTTCGCCAACAAGGGCGCACAGCAGCAGACCGCCGCGCAGAGCGGACGGCTGCCCAGCGGCATGCCGTCCAATCTGCTGCGCACCGATGCACAGGCGCAGAAGGCGCGTGAGACGCTGCAGACCTCGCTGGACAATCTCGGCACTGCTGCGCAGGCCATCGCAATGCAGCAGCGCCTGCAGCAGAGTGCCCGCGATGCGGCGCGATTGCGCGTCAGCCAGGTGCCCGATGGCCTGGGCCAGGGTGGCCTGAAGATCGACGACGATGCGCTGACCAAAGGCTGGTCCAACGCCAGCGGCCCGGTGCAGAGCAGCAAGGACGGCACCACCACGGTCAGCATCGCGCAGACGGCCGACAAGGCCATCCTCAACTGGGAAACCTTCAACGTCGGCCGCAACACCGTGGTCGACTTCGACCAGCAGGCGGGCTGGTCGCTGCTGAACCGCATCAGCGATCCGTCCGCACGGCCGTCGCAGATTCTTGGCCGCATCCAGGGCCAGGGTACGGTGATGCTGGTCAACCGCAATGGCGTGGTGTTCGACGGCAGCAGCCAGGTGAACGTCCGCAACCTGGCGGCCTCGGCCGTGAACATCAGCGATGCGCAGTTCCGCAAGGGCCTGTACAGCGATGCGCAGGGAACGGCTTTCATTCCCACGTTCGGCAACGAACTGAGCAGCAGCGCCAACAGTTTCGCGCATGCGGCAGCCACCGGTGATGTGGTGGTCGAGCGCGGTGCGCAGATCACCACGCATGCGCCTACCACCGTTACCGAAGGCGGTGGCTATGTGCTGCTGCTCGGCCGGCAGGTCAGCAACCATGGGCAGATCAGCAGCGCCAACGGGCAGACCGTGCTGGCCGCTGGCGATGCGTTCGTGATCCGCAAGGGTCTGGGCACCGACCAGAACCTGACCTCCACCACCCGTGGCAACGTGGTGACCGCACTTCGCGCGCCTGCAGCGGCCGGCATGCCGGTGGACGCTGCGGCAGGCGTGGTCAGCAACACCGGCCTGGTGCAGGCCAGCACCGGCGACATCACCCTGGTTGGTCATGAAGTGCAGCAGCACGGCACGCTGGTGGCCACCAGTTCGGTGCATGCACGCGGCACCATCCATCTGCGCAATGAGCGCAGTGACACCGAAGGCAGCATCCAGCTGGCGCAGGGCAGCACCACCGCCATCGTGCTGGACGACTCGGCCACCACCGCGCTGGATGTGCAGCGCGAGACGCTGGTGCAGGACTCGGACAAGGCCGGCGATGGCATCCAGCATCGCCGCGACCAGTCACTGGTGCAGATCGATACGGCCGGCGATGTCAGCTTTGCGAAGGACAGCCTGACCCTGGCCACCGGCGGCCAGGTGTATGTGGATGCACGCAGCACCGAGCTGCAGCAGGGCGCGCGGATCGACGTGTCCGGCCATGTCGGCGTCAAGATCGCGATGGAAGCCAACAACGTCCAGATCAACGTGCAGGGCAACGAACAGCGCGATGCGCCGGTCAACCGCCTTGGCGAGAAGCTCAGCAGCAACAGCATCTGGCTGGACCGGCGCGACCTGACCCTGGTGCCGGCGGGCACCAACGGTTACGAAGCCGATCGCTGGTACACCGCCGGGGGCTTGCTGGAAGTGGGCGGCTATCTGGGCGTTACCGGTCACGGTATCGGTGAATGGTCGGCGCAGGGCGGCTCCGTGCAGTTCAGTGGCGGCAACCTGCAGACGCGCGCGGGCTCGCAGATCAACCTGTCCGGCGGCACCTTGGACGTGCAGACCGGCTATATCCAGCAGACCCACCTGAAGGGAGCCGATGGCCGTCTGTACAGCGCCTCCACCGCACCGGGCGACCTGCTGTACACCGGCCTGTACAAGGGCTTCGAGAGCAGCCACGCCCGTTGGGGCACTACCGAATACCACTACAACCCGCTGATCGGTGCGCGCCAGCGCCTGGAGAACGGCTACGTGGTGGGTCGCGATGCGGGCCGGATGATCGTGGCCACGCAGTCGGCGCAGCTGCAGGGCGACATCGAAACCGCGACGTTCCAGGGCGACCGCCAGATCAATGCCCGCCAGATCGATCTGGATGGCTACCTGCAGGCGCAGACGGCAGTGGCCCGCAATGGCCAGCTGGTGATCGGCCAGCAGCGTGCGGTGCAGGACAAGGGCACGCACGGCCTGCGCTACACACCTTCGGCCGTGACCGGCAAGGTGCAGATCGGCAGCGTGCCGGTTGCAGAAAGTGACAGCAGCACCGGCATGCATCTGGATGCGGCGTGGTTGAACAGCCTGGCGCTGGGGGGCCTGCAGGTCTACGCACGTGATGCGGTGGTGGTGGACCAGGCGCTGCAGATGGCAGCAGGGGGATCGCTGGGCCTGCATGCCACCCAGGTGCAGGTGAATGCCGATCTGGTGGCCCGTGGTGGCGCGATCGCGCTGGGCAACATCGTGCCCGGCTGGAGCGAGAGTACCGGTTGGCTTGATCGTGCGCTGGTTCCAGTGGCTGCCAACAGCCGTGCACGCACGTTGCTGGGCGAGGGCGTGCTGCTTGATACCCGTGGTCTGTGGAGCAACCTGCAGACTGAGCCACTTGGCATCGAGGGCATGCCCTATGTGGATGGTGGCAGCATCCAGCTACGCAGCAGCCAGGATGTGCTGGTGGCGCGCGGCGCACGCCTGGATGCCTCTTCGGGCGCAGCGCTGCAGGCCGACGACCACCTGCGTGGCGGTCGCGGCGGCGACATCGCGCTGATCGCCAACGCGCTGGAGGAAGCACCGGTGGCCGGCATAGCGGCGGGTCAGCTGAGCCTGCAGGGCGATCTGCGCGGCCATGGTGTCAAGGGCGGCGGCACGCTGCGGCTGCAATCGGGCAAGGCGGTGGTGATCGGTGGACAGGTGGCCGGCAGCGACGGCCTGCTGCGCGCGGGCGAACGCGCGCCAATCGATCTGCTCACCTCCGACACCTTCCAGGTGCTGGCGGGCAGCACATTGCCGGTCGACTATGCCTATACCCGCGTACAGGCCCAACCGGGAGAGACGCTGGGCACGCAGCCGGTGGTGGACCCCGCCCGCCCGGAAACCCACCTCACCCTGGGCGCGAGCTGGACCCCACCCAAGCCGGTGGCCAACGCCGACTCCTACATCCTGCGCACGCTGGATGGGCGCGCGTTCACGGTGAACGCATGGACGCCGCCGCCGACCCTGGCGGCGGGCACCGTTGTTACCCAGATCACCGGCTTCCAGGGTGGCTTCCCGATCAACTATGCGGTGCCGGCGGACGTGTTTCCGCAGGGCATCCGGGTACTGCCGTCGGCGGCAACGCTGAAAGCCGGCAGCGTGGCACCGACCGATATCCGTTTCGCCGCCGGCACGCGCATCGGCGCCGGCAACGTGCTGGCGCAGGATGTGGCGGTAGAGCGCCCGTTGCAGCTGTCCAGCGAGCTGTTCGGGCAGGGCTTCGCGCGCTATGAAGTGACTGGCCAGCAGAGCCTGGCGGTGGCACCCGGCGCCGACCTGCGGGTGAGCATGCCGGTGCTGCAGCTGGACCTGGAACATGCGCGGGCGCTGCGCAGTGGCGGCGCGCCCGGCGAGGCATTGCAGGAATGGTTGGCACCGGAATTCAGCGCTGACACTGCCAAGGCGACGCTGCAGCAGCGCAAGGGGGCCGACCTGCAGCTGCGTGCAGGCAGCACGATGGGCGCGCTGGCAACGCTGGCGATCGGCGAGGGTGCGCACCTGCAGGTGGACAACGGGCGCAGCATCGGTCTGGCCGGCAATGGCCAGATCACCGTGGACGGCACGTTGCAGGCCCACAGCGGGCGCATCGACATCCTCGACATGGGGCTGGGTGAGATCGCCGCGTCGCCTAAGAGCCACGACCGCTCGCTGTGGATCGGCGATCACGCCGTGCTTGATGTTTCCGGCGTGGCCCAGGTTGAACGTGATGCACGTGGCCAGCGTTTCGGCCAGGTTGGTGATGGCGGCCGCATCCAGCTGGGAGGCCGCTACGATGCCAACGCCACCAGCGTGGATGGTGTGGACGCATTCGTGGTGGTGCGCCCCGGTGCACGCCTCGATGCCTCCGGTGCCAGTGCCACGCTCGATGTGCCTGGCCAAGGGGCGACTGACGTGGCCGGCGATGGTGGCGTGCTGCACCTGGCCAGCTTCAATGGCCTGTTCCTGGAGGGCAGGCTGCGTGCAGCTGCCGGTGGGCGCGGTGCCGCCGGCGGCACCCTGTCGGTGGCACTGGAAGCACCGAACTATCTGCTGGCCGGCAATCCAGACGATCGCGTGCGCTCGTTGCGCGAACTCAGCGTGACCCAGCAGCAGGCAGATAGTGGTCTGGCTGCTGCGCTGCAACCCGGCCAGCGCGATCCAGCGCTGGTCTATGGGCGCGCCGCGATTGGCGTCGACCGCATCCAGGCCGGAGGCTTCGGCAACCTGGGCCTGCTGGTCAATGGCGTGATGAGCTTCAACGACGGCGTGGACCTGGCCATGAGCCAAGGCCTGCGCCTGACCGCCAGCAATCTCAGCCTGGCAGAACACAGCGGAAACGGCGCGCAGGTGGCGCTGGCCGCACCGTATGTACGGCTGGCCGGCAACACCCGTGGTGCGAAGGATGCGCACACCCTGCCGCTGCCCGAGATCCAGCGCCTGCCTGCGTTGCGCGATGCCTCTACGCTGCGCGTGGAAGCAGGGGTGCTGGATGTGATCGAGTCGGTGGCCTTCGGCACTTCCGGCAAGCTGGCACAGGGCGCTGGCACCATCGATGTGCAGCGCGATGGCTTTGAAACCGTGGAGCTGCGCAGCAGGGGTGACCTGCGCCTGCTCAAATCCAAGGTGCGCGACCGCAGCTCGATCGATACGGTGGGCGACCTGGTGCTGTCCGCCAGCCAGATCTATCCCGCCACCCAGGCGGTGGCTGAGATCCGTGCCGGCAAGATGGGCACCGTCGACCAGTGGGGTCAGTTCCAGGTGGTGTACGACCCGGCACGTTCGCTGCGCGTGGAGCGCAGTGGTGACGCGCTGCCGGCTGCACCGCTGGCGGCGTTCGGTACCTTGCGGCTGTTGTCGTCCAACATCGAACAGGGTGGCGTGGTCCGCGCACCGCTGGGCGAACTCCTGATCGGCCAGGCCGACGGCGGCACCTTCGGACTGGCCAGCCGCGTGCAGTTGTTGCCGGGCAGCGTGACGTCTGTCAGCGGCGCGGGCCTGCGCATGCCTTACGGCGGTACCAAGGATGGCCTGACCTATGTGCATGACGGCCTGGATGCGGTCTACAAGGGCATCGGTGTCAGCGGCAACGAGTTCGGCGGTGTCACCCTGCGCGGCGAGAACATCGATGTACAGGCTGGTGCGGTGCTGGACCTGTCCGGCGGCGGTGAGCTGAGTGGCGCGGCGTTCCTGAGCGGGCGTGGCGGTTCCACCGATGCACGCTTGCATCCGTTGGTGCAGATTGATGCCAACGGCGGTGGCTTCGTGCTGCCTGGCCTGTCCAGCAATCCGGTCTATGCGATCGTGCCCGGCGCACAGGCCGATGCCGCACCGATCGCAGCGGAGAAGGGCGCGGGTGATCCGGCCATCGGCCGCCAGATCCAGATTGGCGCGGGTGTGCCGGGTTTGCCGGCCGGAACCTACACCTTGCTGCCATCCACCTACGCGCTGCTGCCGGGTGCATTCCGGGTGGAACTCAATGGCCAGGCCAGCAGCCAGGCCGGTTTCGGCGCCAGCACGGCGATGCGCAACGGCTCGTGGAGCACGGCGGCGCGGTTCAGCACGGCCGGCACCGATATCCAGGATGCGCTGACCTCGCAGGTGATCGTGACTGCCGCCGACACCCTGCGGCAGTACTCGCAATACAACGAAACCAGCTACGCGCAGTTCGGCCTGGCCTGGGCGCAGCGTGACGGTGCACCGCGGCCCCGGCTGGAGCGTGATGCCGGCAGGCTGACGCTGGATCTTTCCAATCGCCAGGCTGACAAACCCGAAGTGCATGCGCTGGCGATCGCGCCGGGCAGCGTGCGTGGCGTAGCCGCCAGCGGTGGTTACGGCAGTGAGCTGGTTGTGCGCAGCCCAGGTGCGCTGGAAGTGCTGGCGCCCGGCAGTACGGTCACCGACGGCTTCAGCGGCCTGTCGGTGCATGCCGATGCGCTGAACGCGGTAGGGGCCAACACGATGACGATTGGCGGGACGCCTACGTCGGTGTTCCAGGCCAACCGCATCACCCAGGACGCCTACAAGCTTGGGTTCGGCAGCAACGGCCAGGCGTCGTCGCAGGTGGTGCTGCGCAGCGGGGCGCAGCTGTCGGCCGCGCAGGTGTTCCTGGTGGCCGGTGCGCGCGAAGGTGGCATCACGGTGGAGCAGGGCGCATCCATCACGACGCTCGGCCAGGGCGCGGCGGCGTGGGATTCGACCGCTGGCTATATCTTCGACCCCGGCACCACGGCGGTGCTGGCGGTATCCAACGGTTGGCTGGACATGCTGGCACCGGGCACCAGCACCGAAGCGCGCTATGGACAGGGTGACATCCTGATTGGTGGTTGCGGTGCCGACCGCAGCTGCAGCGGTGCCGCTACGCTGTACGCAGGCGGTACCCTCACCGCCGCCACCACGGCGGGCTTCGAGCTGGCCGACAGTGCGCGCTACGGCGCCCGCAACCTGGTGCTGGCCGTTGGCAACATCAACGTTGGCAGTACTGATGCGCTGGCACGGATGGCCGCCGAGGGCCTGCTGCCGGCTGGACTCACCCTCAACCAGCAGGTGTTGGATCGCCTGCTGCGCGGCGATGCCAGTACCGGTGCGCCTGCATTGGAAAAGCTGGTGCTGACGGCCGGCGATGCGGTGAACTTCTTTGATTCGGTAGAGCTGTCCACGCTCGATGCCAGCGGCAAGTCAACGCTGGGACAACTGGTGCTGACCGCGCCCGCCATCCGTGGCCAGGGCGATGCCGATGCAGTGGCCCGCATCCGCACCGATACCCTCGTCTGGAACGGCAGTGCGCGTCCGGCTGGCGATGTTGTTGCCGGTGGCGCGGGTACAGGCAGTGGCCAGCTGCAGGTGGATGCGCGGCAGATCCTGTTCGGCTATGCCGAGCAGTCCCAGCCCGACACCGTGGCCATGCATGGCCGGCAGACGCTGGGCTTCGGCACGGTTGCACTGAACGCCAGCGATCGCATCAGCGCCAATCACATCGGCAGCCTGTCGGTGTACCAATCGCAGGGCGCCTGGAACGGGCAGGCCAAGGCCTTCGATTACAGCGGCGGTGACCTGCTGATCAGCACCCCGCTGTTCACCGGCGCAGCCGGATCGATCAATCGCATCCGTGCCGGTGGCCGCATCGCCGTGGTCGCAGCGCAGGGCGGCAATGCGGTCGCCAGCGATCCGGCAGCGGCGCTGGGCGCTGAGCTTTCACTGCAGGCCGGCCGCGATCTGCTGCTGGATACCCGCGTACAGCTGCCCAGCGGCAAGCTGCAGCTGGCGGCGCAGGATGACGTGCGCCTGGGCGATGGTGCGCAGCTGGACCTTGCCGGGCGCCGCATCGACATGTTCGATGTCAGTCGCTACAGCTGGGGCGGTGATGTCACCCTGGATTCCCAGGCCGGGAGCATCGTGCAGGCGGCGGGCTCGCGCATCGATCTGTCGGCGGTGAACAACCGCGGCGGTCGGCTCAATGCCAGCGCGCTGGGTGCAGGCGCTGGCACTGTATCGCTGGCTGGCCAGATGCTGGGTGGCAGCAGCGGCCGCTACGACACCGGCGGCACCTGGGTGCCGTACAGCAGTGCCTATCTCGATCTGCGTGCGCAGCACATCGACGACTTCGCCGCCCTCAACACGCGTCTCAACGCGGGGCAGGTCTTCGGTGGCCGCAGCTTCCAGCTCAAGCAGGGCGACCTGGTCATCGGTGATGGGCTGAAGGCGCGCGAGGTGAACGTCTCGGTCGATGCCGGCCATCTGACCGTGCAGGGCCATATCGACGCCAGTGGCGAACAGGTGGGCAGCATCCGCCTGGCCGCCCGCGACGGCCTCAGCCTGGGCACCGCTGCGGTGCTGGACGCGCATGGCAGCGTGCTGCGACGGGACAGCTACGGCCAGGTGATCGACGCACCGAACCGTGCGGTGATCGAACTGGATTCGGGCAATGGTCTGCTGGCACTGGCCGCTGGCGCGCGCATGGATCTCGGTGTCAGCGATGCACCGGCGGCGTACGGAACGGTCGTGCTCAATGCCCCCCGCCTGGGCGGCGCGCGTGGCAATGATGTGGCGATCGATGCTTCGGCACCTGTACGCATCGATGGTGCCCGCGCGATCACCGTCAATGCTTTCCAGACCTACACCGATGCTGCCGCCGGCACCGATGCCACGGTGGATGGCCGCAGCTACCAGGTCATCAACCAGGCGTACCTGGACACGATCCATGCCGACAGTACGGCGTTCATCGACAACGCGCTGGGCAACGGGGCGTTGATCGACGGCAAACTGGCCGGGTTGCGTGCCTATGGCGACCAGTTCCATCTGCGGCCGGGTGTACAGATCAGCAGCAGTGCCGACGCGCTGGTCAATCGTGATGGCCATCTGCATGTCGATGGCGATATCGATCTGTCCGGCTATCGCTACGCCAGCCTCAACCCGCATCTGCAGAAGACCCGCCAGTACGGTTCCGGTGAAGCCGGTGCGCTGGTGCTGCGTGCGGCGGGCGACCTGGAAGTGTTCGGCAGCATCAGCGACGGTTTCGACGGCTCGCGCCTGCTGGTGGGCAGCACACCGGATGACAAGGGCTGGCTGTTGCCGAACGGGCGTATTCCGTTCGGCGGCGAAGTGGTGATTCCGCATGGCGGGGTGGTCACGCTGGATGCCGGCAGTGCGTTCCAGCCGGGACGTACACTCAATTTCGACCTTCCCGCAGCGGCGATGCAGTTGCCCTCGGGTACGCAGCTGCCGTCCCGCATGACCCTGGCAGGCGAGCTGGCGTTGCCGGCCGGCACCGTGCTGGGCGCGGCCATCCGCGATGGCAATGGGGTGCTGCTGCATGCGGCCGGCACGGTGCTGGCGCAGGCCACCACACTGGCGGCAGGCACGCAGTTGGACGCGGGTTTCCGCGTACCTGCGGCCACCTCGATGGCAGCCGGTACCTGGCCGGCCGGCGTTCCGCTGCCGGTAGGCATGAGCCTTGCGCAGCCGCTGCTGCTGGCCAAGGGGGCGATCCTGCCGTCGGAAACCGACGTCAAACTGCCAGGCAGCGCAGAGTCGATCAACCTGCGTCCGGCCGATGCCAACGGCAACCAGGGGCGTACCTGGGCACTGGCGCCGATGCTGGCAGCCGGCTCGCAGTCGTTCGACCTGCGCCTGGTGGCTGGTGCCGATCTGCAGGCGGCCGACACCCGCGCCATGGCGCGAGGCGCCACCGGCACCGTGCGCCTGGCCGATACCCATTACGGCGTGCTGGTGGAGAACGCGCCGGTGCCCGGTACGGGCATCCCCGCCGAGTATCGCTGGGCGGTGGACGTTGATGCTGATACCTGGAACTCGATCGGCCTGCCCAGCCAGGTGATTGCCGGCGAAATCATCACCCAGGACAACATCGACATGTTGATCCTCTTCGGCCTGATCACATCCAGCCCGCTGGAGCTCAATGGCTGGGGCCTGGGGGAGCCGGTGTACGAAGCCAACCCGGGAGTGCCGCCGCAGTTCGCCGACATCGCCCGGCCCGCCCGCGAGCAGGTGTTCAGCGTGCTGCGTACCGGCACCGGCGACCTCGACCTGGTGGCAGCCGGTGACCTGCAGATGCATTCGCCCTATGGCGTGTACACCGCCGGTACGGCGTCGTCGTCGCTGGCCGCCGGCAATGGCGTTGACCCCTACAACCAGCCACGCGGCGCGCTGAAGGATGGCAGCCTGCTGTGGAAGGATCAGGAGGCTGCTTTCCGGCCATTGATCGACGGCGGCACGCAGAGTCTCTACAGCGCGTGGTATCCCGAACATGGTGGCAACGTGCTGGTGCGCGCCGGTGGCAATCTGGTCGGCGACCTGATCGGCGCGGGTGGCGAGCCCCGCAACACCGTGTCCTTCGGCATGATGCGTGGGCAGATCGGCTCGGTGGCCATCGGCAATTGGTTGTGGCGACAGGGCACCGGCAGCGTGACGCCGGGCAGCGACGGCACGCCCGTTGCGTGGTGGGTCAACTTCGGCACCTACGTGCCCGGTTCGGCCGATGGCAGCTACCTGGCAAATTCCAACGCACGCTATGCCAATGCCCCGTTCCTGGCCGGCTTCACCGGCGTGGGCACGCTGGGTGGCGGCAACCTGGTGGTGGAAGCCGGCGGTGATGCCGGTATCCAGTCCGCCCGCGGCGATGCACGCCTCAACCAGGGCGCGCAGAGTCTGGACAAGACGCTGGTACCGCGCAGCCAGGGCCTGAACCTGGCGGTCGGCAGCAGTGGCCGCATGACCGCTGCGGGCGATCTGGTGCTGACCGGTGGCGGTGACCTCGACCTGCGTATCGGCGGCAGCCTGAACCCGAACGCGGAACTGCGCCGCAACGAACACGACCTCAACAGCACGCTGGTCAACCTGCGCGGTGCCTTGCGCGTGGAAGCCGGCGCGCTGGGTGGGTTGCAACTGCGCTACGGCGTGCTGGACCACATCGATTCGCGTGGTGGCGATCCTTTCGCGGCAGGCCGTGCCTACGCCGGTGGCGGACCGGTGCTGGTACTTGGCGATTCGTCAGCACGGCTGGATACGCGCGGCGATCTGGTGCTCGGCGGCGTGGGTGATCCCGGCCGCACCAAGCTGCTCAATGCCACGCCGTTTACGTATGCAGGCCAGCAGGTGGCGGGCGAGGGGTGGAGTTCGTTCTCGCTGTGGACACCTTCCACCAGCATCGATCTGTTCAGTGCAGGCGGCAACCTGACCCCGACCACGGAGTGGGCCGGTGGCGCCAACAACGAAGACATCGCCATCGACCGCCGTGGCAGCAACGCATCGGGCACTCTGGATGGCGATTTCTATCCTTCCATCCTGCGTGCGGTTGCGGCCAATGGCAGCCTCTACTACGGCGTGGGCACCACCGCGCTGCGCAACAACTTCGGCAGCACACCACTGCGCGTGCTGCGCGGGCTGACACTGGCGCCCGCGCCGCAGGGCAGCCAGTTCATCAACGCCACCGGCAAGGGCGAGCTGGCCCTGCTTGCGGGCGACTCGATCTACGCCAGCGGCTACGCCATCACCGCATCCACCGCCGACCCGAGGGCACTCAGCAGTCCGTTCAATCCAGCTTTCATGGGCATCACCGCGCAGACCGGTGGTGGGCCGAATGGCTTCAGCCCCACGCGCATCCACAACGCTGCGGCGGCCAACATCGCCTTCAACGACTGGATCACCGATGGCAATGGCCGCATCAGCAACGCCTCGTTGCTGAACTTTGGCAGCCAGGCGACCTCAAGCTACGCCGCCGTGGGCCAGCAGCCGGCGCGCTATTACGCCGTGCAGGGTGACATCGTTGGCCTGCGCATGGGCCAGATCGCCGAGCTGGGGCTGAAGGCACGCGATGGCTACCGCTATGACGGCTCGATTCCGGTGGCGATCCGCGCCGGCCGCGATATCAGCAACAGCGGCACGGGCCTGGGCCAGAAGGACACCGTCGGCGAGGGCCGCGGCAACCTGATCGCGCACGGCCATGCCGATGACATCTCGGTGGTGCAGGCCGGGCGTGACATCCGCTTCAGCACCTTCTACGTCACCGGCCCGGGCCTGCTGGATGTGAGTGCCGGCCGCAACGTCTACCTGGCCGACAAGGGCGAGATCAAATCGCTGGGCAACGTTGTCGATGCCGGTTCCAGCGACCGCGCCAGCGGTGCCAGCATCGTCGTGGCCGCCGGCATGGGCGCGGGTGCGGACTGGAACGCATTTGCCGCGCGCTACCTGGATGCAGTGAACCTGGCCGATCCGGAGCGGCCGCTGTCCGAGCAGCCTGGCAAGGCCGTGTCGATCTACAGTGGCGAACTGACGCTGCCGCAATGGCTGCAGCGTGAGTTCGGCTACAGCGGCGATGCCGCCGGTGCCGATGCCTTCCTGGCCAGCAAGCAGGCCGAACTGGACCAGGCGCGTGCTGCGTCGCTGGTCGGCGGCGGCAATGCTCCCACACGCTCGTTGGCACGCGAGTTCCGCCTGCAGAGCCAGTTGCATCTGGTGAACTGGTTGAGCACCCGCTTCGGTGCCGACAATGGCCTGGGCCTGCATTTCGATGCGGGCACGATGGATGCGCGCACGTTCTTCGCGGCCCTTCCGGCCGAACAGCAGCACGCGTTCCTGCGCAATGTCTATTACGCCGAGTTGAAGAGTGCCGGCCGCGAGTACAACGATGCCAACGGCAAGCGCTTCGGCAGCTACGTGCGCGGTCGTGAAGCGATCGCCACCCTGTTGCCCGGCGCAGACAACGGCGGCCGCTACAACGGTGACCTCACCCTGTTCAGCAGTGCGCTGTATGTGGATGAGTACATCAGCACCAACGGTGTCGGCAAGGATCGGCCGACGCCGGGCAAGACCTATATCAGCAAGGCCGAGTGGCAGGCGATGGGCAGCCCGTCCTACGGTGTGGCGTACTACGAAGTGGTCGACGCCGGCATCCATACCCAGTTCGGCGGTGACGTGCAGATCATGACCCCGGGCGGGCGCACGCTGGTCGGCATCGACGGCGGCTTCGTGCCGGGTGCCGGTTCGGGCGTGATGACCCAGGGCGAGGGTGACATCAGCATCTACTCGCGCGACAGCATTCTGCTCGGCCAGAGCCGCGTCTTCACCACCTTCGGCGGCAACATCCTGGCCTGGTCGGCCGGCGGTGACATCAACGCCGGACGCGGCAGCAAGACCACCGTGGTCTACACGCCGCAGCGTCGCGTCTACGACAGCGTGGGCAACGTCACCCTGTCGCCGAACACGCCCACCACCGGTGCCGGCATCGCCACCCTCAACCCGATCCCGGAGATCGCACCTGGGGACATCGACCTTATTGCTCCGCTGGGCACCATCGATGCCGGTGAGGCCGGTATCCGTGTCTCCGGCAACGTCAACCTGGCGGCGCTGCAGGTGCTCAATGCCGACAACATCCAGGTGCAGGGCAAGTCCGCAGGCGTCCCGGTAGTGGCAGCGGTGAATGTCAGTGCGCTGACCTCGGCCAGTACCGCTGCCAACAGTGCCGTGCAGGCCGCGCAGGAGATGGTCAAACGGCAGACCCAGCAAGCGCAGCCTTCGACCATCAGCGTGCAGGTGCTCGGCTTTGGCGAGGCCACCAGCAGTACCCGTCCGGCCCGCGATGACGACCGCTACGACCCGGACAGCGTGGTGCAGGTGGTGGGCATGGGCGAACTGACAGCCGAACAGCGTGCACGCATGGCCACGTCTTCGGCCAAGCGGCAATGACGATGCCACTGCCAACCCGTTCCGCATCGCCTTCCCACTTTTCCGCATTGAGACGCCACTGATGTTCTTCCCGACCAAGGCAGGGGCCTGGGCGCCCTTGCCGCTGTGCCTGATGTGTGTGATTCCGTTGGCCGCCGCGCAGGAGCAGGCGCCCACCAACGCGCCGCCCGCCGCCCGCGTCAACATCAACGAGTACCTTGTGCGTGGCAACAGCGTGCTGGATGCGCGCGAGATCGAACGCGCAGTCACCCCGTACCTCGGCCCGGACCGCACATTGCAGGATGTCGAGGCAGCGCGGCTGGCCCTGCAGACCGCCTACCAGGGCAAGGGCTACCAGTCGGTGTATGTCGAGCTGCCCGAACAGCAGGTCAGCGGCGGCGTGGTGATCCTGCAGGTCAGCGAGACCCGCGTCGGTGAGGTCAAGGTGGTCGGTGCGCAGCACAATGATCCGCAGCGGCTGCGCGCCCGCGTTCCCGCCCTGCAGGCCGGGGTGGTGCCGGACTTCGCCCAGGCACAGGCGCAGCTGACCGAACTCAACCGCAACGGCAAGCGTCAGGTGATCCCGCTCGTCAAACCCGGTGCCGACGGCCGCATGGATGTCGAACTCAAGGTGGATGATGCGTCGCCGTGGCGTTACAGCGCCAGCGTCAACAACGACCACAGCGTCGACACCGAGCCGCTGCGCAGCACCCTCAGCATCGGCAACGACAACCTGTGGCAGCGCGACCACACCGCCTCGCTCACCTTCTTTGCCGCCCCGCAGGACCTGGACCAGGCCAACGTGCTGTCGGCTTCCTACGGCCTGCCGCTGGCCGGGCCCGACTGGATGCTGGAACTGTCCGGCTACCGCTCCGACAGCAACGTGGTTTCCAGCGGCCAGACCAACGTGACCGGCAAGGGCCATGCGCTGGGCCTGAAGCTCAACCACACCTTGCCGATGGCCGGTGCGTGGTGGCACCAGTTGTCAGCCGGCATCGACTTCAAGGACCTGGACGAATCGGTGGCGATGGTCGGCCAGGCCTCCGATTTCGCGCCGCTCAAATACGCGCCGATCACCTTCGCCTACAGCGGCTTCCGCCAAGGCGAAAAGCATCAGCTCAGTGTCAACCTGCAGATGGTGTTCGGCACCCGCAGCCTGCTTGGCTACGGCAGTTCCGGCGATGAGTTCGATTGGAAACGCGCCTACGCCGATCCGAGCTTCTTCGCGGTCAAGGCCGACCTCAGCGATACCTACACCCTCGACAGCGGCGCGCAGTGGTTCGTCCGCATGTCGGCGCAGATGACCGACCAGCCGCTGGTGTCGGGCGAACAGTTCGCGGCCGGTGGCATGTACACCACGCGCGGCTACCGCTCGGCCGAAGGCATCGGCGACTACGGTGCGCTGGCCACGCTGGAATGGCGCACCCGTCCCTTCAGCCTGTGGGGGCTGCAGGACTGGCGCTTCTACACGTTCATTGATGGCGCCTGGCTGGGCCTGCGCCGGCCGTTGCCCGAACAGACCGACAGCAACTGGATGTCGGCCGTCGGCGTCGGCAGCAGCCTGCGCATCACCGACCACTTCAACCTGCGCCTGGATTACGGCCGCACGCTCAGCGACGGGCCCACCACCACCAAGGGCGCCAATCGCCTGCACATCAGCCTCGGCACCAGCTACTGAGCCCGGCTTTTCCGAATTCCCTGGAGATATTCCCATGCAACGCGTTCTTGCCCTGTTGTTGTTCTGCCTGAGCCTGTCCGCGCTCGGCACTGCCCGCGCCGATACGCCGTGGTGGCAGGCCGAGTGGAAGTACCGCAAATCGATCACTCTGGATGCGGGCCCGGGCGGTGCTGCGCTCGGCGGCAATCTGGGGCGCACCCCAGTGCTGGTGCGCCTGCACACCGGCAACTTCGCCTTCGATGGCGTGGCCGAAGGTGGCAAGGACATCCGTTTCGTCGGTGCGGATGGCCACACGGTGCTGAACCACCAGATCGAGCAGTACGACGCCGGCCTGGGCATGGCGCTGATCTGGGTGGATGTGCCCAGCCTCAGCGGCACCGCACCGCAGACCGTATGGATGTACTACGGCAACGGCAATGCACCGGCTGCCAGCAATGGCCAGCGCGTGTTCGATCCGGATTACAGCGCGGTTCTTCACTTCGCCGACAGCGGCAATGAAGCACACGACACCACCGCCTACGCCAACCCGGCCAGCGGCGCGTTCACCGCCGCCGACGGCGCCATCATCGGCCGCGGTGCGCGCCTGTCCGGCACGCCGCTGCAGTTGCCGGGTTCGCCGTCGCTGGCGATTGCCGCCGGCGGCGCGATGACCTTCTCGGCATGGATCAAGCCGGCCCAGCTCGGCCCGGATCAGGCCCTCTACGCGCGCCGCGAAGGCAGCAACGTGATGATCGTCGGCCTGGATAACGGCGTGCCCTACGTACGCCTCAATGATCAGCGCAGCCAGGCGGTACCGGCGTTGGTAGCAGGGCAGTGGACGCATGTGGCAGTAACGGCCAGCGAGGGCAGGGTCGTACTGTGGGTTGGCGGTCGTGAAGCGAGCCGGATCGATGCGGCATTGCCGGCCTTGGCGGGTGCGGCCCTGATCGGTGCCGATAGTGCACCGCCCGCAGGCGATGCCAGTGCAATCGCCATGGCGCAGCCGTTCCTGGGCGACATCGACGAAGTGCGCGTTTCCAAGGTCGCACGCCCGGCCGCGCTGCTGCTGGCCGACGCAACTGCGCAGGGCGCCGAGTCGCGCCTGCTGACCTTTGGTGAGGATGAGCAGTCGGCTGGCGTCAGCCACTTCGGTTTCATCCTCAAGGCAATGCCGGTGGATGCGTGGGTGGTGGTGGTGGTGCTGGGCCTGATGATGCTGATGTCGTGGGCGATCATGATCGCCAAGAGCCGCTACTTTGGCACCGTGGCCCGCGCCAACCTGGCGTTCTCCGAACAGTACCGCAAGGTGGCCGGTGCACCGGTGGCTGCCCTGCAGCAGGTGGAGCGCAGCGGCGTGCTGGCACCGCACGTGCGCGACAACTCCACACTGTGGAAGCTGTACCGCATCGCGATGGAGGAAATGGATGGTCGCGGTTCGCACCATCATGGCCTGACCGCCGCGGCGATCACCTCGATCCGTGCGTCGATGGATGCAGAAGTGACCCGTGAAAGCGAGCGCATGTCCAAGCGCATGAACTGGCTGTCCACAACCATCGAAGGCGCACCGTACGTGGGTCTGTTCGGCACCGTGATCGGCATCATGCTGGTGTTCGTGGTGGCCGCGATGGCCGGCGCGGTGGACATCAACTCGGTGGCACCGGGCATGGCCGCCGCACTGCTGTGCACCGCCGCGGGCCTTGGCGTCGCCATCCCTGCATTGTTCGGCTACAACTGGTTGGCATCGCGCGCCGAAGCGATCGCCGCCGACATGTCGGTGTTCGTCGATGAATTCACCGCGCGCCTCGCCGAAGAGTTCGACCGCAGCGAACCGGCCGCCGTCGCGCGTCCGGCGCTGGCCTGAGGGGCATCGCCATGGCCAGGGCAAAGCGGTTCGGCATCAAGAAGCGCGAAAAAGGCATCAATGTCACGCCTTTCGTCGACGTGCTGCTGGTGGTGCTGGTGATCTTCATCCTCACCAGCAACGCCTCCATTCCAGGCATCCAGGTGAACCTGCCCAAGGCCAGCTCCAGCATGGCCCTGGAAAAGCCCAAGACCAAGGCCATCACCGTGGACAACAACGGCCAGGTGTTCCTGGATGCCTATCCGGTGAACCTGGCCGAACTGGAAGACCGGCTGCGCACCGAGAAGGCGCTGACCCCGGATTTTCCGGTGATCGTGCGCGGCGACGCGCAGGTGCAGTACGCCCGTGTGGTCGAGGTGCTGGATCTGTTGCGTCGCATCGATCTGAACCAGGTGGGCCTGGTCACCGGGAAAGTGCAGGGGTGAACACGTGACCTCACTCCACTCCCACGCCAACCACGCGGTTCCCGCATGGCGGCGCTGGTGGCCCTGGCTGGTGGTGCCCGCCGCTGTCGCGCTGTTGGCGCTGCTGGTGTGGCTGCTGCTGTTCAGGAACACAGCCAGTACGCGGCGGCCGGTGGCCGAGGTGCCGATGGTGATGTTGCCGCCCCCGCCGCCCCCGCCCCCACCGGAACCTGAGCGCGAGCCGGAAGCCAAGCCGGAAGAGGTGATGCCCGAGCCGGAGCCGCTGGACGAAGTGCCCAAGCCGACCGAAGAGGCGCCCACCCCGGACACCGCCGACCCGGTGACCATGGATGCCGATGCGCAGGCCGGCGGCGACAGCTTCGGCATCCAGTCCGGCAGCGGCGGTGGCCGCAGTGGCACCGGCAGTGGTGGCGCCGGCAATGCCAGCTACGGCCGTTACCTGGGCTATGTGCTGCAGCAGGCCGTGGCGCGCGATGAGCAGGTGCGACGGTTGGCGTTCCAGCTGACGGTCAACATCTGGCTGGACGCCGACGGCGCGGTGAGCCGTGTCGAACTGCTGCGTGGCAGCGGCAATGCCGATGCCGACGACCGCGTACTGCAGGCGATCCGCGCAGTTGGCCGCATCGACGAGCGTCCCCCGGCATCGCTGGATTTCCCCGCGCGCGTGCTGGTACAGGGCCGACGCCCCGGCGGGTGAATGCTGCCATGACGCTCTTTCCATCGAATTCCCTTTTTCTGCGAGCAAGCCGATGACCCGTTCCAACTCCTTCCCCGTGCTGCGGCACCTGCGTCGCTCTGCCGTGGCCACCGGCATCGTGCTGGCACTGGCCAGCGGCGGTGTCCACGCCCAGCAGGTCGGTGGCGAAAGCACCATGATCAAGCTGATCCGTGGCCTGATGGACAGTGGCGCACTGACCCCGGAAGCCGGCCAGGCATTGCTGCTGGAAGCACAGCGCGATGCGGCCGCATCTACCACGGCCAGCACCGCCGCCGGTACGGCCCAGGCCGGCGATGTGCGCGTGCCGTACATCCCGCAGACCGTGCGCGATGAGATCCGCGATGAGCTCAAGGCCAGCGTGATGACCGAAGCGAAGGCCAATGGCTGGGCAGCACCTGACCAGGTGCCGGAGTGGACCCAGCGCCTGCGCGTGCAGGGCGATGTGCGTGTGCGCAACGAGAGTCGCCTGTATTCCGAACGCAACAGCGACATCGAAGTGGATTGGGCACGCATCAATGCTGGCAATGGCTACGACGTCAACGGCAATACCCATCTGGGCCTGCCGCCGCTGCGCAACAACCGCCAGGACCGCAACAACTCCTGGCGTATCCGCGCCCGGCTGGGCGTGGTGGCCGATCTGGGCGAACACACCCGCGCCGGCGTGCGTTTGGCCACCGGCAACGACAATGGTCCGGTGTCCTCCACCCAGACGCTGGGCGGTGGCTTGGCCAAGAAGGATGTCTGGCTGGACCAGGCCTGGTTGTCGTGGGCGCCAGTGCAGGGGCTGGAAGTGATCGGTGGTCGCTTCGGCAATCCGTACTGGTCCACCGACACCCTGTTCTCCAACGATCTCAACTTCGATGGCGTGGCGTTCAAGTACCGCCAGGCATTGGGTGATGGCGGCCTCTCGCTGTTCGCAACGCTGGGGCTGACTCCGCTGGAGTATTCCTCCGACGGCTTCCCCAACACCAGCCAGAGCAAGATGAAGAGCGAGAACAAGTGGCTCAACGGTCTGCAGGTGGGCGCGGACTGGCAGTTCGGCAACGAGCAGAAGCTGCGCGCGGCGGTCGGTTACTTCGACTTCCGCAACATCGCCGGCGAGTACTCGCAGCCCTGCGCGCTGTATGCCGGTGCCGATTTCTGCAGCAGCGACTGGTCGCGCCCGGCGTTCATGCAGAAGGGCAACACCCTGATGCTGCTGCGTAACATCGCGCTGAATCCGCTGGACCCAGCCAACACGCCGATGCCGCAGTACGTGGGCCTGGCATCGGAGTTCGAGCTGCTGGACCTCAACCTGGCGTGGGAAACACCGCTGTTCGCTGGATACGCGTTGCGTCTGGAAGGCCACGGCATCAAGAACCTGGCCTTCGACCGCAACGCCATGTGGCGTCGCGCGCAGGGCGGCATCGTCACCAACCTGGCCACCGCCGCCAACGGCGTGGCCGGGCCACAGGACATCGACAGTGGCGACATGGCCTACATGGCGCAGGCTACGTTCGGCCACCTCGCGCTGAAGCAGGCCGGCGACTGGAACCTGTGGCTGGGCTACAAGCGCCTTGAGGCCGATGCACTGCCCGATGCCTACAACGATTCCAACTTCCACCTGGGCGGCACCAATGCCAAGGGCTACTACCTGGGCAGCTCCTACATGTTCGACAGGAACGTGTCGCTGACCGGACGCTGGATGGCGGCCAAGGAGATCACTGGTGCGCCGCAGTCCATCGACGTGTTCCAGCTGGAAGTGAACGCTGGCTTCTGACGTGACGGCCGGCGTTCGCGCCGGCCGCTTCCCCGCACTCTGGATGCAAACCGAAATGATCGAAGACTCCCAACTGTCCGTAGCCGAGAGTGATGCCGTGGACGCGCTGTCCGCGCAGGACGCCGTTGGCCCGATGTACCCGCCGCTGTACCGCGCGCCGGTAATGCTGTCCTCGCGCGACCATGCGCGCTGGCGCCTGTTGCCTGGCGATGCCGCCTTCGCTGCGGCCAGCCATGCCGTGCCACTGGTGCTGGGCGAATTTGCCGCTGCTGCGCGTTGCTACCCGCTGGTGTTTGTCGGCGAAGAAGCCGCGCCGGTGGCCGTGCTGGGTCTGGAGGCCGAGCACAATCGTTTCGTGGTGGCCGACCGATGGCAGAGCGGCGCCTATGTGCCGGCCTACGTGCGCCGCTACCCCTTCGTGTTCGCGCGGACCGCCCAACCCGAAGGGTATGCGTTGGCCATCGATGCCGATGCAGCGATGCTGCGCACCGAGGGTGACGAAGGCCAGCCACTGTTCGAGGCCGATGGCCAGCCCAGCGGGTTGACCCGTCAGGCGTTGCAGTTCTGCGAAGCCTTCACCAGCGAAGCCGCTGCTACCGCTGCCTTCAGCGCGCAGCTGCTGGCCTCGGGCGTGCTGGTGGATCGCCAGGCCGATGTAGAGCGTGCCGACGGTCGAACCTCCAGCCTTCTCGGCTTCCAGGTCGTCGATCCCGATCGTTTCGCTGCGCTGCCCGAAGCGACCGTCATCGCCTGGCATCGGCAGGGCTGGTTGGCGCCGTTGCATTTCCACCTGGCCTCGCTGGCGCGCTTCAACGACCTGCTGAACGGCTGACACCTTCACCGGGATACTGGACAGGCGCACGACACGGATGTCGAAGGCCGCGCGCGATGCGTGGCCTGCTGCCCCCCAGGCAGGTGGGAAGACCTCGCCCTGGCATGGCTGCACCCTGTCCGGATCCCGACCTTTGTGCTGCGAAGGATCGGCTCTGCAGCGTCGAGCCGTGCTCGACTGGCCTCAACACGAATGCACGCTTCAGCGTTCCCGGCCAGACAGCGGCCAGGTTGAAATCGTCGCAGGGAAGATGGCGCGCCCGGAGGGATTCGAACCCCCGACCAATGGCTTCGGAAGCCACTACTCTATCCGGCTGAGCTACGAGCGCGTGGTGGAACCGCCGCGCCGTCGGCCAGGGCCGGGGCGGGCATCGCAACGCAATGAGGCGGTGCGGGATGGGCATTCTATCCAGTTTCGCCGCACAAATCTCCCCCCGCCGGCAAAGTCGGTCCGAAGGCACAGGAGTATCCTAGTGTCATGGCTGATACCCCCCTTTCCGCGCCGCATCCGGCGCCGACGCCGCGTTGGCGGCATTACTGGTCCCTGATGCGCGCCGATCGCCCGATCGGCACGCTGCTGCTGCTGTGGCCCACCTGGTGGGCGTTGTGGCTGGCCGCTGGCGGCCTGCCGCCGCTGTGGACCCTGTTCGTGTTCACCGCTGGCGTCTGGCTGACCCGCTCGGCCGGTTGCGTCATCAACGACTACGCCGACCGCTGGCTCGACCCGCACGTAGAGCGCACCAAGGCGCGACCGCTGGTGACCGGCGCAATCAGCGGCCGGGCGGCGCTGGTGCTGTTCGCGGTGCTGATGCTGGTGGCCTTCGGCCTGGTGCTGACCCTGAACGGCCTGACCATCGCCCTGAGCTTCATCGGCGTGTTCCTGGCGGCCAGCTATCCCTACCTGAAGCGCTACACCCATCTGCCGCAGGTCTACCTGGGCATGTCCTTCGGCTGGGGCATCCCGATGGCCTTCGCCGCCGTGCAGGGCGAGGTGCCGATGCTGGGCTGGCTGCTGTATGCCGGCAACATCCTGTGGTCCACCGCCTACGACACGTGGTACGCCATGGTCGACCGCGAAGACGACCTGAAGATGGGTTCGCACTCCACTGCGATCCTGTTCGGCGATCTGGACCTGGTCATCCAGGGCGTGCTGTACGCGCTGTTCCTGGCCACGATGGCGCTGGTGGGCGTGCGCGGCGGGCTGGGTGGGTACTACCTGGCCGGCGTAGCGGTGGCGACGCTGCTGGTGGTGTACGAGTTCTGGATCTGCCGCAACCGCGAGCGTGGGCCGTGCTTCAAGGCCTTCCTGCACAACAACTGGGTGGGTGCCGCGCTGTTTGCCGGTATCGCCGTGGATCTGGCGCTGCGTTGAGAAGGCCGCCGGGCATGGCCCGGCGCTACCCGGCGCCCATGTGCACGGGTCGGAATCCTCGGTCGAACTGGTAGCGCCGGGCCATGCCCGGCGGGCGGCCACCTACGACCAATAGGTGGCTGACAGCCCGCACCCCACCGCCCAGAATCAGGCCATCGAACCTGGGAGGGTAGGTGATGGCCTCGACGGCAACAGTACAGGACGGCTGGATGGCGCGCGCCGCGCTGCGCTCGGCCGCCTGGGCGGAAAAGTGGTTCCCCGATGCGTACGTATTCGCGGTGCTCGGCGTGGTCATCGTCGCGCTGGCGGCGATGGGCTTCGGCGCCACCCCGCGGGCCACCGCCAGCGCCTTCGGCGACGGCTTCTGGAGCCTGATTCCCTTCACCATGCAGATGGCCTTCGTGGTCGTCGGTGGTTATGCGGTAGCCACCGCACCGGTGGTCGCGCGCTTCATCGACTACCTGGCCCGGGTGCCACGCACCGGTCGTGGTGCCGTGGTGTACGTCGGTCTGGTCAGCATGCTGGCCTCGCTGCTCAGCTGGGGCTTCTCGCTGGTGTTCGGCGGCCTGCTGGTGCGCGCGCTGGCCCGCCGCACCGAGCTGCGCATGGACTATCGGGCTGCCGGTGCCTCGGCCTACCTGGGCCTGGGCGCGGTGTGGGCGATGGGCCTGAGTTCGTCGGCGGCACAGTTGCAGGCCAACCCGGCCAGCATGCCGCCGGGGCTGGTGGAGATCACCGGCGTGCTGCCGTTCACCGAAACCATCTTCCTGTGGCAGTCGATCGCGTTGACCTCGGTGTTGATCGTGGTTTCGCTGCTGATCGCCTGGCTGACCGCGCCGGCCGCCGGCAGTGCGCGTACCGCCGAAGATTTCCCCGGCGCGGCGCAGGCCGAACCGGAGCCGCTGCAGCGCCGCACCCGCCCGGGCGAATGGCTGGAGTACAGCCCGTTGTTGACCGTGCTGCTTTCGCTGCTGGCCTTCGGCTGGCTGTTCAACGAGTTCGCCAACAAGCCATTGGTCAGCGCGATCGCCAACCTCAACACCTACAACTTCATGTTCATCTCGCTGGGCCTGCTGCTGCACTGGCGCCCGCGCAGCTTCCTCAACGCGGTGGCCAAGGCGGTACCGAGCACCACCGGTGTGCTGATCCAGTTCCCGCTGTACGGCGGCATCGCGATGATCCTCACCCACGCTGCCGGTGGCGACGGTGAGACGCTGGCGCACCGGCTGTCGAGCCTGTTCGTGCACGTGGCCAGCACCGATACGTTCGCGCTGGTGATGGGCGTGTACTCGGCGGTGCTGGGCTTCTTCGTACCGTCCGGTGGCGGTAAGTGGATCATCGAAGCGCCCTACGTGATGCAGGCCGCGAACGAGCTGAAGGCGCACCTGGGCTGGGCGGTGCAGGTCTACAACGCGGCCGAAGCGCTGCCGAACCTGATCAATCCGTTCTGGATGCTGCCACTGCTGGGCGTGCTCGGCCTGAAGGCCCGCGACATCGTCGGCTTCACGTTCATCCAGCTGCTGGTGCACATCCCGCTGGTGCTGGGGTTGCTGTGGCTGCTGGGCATGACCCTGGCCTACGTGCCGCCGGTGATGCCGTAGCGCAAGCACAGGGTCATGTGGGGCCAGAGCCTCTCCGCTGGAGAGGATCCGACCCCGGGGTCAGATCCCTTTCGAAGGAAGGGCTCTGACCCCGGAGACCCTCAGCCAGCCGGCGCCAGTTTTTCGATCTCGGCCTTGCGCAGCAGGAAGCGCTGCAGCTTGCCACTGGGCGTCTTTGGTAGTTCCGCCACGAACGCCACCTGGCGAGGGTACGCATGGGCGGACAGCCGGCGTCGCACATGCTGCTGCAGTTCCTGGGCCAGCGTGTCGCTGCCGCTGAACCCAGCGCGCAGGATCACGAACGCTTTGACGATTTCGGTGCGCTCTGGATCGGGTACGCCGATCACCGCCGTTTCCGCCACCGCAGGGTGTTCCATCAGCACGCTCTCCACATCGAATGGACCGATGCGATAGCCCGAGGAGGTGATCAGGTCGTCCGAGCGACCGATGAAACTGATCGAGCCGTCGTCCTCGCATTCCACCGAATCACCGGTGAGGTAGTAGCGATCGCCCAGCGCCGGTGTGTCGGCACCGTAGTAGCCGGTGAACCACATGATCGGCGACTGCTGCAGGTCCACGGCGAGGATGCCGGGCGTGCGCGGCGGCAGTTCGTTGCCGGCATCATCCAGTACCGCCACGCGGTAACCGGGCATCGCAAAGCCCGATGATCCCGGCCGCACGGCGTGGTCCAGTGCGTGGTGGTTGTTGACCACCATGCCGGTCTCGGTCTGGCCGTAGTGGTCGAGCACCGTGGTGCCCAGATGGGCGGCGAACCAACGGGCGATCTCCGGGTTCAGCGGTTCGCCGGCGCTGCTCACCACCCGCAGCTTGCCGTTGATGGCCGCACTGGCCTCGGGCCCGGCGGCGATGATCTGCCGGTACGCTGTGGGCGAGCCGGCAAGATTGGTGACACCCAGCCGCGCGACGATGTCGTTCAGCCCCTGCACGCTGAAACCGGCTTCGCTGAAGGTGGTGGCCTGGCCCAGCAGCAGCGGGCCGATCACGGCGTAATACAGCCCATAGGCCCAGCCGGGATCGGCGATGTTCCAGAACACGTCCTCTGGGCGCAGGTCCACGGCCAACTGCATGTAACTGGCAAAGGCCAGCAATGCGCGCAGCGGCACCGGCACGCCCTTGGGGCTGCCGGTGGTGCCGGAGGTGGACAGCAGTGCCATCAGCGCATCGCCGCGCAGCATCACCGGCGCGAAATCAGGTGCAGCATCGGCGGTGCGTGCGGTCCAGTCGATGTCGCCGGCACGTAGTGTCTGCTCCGGTGCCAGGAGGGTGGCGACCGGCGGGCAGCCATCGACCTCGTCCAGCTTGCTGCGGTTTGCGCTGTCGGTCACCACCAATGCGGTGCGCCCGGTTTTCAACCGTGTTTCGATGGCCTTGGGGCCGAACGCAGTGAACAGCGGCTGGTAGATCGCACCCACCCGCCAGGTGCCGAGGATGGTCGCCAGCAGGTCCGGTGTACGCGGCAGCAGGCCGGCCACCACATCGCCCTTGCCGATGCCCTGCGCGGCCAGCACCTGGGCAACACGCGCAGAGGCATCGCGCAGGTCCTCGAAGGTGTACCGATGCAGGGCACCGTGGGCGTCCACCCAGCGCAGCGCCAGCGCATTGCGGCCGCAGTGGCGGTCGCAGCACTCCACGCAGGCGTTGATGCCGGTCTGCAGGTCACCGTGCAACTGTCGCTGTCCGCGCTCGATGCTGAAATCGGCCAGTGCCTGTTCGTAGGCGGGGCGTGCTGCAGTGTCGCGGGCCATGCGCATCTCCGGGGTGACGTCATTCCGACGATAGGCGGCGGCCCTGCATGCTGCAAATGGGACCATGGGCGTAGGCCGCCGCTGCGCGCGCCGCGGCGGACAAGAACGCTGAATGCGTTCGTTTCCGGCTGCAGCATGACGACATGCCAAACCCGCATGAATCCTTCAGTCGCTTGTGCCGCAAGGGCTGGCGCCGGTTCATTCACGCACGTACACATGGGTGTAGCCCGCTCACAACGCATGGTTAACCAATCGCTGCCGACGATGGCCCCGTCCACCGCATTCCGCGCGTGGCATTTGGAGATCGGACATGGCACAGCAGAACCAGAACCCGAACCAGAAGCAGCAGGGCCAGCAGAACCAGCAGGATCAGCAGCAGGGGCGCGGCCGCGACCAGCAGCAGCAACAGCAGCAGGAGCAGCAGAAGCGCAACCAGAACCAGCAGCAGGGCGGGCAGGACGAGGAAGAGTGATCCTGGCAGCCGCCATCCATCACCGACGAAGCCCCGCCCCGCGCGGGGCTTCGCTTATTCCAGCACGCCGATCCGCTGCAGCACCGGTGCTGCAGCCATGTCGTTGGGGTTGGTACCGGGCAGGCCCTGCGGCACCTCCATGCCCATGCCGCGATACAGATCAACCCAGTGCCGGGAGATCTCACCGGTCTGCGGGTTGCGGAAGTTCATCGGCTGCAGTGCGAACACATGGTGCGCACGGAACGCGCGCTCGATGAAATCCGAGCAGTAGTAACTGTCGTCGTTCAACACGTAGGCAGTGTTGTACGGTTTGCCCAGCATCGTGCGCGCGGTGGCCACGGCATCGGCGATGGCATTGTCCGGCGGCGCACGCAGGCGATAGACCACGATCTGCCGCTGCTTGCCTTTCGCGTCCTCGCGGAACTGTTCCAGCGTCTGCCGGCGCGAGCCCTTCTCATCGGCGTGCAGCACCTCCCAGCCCTGCGGTGCGGAAGCCACCAGCGCGACATGGTCGAAACTCGGCGCGCCCTGTTTTCCGGTCGCATCGTCGATGGCCGCACTCAGGCCGCCATGGCCGGCGGTGACGAACAGCAGGTCGCCGTCGCGGACGTCGACGCCCATCGCCATGGCTGGCCACAGGGCAGGCAGCAGCAGGCCGATCAGGAGCAGGAGGCGGCGCATGGGCATCTCGGACAGGCGGAAAACCGCGATTGTAGGCGGCAGGGTAGGATGACGCGACCAAACCGGAATCAGGACGATCCCATGAAACCCCGCCGTTCCCTTGTGCTGCTGGCACCCGCCCTTGGCCTTGTGCTGTCCGCCTGCACGCCTGCGCCGCAGCCCGCGCCGGCTGAAGCCCCGGCTCCTGCAGCGGCACCTGCCAGCACAGCGACGGCGGTGGAGCCGGCGCCCGCACCCGCGCCCGCAGTGGCGACCGCAGCGTGCCCCCATCCCGCGTTCGACACCTTCCTGAAGCACTTCGGCAACGAGATCACCCTGCAGGAAAAGGCCACGGCCGATCCGCTGCTGGACAGCTACGTCGACGCCGGCGCCGAGCCTGAGCCGCGCACAGTGCAACGCCCGCTGGCATTGGCCGATGTCGAATGGCCGGTGATGCCTGATCCGGCAGGGTTGGCCGGGCAGGGCCGGCAGATGCAGGTGACGGCCGTGGCTGACGGGCAGATGCAGGTGCAGATCCGCACACCGGACAGCAGCGACCAGCAGACCTATACCTTCGCGCAGAGGCCGTGCTGGACGCTGGTCAAGCGCGAAGACGAGTCGATCTGAGGCCCGATCGGGACAGGCGCGCACCGTCGGCGGCTGCTAGGCTCCAAGCTCGTTCAAGGCACGGAGACGCCGATGCAGGCCCGCAGGATGCGCACCACCACCGTTACCCTGGTCATCGCCACGCTGTGGGCGATGACCACGTCCCTCGGCGCCCACGCGCAATCGCTGCACGCTGACGATCGCGCCTACTTTCCCAGCGCCGCCGCCGAACAGACGGCACGCATTGCCCTGGGCGAGCGCGTTGAGGCGTTGCAGGGCGCCACGGCGAGCGAGCCGTCCACGCGCTTCCGCCAGGCCGAAGCGCTGCAGGCGCAGTGCCTGCGCCACCATGCGTATCTGCATCTGCAGGCTGCCCGCAACGCACGCGATCGTCGCCCGGCGCAGGCGCTGGACCAGGTGATGGGGCTGTGCAGCCGTATCGCCCGCGCTGGCAGGGCCGCCCTGCGTGAGGCACCGGCGGATGCACCCTGGTTGGCGTCCTACCGGTTCCTGCGCGACCGTGCGCTGCAGGAAGGTGCGGCGCCGGCCAATGCGCAGCTGGATGATGCCGTGGATACGCTGGCCGACCCGGCGCTGGATACCTTCGCGCGCCTGCATCGGCAGATCTTCCACAGCGCCGCATTTCCGCGCGTCGAGGGGGCTGGCCGCAGCTGGGATACCGGCGCTGACAAGCAGGCGCTGGCCCAGCACTCCGACCGTACGCTGCGTGAGGCCGGCTGGAAGGGATACTGGCAGGGCCTGCAGTCGCGCCGCGAGCCGATGGCTTCGGTGCTGCTGGGCCTGGCGCAGGTGAATGACGCCGCCGCGCGCCTGCAGGGAGACGGCTCGGCCACCGCACGTGGCTACCGCCGCATGGGCATGGATACGGCGACCGTCGACGCGACGCTGGCAGCGATCGAGCGCCACGCGGCAGACCGTCGTGCCTACCAGGACATGCTGCTGCAGCATGCTGGGCGCAGCGGCATCACGTCGCCGCAGGTCTGGGATACCACCGTGCCGGATGCCGGCTATACACCACCGGTGCTGACGCTTGAGCAGCTGCGCGATACCGCCGCCGATGCCATGCAGCACCTGGGGCCTGAGTATGTCGCCGAGCTGCGCGCGCTGCTGGACCCTGCGCACAAGCGCATGGACCTGGCCACCGTGCTGGGCAGCCGCAGCCACGACGCGTTCCAGGTAGTTGCTCCGGACATGCCGTCGCTGTTGTTCGTGGGGCTGCGCAGCGGGGATCTGGAGAGCGACGTGGAGATCGCCCATGAAGCCGGGCATGCCGTGCACGGGCAATGGATGCAACGCGGCCATGCCTCGCCGTTGCAGCGCAATGGCAGTGCGTGGCTGACCGAAGCCTTTGCCATCTACAACGAACTGCGTTTCCGTGACCAGCTGTACCAGCAGGCACAGGATCCTCGCGCCAAGGCGTACTACCTGAAATCGCTGCTGGATGACATGGTGATGCAGCTGTTCACCTCCTCCGAGGAAGCGCAGCTGGAGCAGTCGATCTACCAGGGCGTGGCTGGCAACACCCTGGGCACCGCCGACGATCTGGATGCGCTCACCGGCCAAGTGCTGGCGCGCTATGGCCAGCAGCCGCAACGCTACCCGCAGCTGCGCAGTAACTGGATCAGCAAGCGCCTGATGTACGAGGACCCGCAGTACCTGGTCAACTATCTCTACGCCGGCCTGCTGGCGGTGCAGCTGTATGTGCAGGACCAGCAGGACCCGGAGGGTTTCCGCCAGCGTTATCTGACCGTGCTGGGCGAGGGCTTTGATCGCGCACCGCAGGAACAGGTGGCGCAGTTGCTGGGACATGCACCGGAATGGCCGGCACTGGTAGACGCGGACCTGCAGGTGTTCGCGCAGAACGCTGCCCGGCTGCAGGCGTTGTATGCGCAGATCGAGGCAGGGCAGGGCACATGAGCCGGGTGCCGCAGGCGCGCGTTGCCAAGCCGTGGGCGTGGCTTGTGCTGCTGCTCTGCCTGTTGCCGTTGCTGTCGCTGGCGGCAGCCCCGATTCCTGCACTGGACGACCCGGTAGTGGACACCGCCAATGCGCTGTCCCCCAGTACCCACGCCACGCTGCGCGAGCAGGCATTGCAGCTGCAGGCACGCAAGGGCGCGCAGCTGCAGGTGCTGGTGGTGCCCAGCGTTGGCGAGGAAGGCATCGAAGCCTATGCGCAGCGGGTCTTCGACCAATGGCAGCTGGGCCGCGCCGGCGTCGATGATGGCGTGCTGCTGCTGGTGGCGGTGCAGGATCGGCGCGTACGCATCCAGACCGGCTATGGCCTGGAAGGCACCATTCCTGATGCGTATGCCGCGCGCATCATCGACAAGGCGATCGTGCCGCGGCTGCGCGAGGGAGACCTGGACCAGGGCGTGCTGGACGGCACCGCGGTGCTGGTGGCGCTGGTCGATGGTGAGGAAATGCCGCCCTGGGAAGATCCGTCGGCACGCAACGTGTTGCCCGCGGACTGGCGCACGGGGGATTCGGTCGTCGCGCTGACGTTGTTGGCGGGCTTCCTGGCCGGTCTGTGGCGATCGCCACCGCGTCTGCTGGCGACCAGGACCGAAGCCGATTTCACCGGTAACCGCCGCGAGCGGCGGCGCAAGGCACTGGCAGCCAATGCGGCGGTGCCCAGGTCAACGTGGCCGACATTGCCTGCCTGGGGCAGGCCGCTGCTGGTGACGGCGGTGATCGCCGCGGGAGGGCTTTCTGCGTCGCTGCTGCTGCCGCGCCATGTGCTGCCGGCGTTGGTCTTCGTGCTGCTGCCCGCCGTACCGGTGGCAACCCTGCTGGGCTGGTGCTGGCGTCGCAGCGGCGGCGTACGCATCGTGCTGTACGGCATGCTGGCCGTCAGCACCGGCTTCTTCGCGGTGATGCTGGTACGCGTCCAGTTGCCGCCCAGCCTTGCGCTGCACACGCTGCTGAACCTGGCGGTCGGCATCGCCGCCATGCTGGTGTACTTCCTGGTGCAGGCCGGTCGCGCGCGTTGGCGGAAGAACCGCAACAGCTTCGCCATCCGCTTGGTGGTGCTGGTGCTGCTGAGCGGTGGCTATGCGCTGGGCGCGCTGCTGGCCATCGACCGTGCCGGCGACGAGAACGCCCGCGTGCTGGCGACGATCGTGTCCAGCATGGGCACGCTGTTCCTGTACTTCATCTGGGTGTTCACTCTGCTGCCCGGCGAAAAAGCCCGCGGCGGCCGGGGGGCGTCCAGAGGCTACCGCTCCTCGTCCAGCACCTCGTCGTCCAGTTCGTCCTCGAGCAGTTCCAGCGACTGGTCCGGTGGTGGCGGCCGCAGCGGAGGCGGTGGCGCCTCGGGCAGCTGGTAACTCAGGCCGCCTGCACCCGCCAGCCCAGCGCGGCATCGTGCAGCTCGCCGCTGCCGCTCACATCGGCCACCTGCAGCTGCAGGCCCTGCGCGTTGGGCAGGTCCTTCTGCTCGGGGAACCAACGGCGATCGGCAGCGACCACGATCAGCAGGCCCTCGTCATCGCCCATCGGCGCGAACTGGGGCGACGGCGGGCTGATCGGCCGCAGGCCGAAGCGTTGGTTGGATTGTTCGCGCACCGCATCGACATCATGGCTGGGCAGGCCGACCTCGCTCAGGCAGGTCAGTTCGCTGCCATGGAAGGCGCCAGTGCGGTCGCTGGCCGGCAAGCGCCTGCGGCCGATCAGTTCCAGGATCAGGCCATCGGGTCCGGTGAAATACACCGACTGCGACTGCCAGCTGCTTTCCAGTGCGAAGTAGTCCAGCCCTTCCGGATTGCATTGCAACGGCGTGCGTGCACGCAGCCAGCTCATGGCGTCGGCGAAGCGGTTGTCCGGCACATTGAAGGCAAGGTGCACGCCGCCTACCGGACGGCCATTCGCCGGTTGCAGCTGGATCGTGCTCCAGCCAATGCGGATCTGGTCGCCGGCCACCTCCAGCTGCAGCACGTCGCGGAAGTACGCGGCGACGTTGGCAACATCGGATACCGGCAGAGAAAGATGCAACAGGCGCATGATCGATCCTCCGTGGAGCGCTGGGGGCAGTGTAGTCCCGCGCACCTTTGCGCCGCGTCATCACCTGTGCAACGAATCGTTGTTGCCAGCCCTGGCATCGAGCCGTGCTCGACTGTCTTCAGCGCAAGGCTTCCCCGAAGAAGCGCACCGCGTCTTCCACCGCCACCGCATGCGTCTGCACCTTCGGTACCGCAGTCATGCACAGCGCCTGCAGCCGCTCATCCGCCAGCGGCGTGCAGGCAGACAGGAAATCGTAGTGGCCGACACCGGGCAGCGCGTGCAGCGTTGCTTTCGGAATCAGCGCCGCCGCCACATCACCGTTGGTCGCTGGCGGCGCCACTTCATCCGCTGAACCCAGCACGATCATCACCGGCTGTCGCAACGCCTTCAGCTGCTTCGGTGCAAACGCCTGCACGATGGCGGGCGCCAGCACGAACACCGCGCGCACGCCGGCAATCGAACGATCATCCTGTGCATGCTGCACGTACGGTTGCAGTTGTGGTGACGCCGCCGCAGCAAGACGCGCCGCCATCGTATGCGCGGCCGCTTCCTGCTGCGGCCTGCACACGCCGTCGTCCGGGTGCGCCTGGCAGAACGCCAGCAGCCGCGTCATGTCCGGCCGTGCGCCGGCGCTGAGCAGTGCGGTGAAGCCACCGGCGGAATAACCCACCACGCCCAGCCGCGACGCATCAACATGTGGCCCCAGCTGCGGGTCGGCCTGCACGGCCGCCAGCGCCGCCTTCAGGTCGTCGGCGCGCAGCCAGGTCAGCACGCTGCCGGCCAGCGTCATCTCATCGGCGCCGTTGTTGCCGGGGTGGTCCACGGCGATCACCAGGTAGCCAGCCCGCGCCAGCGCAGTGCCCAGCCACCCCATCATGCGCGCGGTGCCGCCATTGCCATGCGACAACAACAGGGTTGGCAGGCGCCCGCCGGCAATGGGGGCATCCTTCGCCGCGCGCCCCACCTCGAACAGCGGCGCATCCGGTGGCCCGATGGTCAGCGGCGTTTCTTCGCTGCCCGGCATTGCCGGGTACCACACGGTGAAGCGCAGCACCTCGCGCCGAGCACTGTCGCGGATCGCCGCGCTGTTCAGCGTTGTCACGCCATGACGTTCACCGGCAATGGTGGGAGCGGCCGCCATCGCCATCGGCGCCAGAGCAGCCAGCAGCAGGGTCAACATCCATCGTGTCGCGCGCATCATCGGTTTCTCCGGGTCAGTCAGGACGGTGATCGACCGGCAGCCAGATCTCCACGCCGCCATGGCCGGTATGCTCGTCGAAGCGGGTGTCGTAGCGTTCAAGATCCGGCGCGTTGGCCAGGTGGAGGTCGCTTGCCGGCAGGTACTGGTCCAGCAGCCAGAACCAGGTCGAGCGGATGGTGGAGATATGGCCGCCATGCCAGGCCACCAGGTAACGGCGCGCAGGCACATCCACCCGCTGCCAGTGTGCAGGCACCGATGGCAGTGCATTCACCGGCAAGGCTGCGATGTAGTCGAAGCCACCCTCGTCGTCGCTGCTGCAGCACACACCGAAACTGACCGGCGCCGGTGTTGGCCATTCGCGGTTGAGCTGCGCCCACTGCCCGGGAATCGCACCGCCGCTGTCGCGACTGTGGCGCATGCCGATGCCGGCCACCTGGAAGGGCGTGCAGTCGATCAGCCTGGGCGCCTCGGTGCAGGCCTGTGGCGCGTCGTCGAGGCGGATCGCGTGCACCAGTGCCAGTTCCTGCAGGCCCCGCTCGCGCACGCGCTCCGGGGTCTGCCCGAACTGCTCGCAGAAGGCACGGGTGAACGCGGCATGCGTGCTGTAGCCGGCTGCCAACGCCACCTGCAGGATGTCGCCGGCACCGTTGGCCAGCTGTTGCGCGGCGGCGGTCAGGCGACGTCCACGCAGGTAGCGCACCACCGAGGTGCCGGTGCGGGCCTGGAACAGGCGTGACAGGTGGAAGGGCGACAGTCCGGCGGCTGCCGCGATGTCGGCCAGCGCCAGCGGCTTGTCGGCATGGCTTTCGATGTACCACAACGCTTTGCCGGCTGCGCTCATCGCGCTGTCCCTCGTTCGAATGCCGGGCAGCGTACCGGATCGACGGGGTGGGGCGCTTAGCAGTTCTTGCGCCGGCAGGGCTTTGCGTTTGCCGTTGCACCGGCAACAATGCGGTCTTCATGGACACGATCGAGGCCAGGGACATGCCGGAAGTCACCGCTATCAGCCAGACCGCGCAGATCGCCGCATGGTGATGATCATTGCGATTGCCCTGCTGCCGGCGCTGCTGCCACTGGCGCTGCTGGTGCTCATGTGGCGGCGGGCACCGCGCTGGCGCGGCGACCCCTGGCTGTACCGTGTGATGTTCTCATTGCTGGCAGCACTGCTGGCGCCCACGTTGTTGATGGCAGGCCATGGCGGCCTGCCGTGCCCCACCATCGGTGGCCTTGTGCTGGTGCTCATGGACCTTGAGTGGATCGGCCAACTGCAGGTGAACCTGATTGCCTTCGGAACCGAGGACACTGCCATCCTCTCCGCGCCTTTCCTGTTCGTTTTCGCGATCGCGCTGGTCATCCCGCTGCGCACGGCGCGGCCCGCCGTCTTCGGCTTCGACGACGACACCGCATAGCGCAGAGCCCGGCATGGGTGGCGGCTGTACCTCCAGCGGTCGCAACTGTCGTCTCCACGTCATCGCTGCTTCACATCCCGCCCCGAGACTGCGCGCCTTGTCCAGGTCCCGCCTGGCCCTGTCGTGCCTTCCCGGAGTCCTGCCGTGCATCGTTCGAAGCTGTCGCGTTCCATCCTCCTCGCCCTTGGTCTGGTCAGCGCAGGAGGCGCGATCGCTGCAGATGCCGGAACGGCAGACACCAGCAGCAGTGGCAACGCCGCTGCGCCCACCCAGCTCGATGCGATGCTGGTCACCGGTACCCGTGCCTCCAACCGCACCCAGTTTGAAACCCTGGCGCCGGTGGACGTGTTCACCAAGCAGGACATCCAGTCGGTCGACTCCACCGACCTGAAGGACGTGCTGGCACAGCTGGTGCCTTCGTTCGTGGTGCAGCGCCTGCCGATGGCCGATGGCCAGGTGTTCGTACGCCCGGCCACGCTGCGTGGCCTGTCGCCGGACCAGACGCTGGTGCTGGTCAACGGCCGGCGCTTCCATCGCAGTGCGTTGCTTGGCAACCGCGGCGCACAGGCCGCCGACCTGGCGCAGATTCCGACCAGCGCCCTCAAGCGCATCGAAGTGTTGCGCGATGGCGCGTCGGCGCAGTACGGCTCGGATGCCATCGCCGGTGTCATCAACATCATCCTGGAGGACAGCCCGGGCACCGAGATCACTGCGGGCTATTCGCAGTACGCGCAGGGCGATGGCGGCTCGCGCGACTTCAGTGCGCGCACCGGCCGGGCGCTGGGTGACTACGGCAGCCTCGCCCTGTTCGCCGAATCGTCCAACTCCGACGCGACCTCACGCACGCGCCAGCGCCCCGACGCCATCGCCTTCCAGGCCGCGCATCCCGAACTGGACGTGCCCAACCCGGTGCAGCGCTGGGGCCAGCCGGAGCTGGAAAGCCGCCGCGTGGGCTTCAACCTGAAGGCCAATGCCAGCGACACCCTGGAGTTGTATGCCTTCGGCCTGTACAGCCACAGTGACGGCGTCAGCGATTTCAACTGGCGCAACCCCGATACCACCACCGGCGCGTACCGTACGACCAGCATCTTCCCGGGCTGGAACCTGCGCTCGCTGTATCCGGTGGGCTTCAGCCCGCAGTACGGCAACACCCAGAACGACCTGCAGCTGGTCGCGGGCCTGCGGGGTGAGATCACGCCCAAGCTGCGCTGGGACCTGAGCGCCTCGCATGGCCGCAATGCCATCGACTACAGCCTGGACAACTCCATCAACGCCTCGCTGGGCCCGGACAGCCCGACCTCCTTCGACCTCGGCCGGCTGACCCAGACCGAGAAGAACGCCAATGCGGACTTCAACTACGAATGGGACGTGGCTGCGCTGTCGAAGCCGGTCAACGTCGCCTTCGGCGCCGAATTCCGCCAGGAGACCTACCAGGTGCGCGCCGGCGACCCGGCCTCGTATGCGGTGGGCCGTGGCGCTGCGGCGGGCCTGGAAGCCAATTCCAACGGCGCGCCGGGCTTCTCGGCCAGCCAGGCCGGGCAGTGGAGCCAGCGCAGCAAGGCCGCCTACGTGGACATGGAAGTGCCGCTGGGCGAGCGCTGGAGCATCGGCGCGGCCGGTCGCTATGAAGACTTCTCCAGCTTCGGCAGCACGGTGGATGGCAAGCTGTCGGCACGTTTTGCGATCACCCCGGACGTGGCGCTGCGCGGCACGCTCTCCACCGGCTTCCGCGCGCCCACGCCGGCCCAGCTCAACACCACCAGCACCACCCAGGGCCTGGACACGCGCACGCTGCAGATCTTCACCAGCGGCCGCCTGTCGCCCAGCGATCCGTTGGCGCAGCTGCTGGGTGCCAAGCCGCTCACCCCGGAAGAATCGCGCACGGCCTCGCTGGGCCTGACCTGGCGCACCGAGCTGGGCCTGTCGGGGTCGGTCGATGTCTACCGGATCACGCTCAGCGACCGCTTCAGCCAGTCGGCCAGCTTCGCCATTCCGGCCGGCACGCCGAACCCACTGGGCTATACCTCGGTGAACTACTTCACCAACGATTTCGACACCACCACCACCGGCGTGGATGTGGTCGGCAACTACCTGCGCGACCTCGGCGCAGGGCGGATGACGCTGACCCTGGCTTACAACTACAACCAGACCCGCGTCGACAACGGCAGCACCTCGGTGGCCACCAACGAAACCCAGCGCGTGCTGTTCGAAGACCGCCTGCCCGAGCACAAGGGCAGCTTCACCGGCAGCTGGGACGTCGGCGCGTGGTCGTTGATGGCACGCGTGCGCTATTACGGCAAGTGGACCGACTCCACCGGCAATGCCACCGGCGACATCTACCAGCAGTTCGGTGCGATGACCTTCCTCGACCTGGCCGTGGGCTATCGCATCAACGAACACCACAGCCTGCGCGTGGGCGCCGACAACGTGTTCGACCGCTACCCGGACGAAGCCACGTTCCAGGCCAGCCGTGGCCTGATCTATTCGCGCAACGCGCCGTACGACACCGATGGTGCCAACGTGTACGCGCAGTACCGGCTGAGCTTCTGATGGACAGCCGCCGCCGCTCCCTGCTGCGCGCAGGTGCGCTGTTGCCGGCCAGTGCAGCGCTTGCCGCGCTGGCTGCTCCGACGGCCGAGCGCTACGCTGTGCCGATGGACATTCCTGCACCTTCCACGACGCCGGATGTGCTGGCCCGTGACGAGTCGTACTGGTCCGCCGTCGCCAGCCACTTCGACATTACCGATGAAGTGAACCACTTGGAGAACGGCTACTGGGGCGCGATGGGCAAGCAGACCCTGGCCAGCTACCAGCGGCATACCGCCGAAGTGAACCGGGGCAATGCCTGGTACGGTCGCCACGCGTTCCCGGCGCAGTACCTGGCCGTGCATCGGCAGGTGGCCGACATGCTTGGCGTCGGCGCCGACGAGATCGCGCTGACCCGTGGCGCCACCGAAGCGATGCTCGCGCTGATCGGCGGCTACAACCGGTTGGCCGCGGGCGACCAGGTGCTGTACGCCGACATCGACTACGACAGCATGATCAACGCGATGCGTTGGCTGCAGCAGCGTCGTGGGGTGCAGGTCGAGCGCATCGCACTGCCGGTGGTGCCCACCCATGAGCAGATCCTGCAGGCCTACGATGAGGCGTTCGCGCGCCTGCCGCGCCTGAAACTGGTACTGCTGACCCAGGTCAGCCACCGCCATGGGCTGGTGCTGCCGGTGGCCGAGCTCGCCGAGCGTGCGCGGGCGCGCGGCATCGACGTGATTGTCGATGCCGCACATGGCTTTGGCCAGATCGACTACGCGGTGCCGGACCTGAAGGCCGATTTCGTTGGCATCAACCTGCACAAGTGGATCGGCGCACCGGTGGGCGTGGGCGCGATGTACGTGCGCAAAGGACGCGTGGCCGACCTGGATCCGTACATGGGCGAGACCGACGACGGCCGCGTGGGCAGTCGCGTGCACACCGGCACGGTCAACTTCGCCGCCTATCTGGCGCTGCCGGAGGCCATCGCGCTGCATCAGCGCATCGGCGCAGCGAACAAGCAGGCGCGGCTGCGCTACCTGCGTGAGCGTTGGACGGTGGCGGCGCGGCAGATGGCGCATATCGAGGTGCTGTCGTCGCCGGATCCGGCGTTGGCCAGTGCATTGGCCAGCTTCCGCCTGCGTGGCCATGCCTCGGTGGAAGACAACCTGGCGCTGCAGAAACGGCTGCTGGATGAACATCGGATATTCACCACCCATCGCGATGGCCTGGACTCCGGCGCCTGCGTGCGGGTGACACCATCGGTGTTCACCCGCCCCGCGCAGATGGATGCGCTGGTGCAGGCGTTGGCCGCGCTGGGGTAGTGCCGGCCGCTGGCCGGCAACCTCATGGCCGTAGTGTGCATGCCGTTGCCGGCCAGCGGCCGGCACTACCGGGCGCAACACCCATCCACGCATGGCGTGAACGGGCATTGCCAACCAAGGTTGGCATCTACCGGAACGGGCCCAGTAGATCCACGCCATGCGTGGATGCCCTTCCACTACCGGTCAATCGCCGGCAACGCATCGGACAACAACAACCGATCGATCCGCCGCAGCGCGTTTTCCAGTTGCCGCCGGTCCGCAGCCAATCCCAACGACAGCCGCACCCCGCTCGCGAACGGCGCGCCCGGCGGACAGAACGCCGATGAAGGCGCGATCGCCAGGCCCTGCAGCTGCGCCGTACGCACCAGCGTGGCGTCGGTCCACGGCGCTGGCACCCGGCACCACGCATGCAGCCCATCGGCGCGCTCCAGCAACGAGGGCGCCAGCAGATACCGCGCCATCCGCGTGCGCTCGCGCGCTTCCTCGCGTACCTGCGCCAGCAGCGCCTGCGCCGAGCCATCCAGCAGCAGCTGGCTGGCCAGTGCGGATACCAGCGGGTGACCCATCAACCGCGTGGCACGCAGTGCGGTGGCCATCGCCTCGGCATGGGCGGCGCCCGGGCATTGCACGAACGCGGTACGCAGGCCAGGGCTGATCACCTTTGAAAGCGTGGCCACATGGAACACGTGTCGCGGTGCCAGCGTCGCCAGCGGAATGGGCGCGGTGACGGCCAGGTGCCAGTACGGATCGTCCTCGATCGCCAGCAGGCCTTCGCGCTCCAGCACCCGCGCCAGCGCTTCGCGCCGCGTGGTGGGCACGGTCAGCGCCGTCGGGTTCTGGCAGGTGGGGTTGAGGTAGACCAATCGCGCGCCACATTCCCGCGCCCGGCGGGCCAGCGCCTCCGGGCACATGCCGTGTTCGTCGCCCTCCACCGTGACCAGCCGCCGTCCCAGTGCGGCGGCGGCCTGCAGCAGACCCGGATACACCAGCCGATCGCAGAGGATCGCATCGCCCTCGCGCCCCTGGCTGAGCAGGATCGCCGCCAGTGCCACCTGCGCGCCTTCGGTCAGCAGCAGGCGAGCATCGTCCACCGTGCCCAGCATCGGCTGCAGCCAGCGCGCCGCCGCGTGGCGGTCGGTCGGGTTGCCACCGCCCAGGTGATAGGTCATCAGGTTCGGCGCATTGCTGCGCGCAAGCACCGCCGCTGCGCCTCGACGCAGCATTTCCGCCAGTGCATCGGCGTCGGGTACCGGTGGCACGTTCATGCTGAGATCCACGGCCTGATCAAAACCGGCCTTGGGCGGCGCGATGAAGCTGCCCTGTGGCCCGCGTGCTTCGATCAGTCCACGCTTGCGTGCTTCATCGAAGGCGCGGGTCACCGTGGTCAGATCCACGCCGAGCTGCTGCGCCAACGCGCGCTGCGAGGGCAGCCGTTGCCCGGGCGCAAGGCCACCGCGATTGATGGTGCGTTCCAGCGTGTTGACGATGCGCAGGTAGATCGGGCCGCTGTGCACGTGCACGTCCTGCACCCAGCCCAGCCCTGCAATGCCAGGCCCTGCGACATCGGGTCGCGGCATGTACGGAGGATGTCGGGGCGTATCGTTGCTTCCAACGGCGGGAGCCTGTCCATAACCATCGGTCGGTTCGGACAGGTGACCGCCGTTGTTGTGTGTGGCGGCTGCGCCAGCCAGCGTCGGTGATGTCATCGCACGTCCTCAGCGCTGGGCCTGCCAGGGGCAGTAGCAGCCCACGGCAAGCAGTCCTTTCGGGCGCACGGTTTCCCCGCGCACCAGTTTGTCCAGCAACGGTTCGACGAAGCTGTTGGCCGAATTGCAGACCATGCCGATGCTGTACGGGCCGGCATAGGCCAGGTGGCCCTGGCGGTCCCAGATCGCCACCGCCGGGCTGGCCGGAATTTTCCCGATGCCGTCGATGGTCGGCAGGGTGATCACCTTGCTGCGCAGCGGCTCGGGCAGTTCACCCTGGGTGCCGGGGCGGCGGATGGCATAGAAGTCGATGCCGGCGCGGCGATACATGCTGATCAGGTAGCTCAGGTGCGCACCGGTTTCGCGGTTGCACACGCCGCAGGCCGGGTCCCAGAAATGCACCACGCGGATGCGGCCGGTGTTACCGGCCAGTTCCGCCGGCAACCGCAGCTGCGAGTCATCGAAGACGATGGCCTGTTCGGCGAACGTGGACTGCTCGCCATAGCCGAAGTACTGCCACAGTGCCGCCGCCACGCCGGCCATGAACAGGCAGGCGAGGGCGATCATCACCGGCAGCATCGAACGGCGTGGGCGCGGCGCGGCTGCGCCCATCAGGAGCCGTCCGCGCCGAACTTGTGCACGTACTGCTTGCGCATCTCGCGGCAGGAGTCGGCTTGGGCGCGGCGTTGAATCTCGCTGCGCGCCGCGTCCTCGCTGCGGTGCAGGCACTGTTCAATGGCGTGGCGCTCGGCGGCCTGCACATCCACGGTCTGCGGTTGCAGGCAGACCCAGGCCAGGGCGGCCAGCATCAGCACGACGAACCCGCCGCAGCCGGCCATCACCAGGTGGAACTTCAGTTTGTCGGCGGCCATCTGCGGCACATCCCTCCGTCCATACATTGCATACAAGATATCATCTTGTATGGGTATGGCCCACGGGATGGCTCAGACGATCGCCGAATGCCGCGCGTCGGGCGTCTCGGACAGGATCTCGTTCAGCTTGGCCAGCGCGCCGGCCAGTGCCTCCTGGTCCACCGCACCGCCCAGCGACAGGCGGATGGCGTTGCCCGGTGGCGGTTCCTCCACGCTGAAGGCGTCGGAGCTGGCAATGCCCAGGCCCTGTTCCTGTGCCGCCTGAATCAGCCGGTACTGGTCCAGCCGCGGCGGCAACGGCAGCCACACATGCAGGCCGGCCGGGTGGGCCTGGCGGCGGGCGGGCAGGTAGCGGGCAGCAATGGCCTGGCGCTCGCGCAGTTCCTGCTGGAAGCGTTGCACCATCGCCTGCGCTTGGCCGGTGCGGATCCAGTGCGAGGCCACGGCCACCATCGACTGGGTGGGCATCAGCGCGATCGCACGCAGGGCGTCCAGCACCGGCTCCATCGGCTCGCCGCCCGGCACCACCAGGTAGGCCGTGCGCAGGCCGGGGGCCAGGCACTTGGACAGGGTGGAGATGTAGTAGACCGGGCAGCCACCGTCGGCCAGCGCGGCCAGCGGCGGGGCGGCATCGCCGGCCAGCAGCCAGTAGGGATCGTCCTCGACCACGGTCAGTTCGTGCCGCCGTGCCACCGCCAGCAGGGCCTGCCGGCGCTGCGCGGACATCGTCGCCGTGGTCGGGTTCTGGATGGTCGGCACCAGGTACAGCAGGCGCGGCCGACGCTGCTGGCAGGCTTCGTCCAGGGCATCGGGCAGCATGCCCTCGGCGTCCATCGCCACCGGCACCACGCCCCGCTGCAGCACGCGCGCAGCGGCCAGCAGGCCCGGGTAGGTCAACTGCTCGGCGGCGATCAGTTCGCCCGGCTGGGTGCGGGCCAGGATCAGTGCGCACAGCGCAGTCTGCGCGCCGGGGCAGATCACCACCCGCTCGGCGCCCACCGGGCCGAGCACCGGCGCCAGCCATTGCACGGCCGCAGCGCGGTCGTCGCGGCTGCCGGCACCGACGTGGTAGCTCATCAGCTCGCCCTGGCCCAGCTGCTGGCCCAGGTGCTGGAAACCGGCCTCCATGCCCTGTGCGAACGGCGCGCTGCCCAGCAGCGGCGGGATGTTCATGCTCAGGTCGACCGAGGTGCTGCGGTTGCCGGCGGACATCGCAATGAAGGTGCCGCCGGCGCCCTGCGCGTCCAGCAGGCCGGCCTGGCGCAGTTCGGCGAAGGCGCGGGTGACCGTGGTCAGGTCCACCCCCACCTGCTGGGCCAGGTCGCGCTGCGGCGGCAGGCGATCGCCCGGCCGCAGCACGCCATCGTCCACCGCCTCGCGCACCTGCTGGGCGATCTGCAGGTACAGCGGTCCTGCGCCCTCACGGAAGGGGCGGACCCAGGTCCGGTTGGGGTGTTTCAGGCGGCGGCCGGCAGCAGGAGGCGTCATCGGTCGGATTTTTCCATACGTGCAGATGCACAAGTCCATACAATGCTGTATCTTGTATGGGCTTGATTGGAGTGGCTCGCCTGTTTGTAGGCGACCTCGTACCCACAGTGTAGCCGCTCCACGCCCGGGCGCTGCGCGCAGGCGAGCCGGTCAAGCGCGCATCTTCAACAGGGTTGACCACCAATGAATATCTGCTGGAACCGCATCCGCCTGGCGCTGGTCGCCCTGGCCTGCATTGCCCTGACGGGCTGCGATTGGGTGCTGCTGGATTCGAAGGGCATGGTCGGGATCGCACAGCGCGACCTGATCCTGATCTGCATCGGCCTGATGCTGATCGTCGTCGTGCCGGCCATCGTGCTGACCTTCGTGTTCGCCTGGCGCTTCCGCGCCGGCAATACCAAGGCGAAGTACACGCCGGACTGGTCGCACTCCACCAAGGTGGAAGTGGTGGTCTGGGGCGTGCCGTTGCTGATCATCGCGGTGCTGGCGGTGATCGTGTGGAAGTCCACCCACGAGCTCGATCCGTACAAGCCGCTGGACGTGGCCGGCGAACCGCTGCACGTGGACGTGATCGCCACCGACTGGAAGTGGGTGTTCGTGTACCCGGACCTGGGCATCGCCACCGTCAACCAGCTCAACTTCCCGGCCAACCGCGCGCTGGCGTTCAACATCACCTCCAACTCGACGATGAACACCTTCTTCATCCCGCAGCTGGGTGGACAGATCTACGCGATGGCCGGCATGCGCACGCAGCTGCACCTGATCGCCAACGAACCCGGCCAGTTCCGTGGCATGTCCGGCAACTACAGCGGCCATGGCTTCTCGAACATGAAGTTCATCGCCACCGCCAGCAGCAACGAAGACTTCGATCGCTGGGTGGCCGAGGTGCGCAGCGCGCCGGACGCGCTCAGCTTCGAGCAGTTCAAGGCGCTGGCCGCACCGTCGAAGAACGCGCCGGTGCAGCACTTCTCCAGCGTCGAACCGCTGCTGTTCAAGAAGGTCATCGACCAGTTCATCGGCGTCGGTGAGAACACCGCTGCTGCAACCCCGGCGGGCGCTGCCGGCGGTGCCCAGGTTTCCCAGGAGTAACGAACATGTTGGGTAAATTGACGTGGGAGGCCGTGCCGCTGCACGAGCCGATCGTCGTGGTCACGTTGGCGGCCATGGTGCTGGGCGGCCTCGCGCTGCTCGGCGCGGTGAGCTATTTCAAGCTGTGGGGCGTGCTCTGGCGCGACTGGTTCACCACGGTGGACCACAAGAAGATCGGCATCATGTACGTGGTCGTCGCGCTGGTCATGCTGGTGCGCGGCTTCGCCGATGCACTGATGATGCGCGCACAGCTGGCGGCGGCCGGGCCGGGCAGCGATGGCTTCCTGCCACCGGAACACTACGACCAGATCTTCACCGCGCACGGCGTGATCATGATCTTCTTCGTGGCCACCCCGTTCGTGGTCGGCCTGATGAACATCATCGTGCCGCTGCAGATCGGCGCGCGCGACATGGCGTTCCCGTTCCTCAACGCCTTCAGCTTCTGGATCTTCGTGGTCGGCGCTGCGCTGATGATGATCTCGCTGGGTGTTGGCGAATTCGCGATGACCGGCTGGGTCGCCTATCCGCCGCTGTCGGGCATCGAGTTCAGTCCCGGGGTCGGTGTCGATTACTACATCTGGGCGTTGCAGGCCTCCGGCATCGGTACCCTGCTGACCGGCGTCAACCTGTTCATCACCATCCTGCGCATGCGTGCGCCGGGCATGACGCTGATGAAGATGCCGGTGTTCACCTGGACCGTGCTGGTCACCAGCGTGATCATCATCGCCGCCTTCCCGATCCTGACCGTAGCCCTGGGTGCGCTCACCCTGGACCGCTACCTGGACTTCAACTTCTACACCAACACGTTGGGTGGCAACCCGATGATGTACGTGAACCTGGTGTGGGCCTGGGGCCACCCGGAGGTGTACATCCTGGTGCTGCCGGCGTTCGGCATCTTCTCTGAAGTGACCGCCACCTTCTCGCGCAAGAAGCTGTTCGGCTACAAGTCGATGGTCGGCGCCACCCTGGCGATCGGCATCCTGTCCTTCATCGTCTGGCTGCACCACTTCTTCACCATGGGCTCCGGTGCCAGCGTCAATGCCTTCTTCGGCATCATGACGATGATCATCGCCATCCCCACCGGCGTGAAAATCTTCACCTGGCTGTTCACCATGTACGGCGGCCGCGTGGAGTTCAGCGTGCCGATGCTGTGGACCATCGCCTTCCTGGTCACCTTCACCATCGGTGGCATGACCGGCGTGCTGCTGGCCATCCCGGGCGCGGACTTCCTGCTGCACAACAGCCTGTTCCTGGTCGCGCACTTCCACAACACCATCATCGGCGGTGCGCTGTTCGGCTACCTGGCCGGCTTCGCCTACTGGTTCCCGAAGGTGTTCGGCTTCACCCTCAACGAGCGCCTGGGCAAGTGGTCCTTCGCCTGCTGGGTGATCGGCTTCTACCTGGCCTTCATGCCGCTGTACATGCTGGGCTTCATGGGCATGACCCGGCGCATGAACCAGTACGACAACCCGGCGTGGACGCCGTACCTGATCGCCGCCTTCATCGGTGCGCTGTTCGTGTTCGCGGGCATCATCCTGATGCTGGTGCAGATCTACGTCAGCGTGCGCGACCGCAAGCGCAACCTCGACCTCACCGGCGACCCGTGGAATGCACGCACGCTGGAATGGGCCACGCCGTCGCCGCCGCCGTTCTACAACTTCGCCGTGGTGCCCAAGGCCGATGAGCTGGACGCCTTCCACGAAGCGAAGAAGCGTGGCCTGCCGCCGCCGCCGAAGAAGTACGCACCGATCCACATGCCGAAGAACACCGGTGTGCCGCTGATCCTCAACGTCTGGATCCTGGTGCTGTGCTTCGCCCTGGTGTGGCACATCTGGTGGATGGCCGGTGCCAGCTTCATCGCGATGATCGCCACCCTGATCGCGCGCTCCTACAACGAGGACGTGGATTACTACGTCAGCTCCGAAGAGGTGGCGCGTACCGAAGCGGCCAACCACGCCAAGCTGCAGGAGGCAGGCGCATGAACCTGTTGACCCGTCCGCAACTGGACAGCGATGTGCTGGTCCACGACGACCATCATGAGCACGATCACGCCCACGAACAGGGCGGCATGAAGGTGTTCGGCATGTGGGTATACCTCATGTCCGACCTGGTGCTGTTCGGCTCGCTGTTCGCCTCGTACGCGGTGCTCAGCACCGCCTACGCCGGCGGCCCGACCGGCAAGGAACTGTTCTCGCTGCCGTTCGTGATGGCCGAGACCTTCATCCTGCTGGTGTCCAGCATCACCTATGGCCAGGCCGTGCTGGCCATGCACCGCCTGGACAAGGCGGCGGTGCTGCGCTGGCTGGGCGTGACCTTCGTGCTCGGTGCCTCGTTCATCGGCATGGAGCTGTACGAGTTCTCGCACCTCCTCCATGAAGGTGCCGGTCCCAGCACCAGTGCCTACCTGTCGGCGTTCTTCGCCCTGGTTGCCACCCACGGCCTGCACGTGGCCAGCGGCCTGATCTGGATGGCGGTGGTGATGCACCAGGTGTATCGCCGCGGCCTCACCCCGACCAACATCACCCGCGTGTCCTGCCTGAGCCTGTTCTGGCACTTCCTGGACCTGGTGTGGATCTGCGTCTTCACCTTCGTCTACCTGATCGGAGCCTTCTGACATGGCCCACGTCGAAACCTCGCGCGCCGGCAATGCGCACGGTTCCACCAAGTCCTACCTGATCGGCTTCGTGCTGTGCGCGTTGCTGACGGTGGTGCCGTTCGCGCTGGTGATGAACCCGGTGCTGTCGCGGCCGGTCACCCTGTTCCTGCTGGTCGGCTTCGCGGTCGCGCAGATCCTGGTGCAGTTGGTGTACTTCCTGCACATGGATCGCAAGTCCGAAGGCGGCTGGAACCTCGCCAGTTTCGTGTTCACCCTGGTGATCCTGTTCATCGTGGTCGCGTTGTCGATCTGGATCATCTGGAGCATGCACTACCACATGATGATCAACTGACCGTGGCCGGGGCGATCGGCAAGGAGTGCGCGATCGCCCTGGCACCTCAGCCCTCTCTTCCCCCAGGGCAGGCCTGACCGAGACCGCGCCCACCTCGTGTTGGTGGTACCCGTGATGCGTGTTGCTTCCGTTGTTCGTTCCCTGCGCCTGCCGCTGCTTGCCGCAGGCCTCGCACTCGGCCTGCTGGCCGGCTGCAGCGCGCAGTCGCGCATGGATTTCTATTCCAAGGACATCGCCTGCGAGGAACTGGGCCAGCACTGGACCATGCCTGACAGCGCCGGCACCCTGCGTGGCCCGAAGGACCTGCAGGGGCAGGTGACCTACCTGTTCTTCGGCTTCACCAGCTGCCCGGACGTGTGCCCGACCACCATGGTCGAACTGAGCCAGGTCAAGCACCTGATGGGCAAGGATGCAGACCAGCTTCAGGTGGTATTCGTCAGCGTCGATCCGGCGCGCGATACCCCCGAAGTCGCGCACACCTATGTGCACGCGTTCGATCCGAAGGCGATGGCACTGGTCGGTGACGAGGCACAGCTCTCGGCGATGGCCAGTGACTTCAAGGCGTTCTACGAGAAAGAGCCCGGACAGCTGCCGGACACCTACACGATGAGCCACATCGCCGGCGGCTACGTGTTCGACCGCCAAGGTCGCCTGCGCCTGTTCGCGCCCTACGGCATGCCGGTGGAGCAGCTGTTCTCGGACGTGCAGCGGTTGCTGCTGGAGCCGGAACATCCGGCCGCAGGCAGTGAAGCGTTGGCGGCGTGCAAGCCGCCGCACAGCGCGAGCGTCGCCGCACGCTGAACGACGCATCGCCCTGGTAGGTGTCGACCTTGGTCGACACGCGATGAATGAATCTGGCAGGTGCCGACATCCTGATTCTGGCAGGTGCCGACATTGGGAATCTGGTGCATGCCGACCGTTGGGATTCTGGTGGATGCCATTGGAATCTGGTGGGTGCCATTGGATTGTGGTGGGTGCCGACCGTTGGTCGGCACGCCCTCCCGCTCGCCAATCCCCCGGCCAGCCAGGAGAGCCAACCGGCCGGGGGCACCACGCAACGCCCTAGATCACTTCTTCTCTTCCCACTGCACCACGTCCGGCTCGGCCGCGCGCACGCCCGCAGTCGACAGCAGCCGGGTGCTCGCATCCAGCGCCGCGTTCACCGACGGGTATTCCACGATGGCCAGACCGGCAGCCCTGGACACCTTCACCACGGTGCCGCCCGTGGCCTTTGCCGCGCGCTGTGCAGATGCCGCATCGGTAAAGAACACCTTCACCCGCGAGGTCGCCACCACCGGCGCACCATCGTTGGACACCGCAGCGGCGAACTTGCCGGCGCCGGCATCAGCGCCAGCTGCTGCCGCGCCATCCAGCGAACGCTTGCTGCGCGAGCTGGTGGTGGCCGCTGCCTGCGGCGTGATCCGGAACTGGCCGCCCGCAGCCTGCTGCACCGTGGTCGACGGGGACAGCTGGAAACGCGTGCCGCCCACGTCGAACGAACGGCCGGTGGCCGAAGCTTTCAGCTCCTGCGCATCCACGGTGGACAGGCTCCGTGCCGGTGGGGTCTGCCCCGAGCTCTGTGCCCAGGCAGGGGAGGTCATCGCCGCGAAGGCGAGCGTGCTCAACAGAATGGTCGTTTTCATCATCAGTGCCCCAGAACGCGGATCTTGAAGAATTCGAGGTTGCCGCGCGATGCAGCATTCGCGGCCTGCCCCATGTCGGTCACTTCCAGCGTCCAGGTGCCGGTGGCACTTTCATCCAGGAAGGCATTGCTGGACAGCAGATCCCAGTTGGTGAAGTTGCGCTGCACGCCATTGGTACCCGAACCGATGGCGGTGAAGGCCGGCTGCACCACGCTGCGCGTACCACTGGGCGAAACAAGCACGAACTGCAGCTGGCGGGTATTGCTGTGGTTCACCCGGAAGCCCAGCTGCACCGACTCGATGTTGCGTGCGCCATTGGCCAGCTGGAAGGTCAACCGCGCGGCGGCGGCGGAGGTGTTGCCGATGGCCACCGTGCGCGTGGTGGTGCGCCAGCCCGTATCCAGCAGCGGACCCAACGACTGGAAGTTCTCGGCGACCTGCACGGCGCGCGCCGCGTTGACCACACCGAAGCCGTACCAGTTGCTGTAAGCGCGGTTTGCTGCATTCACCGTCCAGCCCGGCACCAGCGTGCGGCCGTCGGCCAGCGTCACCGCCGGCTGGTTCGGATGGTTGCGGGTGGCCGTGGTGGCCAGGATGTACTTCACATCGCGGTAGGACAGGTTCGGGTTGGCCTCCAGCACCAGCGCCGCCACGCCCGACACCATCGGCGCCGACGCCGACGTACCGTTCATCTTCGCGGTGTAGTTGCAGGTGCTGTCGATCGCCGACAGGTTGCTGTCCAGCGTGTTCTGGCGGTTGGTGTTCTTGTTGCTGCCCTGCGTGCAGCCGGTCACGTCGGTGGTGACGATGGCCGGATCGTACGCACGTGCCACCAGGTTCGGGGCGTACTGCGCCTGCAGGCCGTACTCGCCACCAAAGGCCGACACCCACAGTGCCGAACCGGTGGACGAGTACGACGAACGCACGCCATCGGCGCGCACTGCACCCACGGTGATCACGTTGAACAGGTTGTTGCGTGGATCGCGGCCAGCCGGCACACAGCCGGTGTTGCGGTTCTTGGTATCGGTGGTGCAGACGTCCTGGGTCTGGCTGATCGAGGCGTTGTTGAAGTTGTTGCCGGCCGACTTCACGTAGATGCCGCCGCGGCCACCGCGCGTGCCCGACAGTGCCTGCTCGTATGAACTCACCGTGTTCTGGCTGTAGGCCACGGGCAGGTTGGGGTTGCCCGGGCCAGCGCCCCAGCTGTTGTTGAACACCTGCACATCGGCCGACTCGGCGCCATCCCACCAGGCGTATTCGATGTTGCTCTGCTGGTTGCCCTGCGCATTGGAGGCCAGCACGTTGAAGCCTTTCAGCGTTGCCGCCGGGGCCACGCCACGCACGCCCAGGTTGTTGGCGCCCACCGCACCGGCGATGCCGCCCACCATCGTGCCGTGGTTGTCAGCATCGGGATTGGACGGCGTGGGATTGTTGGAGCCGTTGGCGAAGTTCTTGCCCGCTACCGCCGCCACGTTCGCGGCCAGGTCCGGGTGGGCGATCTGCAGGCCGTCATCGACGATGCCGATCACCACGCCCTGGCCACGGATGCCATTGCGGAACAGGCCATCGACGTTGAGATCGTTGCCGGCCACCGGCAGCGTATCGGCCGGCACCGTCTGCCCGGTATTGAGCAGATGCCACTGGATACCCGCCAGTGGGTCGGCCTGTTGCGCCTGGGCGGTAACGGCCAGGCTGCCCAGTACCAGGGCAGTGGCCAGGGCCAGGCGCGCAGAGCGCGGTGGCGCGGAGCGTTGCGTGTGTCGCTTCATACACGAATCCTTCTGTTGTGAATCGGCATGGCAGGACGGCGGGGCGGATCTGCCCCATCGCAACGAGCCAAACGCGACACAACGAACAACCCCCTACCTCTTCACGCAGCCGATGTGCGGATGTGCCAAATACGTCACAAACACTTATGCCGCCTTGTAATGACGACTGCGCCGCTCTGGTCGGTGCCCCGGTAGGTGCCAACCTTGGTTGGCAAATCCACCCGCACCGGAACCCCACCGCCATGCCACCATGCCCAGGCTCCCCGGAGGACACCGGATGAAACGCCCCAATGCCCGCCCCCGCGCCGATCTGGCCCCACTCACCGTGGCCACCATCCGCAAGGTGGTGCTGTCGATGTATCACCGTCGCCACGATTACTGGACCGACGCCGACATCGCCGAGCTGCTGCCGGAGCTCAGCGCATTCAACATCACCACGGTGAAGCAGCTGCGCATGCTGATGAAGCGGCACCGCCGCGCGCTGCTGCGGGAGGAAAGGACAAAGATGCCCCGGGCGCAGACGCTGGATCTGCTGGCAGGGGGCGGTTGGCATGGCATCGATGTGCACGCCAATACCAGCTGGTTCGCCATTGGCGGCCTGGTCCGCATCAGCATGGAACACGAATTCGGCTTCGAGACCATGCTGCCATTCCATGAGATACGGGACGCTGCCATGGAGCTGGATGCGGAGGCGCAGACGTGAAGAACCTGGCGTGGCTATTGGCGATGGCAGCCGTGTTTTACGTGGGGGGATGCTCGGCTACTTCCATCCTGGCCGAGCGCGGCATCGCTTCCCTGCAGCCCGGGGACCGTCGAGAGGCGGTCATCGATGCGCTGGGCGCACCCGATGTCACAGAGCCGCGTGGACAACGGTTTTCCCGCTATGCCAGCACCCCATGCAGTGGCACCTGCGTGGAACGGCTGTGGTACGAAAATCAATTCCTGCCCCATATCGAGGCGTGGTCGGTGGAGCTGGATGGCACTGGCCACGTCGTGCGGACTTCGCATTGGGCATCGCCATAGCGTCGACGCCATCCGATGCCCAGATCATCGCACCCCCTCCCGCCCCCCTGTGCTACTACAGCCCGTGCACCCCTTCCCCGAACGGAGCACGACCATGGTCAACCCCGTCGCCCAGGCCCATCGCGGCCTCGGCACAACACTCTTCAGCCTGTTGAATCCGATACCGTTCGGCTTCTTCGTGGCCGGCCTCATTTTCGACATCCTCTACCTCAACACCGCTGAAGTGATGTGGGGCAAGTCGGCGGCGTGGCTGATCACCTTCGGCCTGCTGATCGCCATCCTGCCGCGGCTGATCAACCTGTTCGCGGTCTGGCGCCGCAACGGCACCGCCACCGGCACCGACCGCCTCGATTTCCTGCTCAACCTGGTCGCCATCGTGCTGGCCGTCTGGAACGCCTTCGTGCACAGCCGCGATGCCTATGCGGCGGCCGTGCCGGGCACCATCCTCTCCGCGCTGACGGTGGCACTGATCGCGCTTGGCTTCATCGTGCTTTCGCTGCAGCAGCCGGTGCTGCAAGGAGCCCGTCATGGCTAAGCGCATCCTGCCTGCCGTGGGCGTGCTTTCGCTGGCATTGGCGCTGGCCGCGTGTGCCGGAAAAGCCGAATACCACCCGGCCGACCAGTCCGGTGCACAGCCACCGCTGCCCGCGCCGCAGAACTACCTGATGCCGCCGATGCAGGTGCCCAAGGGCGTGGGCTGGGCCGAGGGACAGGCACCGTCGGTGGCCGACGGCCTGAAGATCGAACGCATCGCTGCCAACCTGCAGCACCCGCGGCGATTGTTGACCCTGCCCAACGGCGATGTGCTGGTGGTGGAGGGTAACGGCCCCGGTGAAGAGCCGGTCACCACGCCCAAGCAGTGGATCGCCGGCAAGGTGAAGGCGCGCTCGGGCAAGGCTGGCAAGGGCGGCAACCGGGTCACGTTGCTGCGGCGCGCGCCGGGCACCGGCACCTGGACCCAGCACGTGTACATCGAAAACCTGCACTCGCCGTTCGGCATCCAGCTGATCGGTGACACGCTGTATGTGGCCAACACCGGCAACATCATGAAATACCACTACGTGCCGGGCGAAACCCGCATGTCCGACAAGGGCAGCGAGTTCACCGACCTGCCCAGCACCATCAACCACCACTGGACCAAGGAACTGCTGGCCAGCCGCGATGGCAGCAAGCTGTACGTGGGCGTGGGCTCCAACAGCAACATCACCGAGAACGGCCTGGCCGTCGAGTACCGCCGCGCGGTGGTGCTGGAAGTGGACGTGGCCACCAGCGGCAGCCGCATCTACGCCTCGGGCCTGCGCAACCCCACCGGCCTGGACTGGGAGCCGAGCACCGGCAAGCTGTGGGCGGTGGTGAACGAACGCGACGAGATCGGTGCCGACCTGGTGCCCGATTACCTCACCTCGGTGCAGGAGCACGGCTTCTACGGCTGGCCCTACAGCTACTACGGCCAGCATGTGGACGAGCGCGTGCAGCCGCAGCGGCCGGACCTGGTGGCCAAGGCAATCCGCCCGGACTTCGCCATCGGCTCGCACGTGGCACCGCTGGGCCTGCTGTTCTACACCGGCCAGGCGTTGCCGGCGAAGTACCACGGCGGTGCCTTCATCGGCGAGCACGGCAGCTGGGACCGTTCGCCGCTGAGCGGCTACGAAGTGGTGTACGTGCCGTTCAAGGACGGCAAGCCGGCCGGCCGCCCGGAAGCGGTGGTGAGCGGGTTCGCGTCCAAGGACGAGAAGACGCTGATGGGCGCGCCGGTGGGCATGGCCATCGATGCGGAGGGCGCGCTGCTGGTCGCCGATGATGTGGGCGACGTGGTGTGGCGGGTGTCGGCGAAGTAGCCGGTCGCCCGCGCATCACCCGTGTTGTAGAGCCGAGCCGATGCTCGGCTCTACAACGCCGATGACCCGCTGCGGAAGCCACTGAATACTGATTCGGCCGCAAAGCCTACGCCGCCCAGCAGCACACCGAAGTACACCACCGACGCCACCACGAAGCCGTAGCCGGCCGCCACCGCCGCGCCATCGCGCTGGATGAAACCGATGGCGAAGGACATCAGCGCCAGCGCCGGCAGCGTGTTGCTGAAGGGAATCGGCCCGGCCGGCAGCATCAGCAGGATCGTGGCAAACACCAGCGCCAGGTTGTTCAACCGCATCATCTTCTTCGAGCGCACCATCGCTGCCAGCCGCATCGGCCGGGACAACCGCTCCATCCGATGCACCCATTTCAGGGCACGGCCCAGGTTGGCTTTCAGCTTGTCGGTGGCGATCTGCTTGTCGGCCAATCGCTGCGGCACCCACAACGGACGGTCGCGCACGCGGCTCAGGCCGATCAGCAGGATGGACGCACCGAACACCGTGCTCAGCCCGGGAATCGATACTGGAATCAGGAAGATCGCCGACAGCAGGATCACCACCAGCATCAGGCCTTCGTCGCCCAGCGCATGCAGCAGCGTGCCGACGCGGATATGGTCGCCGGGCAGGCCGTCGATCAGGTCTTCAATCTGCTGGGCGAGAGGGGCGGTGTCAGTGGCGTCGGGCGCTTGGTAGGTCATGCGTCGAAAGAGTGTCCAGGGAAGGGCGGTCGATAGGGCCGTCCTGCGGTGGGGGACGCACAGGCCCCACGAGTATCCCCGGCCAGCGCCGCGCAGAGGTGAACGATGCATGAGGCCGGCGTTGCCAGGCGGCCTGGCCTAAAATGGGCGTCCCCCGCACTTGTTGAAGATGATGGACATGGGTCGCAGGCAATCGACCATCGAACTGGTCGCCATCGATATGGATGGCACCCTGCTGGACCCCGCTCACAAGCTCACCGCGCGCGTGAAGCAGGCCATCGCCCAGGCGCGCGCGCTGGGCGTGCACATCGTGCTGACCAGCGGCCGCCCGGTTCCAGGGCTGGCGCCGTTCCTGCATGAGCTTGGCATCGATGGCGACGATGACTACTGCATCGCCTGCAACGGCGGCCTGGTGCAGCGCATCGGCCCGCGCGAAACCGTGGTCGAGTATCCGCTCAGCTTCGACGATTTCGTGTACTGCGAACAGGTCGCCCGCGAGATCGGCGTGCACTTCCAGGCACTGGACGCGCAGCGCATGTACACGCCCAACCAGGACATCAGCATCTACACCGTGGCCGACTCGCATCTTTCGCGCATGCCACTGTCGTACCGCCGCGTGGCCGACATGGACCCGGGCATGTCTTTCATCAAGCTGATGATGATTGACGAGCCGGACGTGCTGGATGCTGCCATCGCGCGCTTGCCGGCCGCGCTGACCGAGCGCTTCGCGGTGCTGAAGAGCGCGCCGTTCTTCCTGGAAGTGTTCGACCACCGCGCCGGCAAGGGGCCCAGCCTGCAGAAGCTGGCCGAGCACCTGGGCATCGACCGCGCCAACGTGATGGCCATCGGCGACCAGGAGAACGACCTCACCATGCTGCAGTACGCCGGCACCAGCGTGGCGATGGGCAATGCCATCGATGCGGTAAAGGCCGTGGCGCGCCTCGAGACCGCCACCAACGCCGATGAAGGCGTGGCCAGGGCGATCGAGCGCTTCGTGCTGCAGTAAGAAGCCGGCAATACGAAGAAGGACGCCGCCACGCACGGTGGCGGCGTCCCACCAACGGTTTTACTGGCAGACGTACTCGTTGCCCGACTGGACGCTCTCTACATCGAGCTCATGGTTCTGGATCTCGATCGTTTCCATGCGGGTCGAAACCACCACCGCACGGGCACCGACGTTGCAGCTGGCAGGCAGGCCGCCAGCGTAAACCTGCCCATTGATCGCATACGCCAGGCCGTAGCAGGCCGAGCCGAGCTTCTGCGAGTCGAAGTGGCAGGCATTGAGCTGGTTGTTGGCCGATGCGCTGGCGGCGTTGTAGTTGGTCGTCCAACCGCTGAACGGATCGTTGGCGCAGGTGCCCGGGAAGTCCTGGATCGGCGTGCCGCCGGTCGTGCAGGTGTGTTCCCATGCGCTGGAGAAGGGGCTTTGCTTGAAGTACGCAGTGCGGCCGCTGTCGACCCATTGCGCGGCGGCGGCATTTTCGGCGAAGGCGGACAGGCCGAGCAGGCAAAGTGCAGTTGCGGCGAGCGGTTTCAATCCATTCAACATGACGTTCGTCCTTTGAAGTGTCGAGTTAACGCGTCGGAGCCTTGCATGGCAGCGCGTGCGGAAGGCATCGCAGATATCCGCGTGGCCGCCGCCGACATGATCATTCAGCGTCCAGGGCGGCGCAAGTCGAGCCAGGCACGAATAGTCGAAAGGCTGACCGAGCGCACAGACATCACGCTGCAACGTGCAGGTGATAGCGCGGCATCGAAAGCGATACCTGCGTATAACCGCGCTTTCCCACGGTGCAATGGCGGATGTGGCGGTCCGATGCAACACTTCCGCACGTCGAAATCACGCCATCGAATCGTTCGGCAGCTGATCGTCTTCGTCTGCCGCTGACCGGCGCGCGCGCAGCGCCGTTCCCGCCTTCAACGCAATCGCGTCACCAGCTACTGCATCGCCATCCGGCGCTGCATCGCGCTGGGCGTGCGCCTGCGTCCTCTTCTCCCTGCACCTTGGATCTGGCCATGAACACTCCACCTACGCTTCTTGCCCTGGCAATCGCAACCGCCCTCGTTGCACCGCTGCACGCTGCCGAATCCACCGACGCCGCGCACGACACCCCCACCACCTTGAATGCGCTGCAGGTCATCGCCACCCCACGCGGCGCGGCCGTTGCCCCCACCCAGGTGGTGGGCCCGAACCGCTACGTCATCAACGCCACCGACCTGGATGCGATGGTGTCCGGCAACAACGGCCTGTCGATGCTGAAGAACGTGCCGGGTGCCAGCTACACCGCCACCGACGGGCTGGGGCTGGATATTTCCGCCACCAGCCTGTTCGTGCGCGGTTTCCGCATGAATGAAATGGGCATCACCTTCGAAGGCGTGCCGCTGAACGACAACGGCTTCCTCTCGCTTACCGGCACCAGCGTGGTCAACGTCGGTGTGCCCGATGGCATCGGTTCGATCACGGTCAGCCCGGGCGGTGCACCGGTCAGTGTGTTCTCCAGCAGCGTCAATGGCGGTAGCCTCGAGTACCGCCTGCGCGACCTGCAGGACACCCCCAGCCTGCGCATCAAGCAGGGCGTGGGCAGCAACAACACGCGGGTCACCACGGTCTCGGGCCAGAGCGGCCAGCTGGGCGAACACGGCCCGAAGCTGCTGGTCGACCTGCAGCGCGTGTCGGCCGACAAGTACCAGGGCGCCGGCACCCAGAAGTTCCTGCGCGGTGACCTGAAGGCGCAGCAGGATGTGGCGTGGGGTGACTTCACCGTGTTCCTGTCCGACAGCAAGGCCGCGGTGTGGGGCTACAACAACATTTCCTTCGACATGATCCGCAAGCTGGGCTGGAAGGCCGACAGCTTCTATCCGGACTATGCATGGGCGTACTACGTGGCCTCGCCGGAGAACGCCGACACGTCCTGCGGCGCCTACACCTGCGGCGAGCTGTCCGAGCTGATTCCCTACGACACCGGCCAGGTGACCCGCGACCGCGTCGCGTCGATCAACCATCGCTTCCAGATCACGCCCGCGCTCAGCGGCAACGTGCAGCTGTACAACGCCAACAGCCACACCCAGGCCACGTTGACCGACCCGACCGTGCCCTCGCCCAACGGCGCGCCTTTCTCCGAACAGGTACAGACGCCGCACCTCAATCGCCTCGGTGGCATGTTCAACCTGCAGTTCGAGACCGGTGCGCACACCCTCACCACCGGTTTCTGGCAGGAGAAGAGCAAGGCGGCCGCGAAGACCGAGTGGTACCAGCAGCCGCTGCTGGGGCAGGGCAAACCACTCAAGGCGACCGGGCCGTTCGATGTGTATGGGCCGGCGTTCCAGACCGACAACGCATCCAGCTGGGTGACCCGCTCGAGGCAGTTCTACCTGCATGACAATTACGCCGTCACCGACACGCTGGTGCTGGGGCTGGGCTTCAAGGCCGTGGACTTCACTACCACCGGTGGTGGCATCGGCGACTCAGCGGAGCGCCCGGTGTCCGGCACGCTGCGCGCCAAGAGCAACTTCCTGCCACACGTGTCGCTGTACTGGAGCCCGACCGAGCGGACCGACGCCTTCATCGACCTGGTCAACACCATGAACGGCTATCGCGTGGCCCAGCGCGGCAACATCGGCTATACCGCGTCGGCCTGGACCATCAGTGACCAGAAAGAGTTCGACCGCGTGGCCGGCACCCTGCGCCCGGAAAAGAACTGGAACCTGACCGTGGGCGCCAGCCACCGCTTCGACCGCCTGACCGTGACCGGTGATGTGTTCTACAACGACATCCGCAACCGCCTGCTGTCGGCGGCCATCGGCACACAATTCGCGCAGATCAACACGGTGCGCTTGATGCCGAAGATGCACGTGATCGGCGCCGACCTCGGCATCACCGCCGACCTGACCGACCACCTGCAGTTCTACCAGGGCATCGCGCTGGCGCGCTCGTACTACGACAGCGATTTCGTGGTGGGCGATACCGTGTACCCGATCAAGGGCAACGCGCAGCCGGGCTACCCGCAGCTGTCGCTGGTCAGCGACCTGTCCGCGCACTTCGGCGACTGGCGTTTCGGTGCCACCAGCACCTCATACCTGCGCCAGCCCTTCACCTATGAAAACGACATCCGCGTGCCGACGTTCTGGCAGGTCAACGCGTACACGGCCTACACCCTGGGCCCGGACAGCCTGCTGCCGGGGCTGGAGCTGCGGCTGGACGTAAGCAACCTGTTCGACCGCAACAACATCGGCACCGCCACCATCGCCGGCTCGTCGTTCTCGGGCGACTACCAGACCCTGCAGCGCAGCGCCCCCCGGCAGGTGATGTTCAGCACCTCGATAACCTTCTAAGTAAATCCACGCCACGCGTGGATGCACTTCGCGGCAGGCTGGGTAGCGCCGGGCAATGCCCGGCGAAATCCCCCCGGCGCCGACGCGCCTTGCCAACCAAGGTTGGCATCTACCCAAGCGTGGCCCTTCGCCGCACGCAATCCGGTAGCGCCGGGCCATGCCCGGCGGAATCGCTCCGGCGCCGACGCGCCTTGCCAACCAAGGTTGGCATCTACCCAAGCGGGGCCCTTCGCCGCACGCAATCCGGTAGCGCCGGGCCATGCCCGGCGGAATCGCTCCACCCAAGCGGGCCATCCGCCGCACTTTGCACAATCAGCACTGATATTCCGGCACCAACGCAAGGTTCCCACAATGTTGCTGGGTCATCCTGTACGCATGGCACAGCACAACCCCCGTTTCCCTCCGGTTCGCAGGCGCGCCCATGGACGTGCGCGTCCGGTGCCGTTCGCAGCACCGGCGGTCGACCTGGAGGCCGAATACCAGTTCTGGCAGGTCTATGACCGCGTGGTCCGTCCCCTGCCCGGGGGCGGGTTCCGCCTGGCCTGGCTGGTGCTGCAGGCCGTGTACCGGGCGCGGGCGCGCTATCCTGCCGACACCCACAAGGCGGCGCTGTCGCGAGTACTGTTCGGTACCAACATGACCGACGCGCGCGCGGCCGAACTGGAAGAACTCTACGGGCTGGTCAGCCGCAGGCTGGCGGCGGTGGCCGTGCGCACGCTGGCACCCGGCAGCACCGCCTAGCCCGCCTTGCAGGGCATGCAGATCCGTCCCACCCCGCCGGCACCGGCGCGCAGGTCAGGGTCGAAGAACTCTTCCTGGCTGCGGATCTGCCCACAGCGGCTGCAGACTTTCTTCTCTTTCGATTCCAGCCCCTGCACCTGCTCGATCACCTGATCGACCGCTGCCGAGCGGATCTCCGTGCCGGCCACTTCAATCAGGCGATAGAGCCGGTCGGACAGCGTCTGCACCGGGTCGCTGCCGAGATTGAACCGGTTGATGCGCAGGAAGCGGTAGCCGTAGCTTTCCAGGGTCAGCTGGCGCTCGACATCAGCCTCCACCAGATAGCGCTCGTGGTTGCCCACATGCACCGGCTTGTCGCGGCGGAAATGGAATTCGAAGCCGTCGTACTCGATCACGATCTGCAGCGCGCCGCGCACGGTCTGCACGGTCACCAGGAAGTCCACCCGCCACGCCGGGTGCTGATAGGTCGGGTCAAGCTGGCGCAGGTAGTCGCCCACCGGGAACTGCGGAATGATCTCGACCGCATCGCCATGGGCAAGCACGAACGGCGTCTGCTGCAGCCACTGCAGCACCTTCGATTCCATCGGGCTGCGCGCATCGGTCTGCGCGGCGTCGGGCGCGGGACGGTCCAGCTGGCTGGCGTAGTAACGCAGCGCATGGCCAATCGCGCCGCGGAACGCATCCACCGGCATCGAATGGACGAACCAGATCGCCTCCTGCGCACGGGAGAAGCCGACATTCAGGCGCTGCACTTTCAGCTTGTCTTCCACCGCATCCACCGCGCCGCTCAGGCTGACCGGGAAGATGTAGTTCAGCGCATCCTGGCCGGCAGTCGCCACCATCGAATAGAAGATCAGCCCGCGTTCCTCACCCTGGCAGGAGTCGACCGTCATCACCTTCAGGCGAAGCCGCTCTTCGAACTCGCGGCCGCGCGGATGGTTGAACAGCGTCTTGGACAACAGCGTCTGCTGCTCGCGGAACGGGGTGATGATGCCCACCGTGGGCGGCGCATCCGTATCCAGCAGTTCCACCAGGCGCTCGGCGATGAACGCCGCTTCGGCGTCGTTGGTGCTGCGGCTGGTGCGGTGCCCACTGGCATCGACCTGGCTGAAGCGGATCACTTCCTGCAGCGGCCGGCTGCGGATCTTCAGCGCCTGCAGCTGGTGGTTGTAGAAGGTGGAGGACGAGAACCCGATCAGTTCCGCATAGCTGCGGAAATGCTTGCGCAGCATCACCGAGTACGAGGCCGAGAGCGAGCAGAACTCCAGCACCGAGCGCTTCACATCGAACATGGCCAACCGTTCCAGCACGTCGGCCTGCTGGCTGACGTTGGTGCGGAAATAGTTGACCAGGTCCGAGCGGTACTTGTCGTTCAGCGCGATGCTGGCGTTGGCAGCCTTGACGTTGGAGAACTGCTTGGAATCGCCCAGTACCACCACCTTGCGCGCGCGCAGCAGCGCCGGCAGCGCCTGCGCCACCGAGACCTGCGAGCCTTCGTCGATCACCAGCACGTCGAACAGGTCCGGCGCCAGCGGCATGTATTCGCCGAACTCGCGGATGCTGGCGATCATCACCGGGAACGACTCGCGCACGCTCTCGAACTTGTCCACCGGGAATTTCTGCCGGTTGGCGATCACGCCCGCCAATGCCCGCGCATCGGCGCGGTGATGATCCATGAAGCTGATCAGGCGCCCATCCACATGGGCATTCATCACCGAGGTGTTCAGGCGCTCCAGCTTGGTCTTGGTGCCCACATAGTCGTACTGCGGCGCGTCGACGAAGGCCTTGCGTGTGGCCATCCAGCCCTGCAGGAAGCGCAGGGTCAGTGCCCACAGTGCGGGATCGTCCTTCGGCTCGGCCAGCAGGGCCTCGACGATGGCCGGATTGAGCCTCGCCAGCAGGGTCATCGCCTGCCGTGCAACCGCCGCACCCGGGCCCGGCGCGGCGCCGTGGGCAATCTGCCGGTAACTGGCCGGCAGCTGCGTGCCCAGGCCTTCGGCCTCCAGCTTCATGCGCAGCGCGTTTGCGCCCTGCACGATGTTCTGCAGGGCGGCTGCATCCTGCTTGAGCAGCAGCGGGCGGGTGGTGCCGAGCTGGTTGAGCTGAAGCTCCAGCCCGCGCACCGCATTGCCACGCAGCAGATAGCCCAGCAGCGGCATCTTCAGCTGCTGGTACTGCAGCAACAGCGTGCCCAGCAGCCGTATCTGCCCGGCATCCAACGACTCGAACAGCGCCCAGCCGTCAACCGGTCGGTCGGCAAGAAAGGCGGTGGTCACCGCATCGCGGCGGATACGTTCGTCCAGTGAGGCCGGCGTGTAGTCGGTGCTGCCGAACAGGTCGGCAAGATAGGCTTCCAGTGCGTCCGCCTGCGCGGTCACCGCTTCCAGCTCGGACAGCACGTTGGCATCCATCACCGCGTGCACCTGCTGCAGCACCGCGGGGGCGCGCTCGCCCAGCGCCGCTTCCTGCTCGTGCATGGTCTTCACTGCAGCAAGCGAGACACGCCCCAGCGTCTGCACGGTAGTGGAGATGGCCTGACGCAGTGTCTGCGCCGTGTCCTGGCGCTCGCTTTCTAGTGCGGGCTGGTTGGCCTTCATGGCCTTGGCGAAGGCCGAGATCTGGCTGATCGTGCCGGTGGAGGTCAGGCGCTTGAAGTTGGCCGCCTGCTGGCCGAGCCGCAGGATCGGGTTGGGGAAGTCGCGATCATGGCGAACCCGGCTCATCGCATCGGACAGCTTGTCGTACACCACGTCCAGCGCTTCGGTCTTGTCCGACAGCACCAGGCAGCTCTTCTTGTTGAAGGCGCAGTCGGCGGCGATGGCGGTGATGGTGTGCGACTTGCCGGTGCCAGGCGGGCCTTCGACCACCACGATGCGGCCCTGTGGTTCGCGCACCGCCAGCAGGATCTTGCGCTGTTCCTCGTTCAACGGAATGGGCGAATCGAACACCATGCGCTCCACCAGCGGCAGCGCATCCCAGGCCGATTCCACGCGTTCCCCGATGGGCTCGGGGTTGCGCATCAGCACGCCTTCCACCATGCCGTGGAACAGATCCACCAGCTTCGACCCCCCATTGCGGGCCTGGTCGATGATCTCCTCGAAATCATTCAACAGCGCCTCGTCGGCGCGCTCGAACGCAGCCAGGTGCAGGGCAGGCGACAGCGCAACGGTGGCGGTGGATGCCTCGTTGGCAGACGAGGAAAGTGAGACGTCGCCGCCCAGATCCACCGCGTTGGCCACCTGCCGGAACAGCGACGCTGCCACTTCGAACAGGCTCTGCGCCGGGTCGAGGTACTGGATGCGCTCCTGGATCGGCGACACCCACTCGCGGGCCATGCCCACGGCCAGTTCCTGCAGCACGAAATCGATCGCGCGGCGGTTGGCGAACAGGCGGTTGCTGAGGGTCAGGGTGTAGCCCGACCCATCTTTGGCCCGCACCACGTCCAGCGGCAGGTAGAACACCGGGTACTGCACGCCCGCGTACTTGAGCGTGCCCACGTAGAGATACAGCTGCAGGCCATCGCCGGTGGCGACATAGGTTTCCAGGTCGCGGAACTCATGGAAGGCGTCGGCCGCCACGAAGTTCTCGAAGAACGCCATCAGCGCGCTGATCGTGCCTTCGCGGGTCAGCTGGTGCTCGCAGGCCTGCTGCAGCGGCAGCTCGTCACCGGTGGCCAGCAAGCGCGCCAGCACCTCCGGCAGCGTCTGGTACAGATCCACAACGGAGCGGGTGACCAGGTCCGATTCAGCCGCGTGCAGCGAATCCATCACCCAGTACGCCTGGCCCTGCAGTGGGCCGGCCAGATGCGCGATCAGCGGCCGCACCACCTGCACGCACATCGCATCCACCAGGGTGCCCTGCACCGATTCCACCCAGGCTTCCGGGTCTTCCAGTGCACCGGTCATGCTGGCGCGCGCCTTGTCCAGCACGGCCACGCGCACCGTGGCGATGGCGGTCTCCGTGATGGCGTTCACTTGTTCTTCGACGATGCGGCGCAGCGTCGCGCTGATCGGCCGGGTATAGCTGCGCGGGCCGATGGTGAACGACAGCTCCTCGCCGGAGGGCCGGCTGAGCAGCTTCCACAACTCCTTGTCCAACGCCGGATACGGCGCGGTGCGCATGCCCGCGCGGAAGCCGGAATCGCTGGTAAGCACGATGCGGCGCCGCGGTGCCTGCGCGCGCTTGAAATCCGATTCAAGGAAATCGCGGAAGTACTGCGAGATCCGCACCGCGATTTCGCGCATTTTCGTTTCACCCAGAGGCCCGCCGCCGCCGGTTGCCGCAGGTGTCAGGGGGGTGGACGCATCGGAGGTCGGCAGGTGCGGCGGTTGCAGAGTGCTCATGGATCAGAAGGCCGGCCTGCTGGGACAGGCGACATCGTAGACAGGGCCTTGCATGGTCGCACGCGGCGTGTGTGGCGGGGAGGGGCGCCTCCTGCGCCGTTGCTTCTGCTCAGGCCAGGTCGCGGGCCCACACCTGGCTGGTCTGGTCACTGCCGAAGCTGTGGTGGTGCTCTTCCTCCACCAGCGAAAAACCGGTCTTCTCATACAGGCGCACCGCATCCAGCAGCACCTTGTTCGTCCACAGCACCATGCGGGTATAACCGGCGGCACGCGCAAAGCCGATGGCTTCTTCCACCAGGCGGCGGCCGACGCCCAGGCCCCGCGCGCTGGCATCCACGTACAGCATGCGCAGCTTGGCCGTGGTGGCATCGTGGCGCACCACGAACACCGAGCCCACCATCTCGCCCTGGCGGTCGGCGATCCAGCAGCGGTCGGAGGTAGGGTCGAACTCGCGCAGGTACTTGCCGACGATGTCAGCCAGCAGCGCCTCGAACTCCTGGTTCCAGCCGTACTCCTGCGCGTACAGCCGCGCCTGCTTGTGTACCACCAGGCCCATGTCACCCGGCTGCGGGGCGCGCAGCACAACATCTGCCGGGCGCGTATCCAGCAGTTGCCCGATGCGGTCCATCGCGTCCACCAGCGCCTGCTGTTGCGCCTCCGGCAACGGCGACAGCATGGCCAGCACTTCCTGGCGCGACGCCTCTTCGAAAGGCTGGAACGTCTGCCGGCCAAGCGCGGTCAGCGCCAGCAACTGCGAGCGGGCGTCGTCCGGGTGGGGTGTCTTCTCCAGTAGCCCCTGGCTCTCCAGCGTGGCGATCACGCGGCTGAGATAGCCGGCGTTGAGGCCCAGCTCCGTGCGCAGGTCCAACGCCCGCGCTGCCCCGCGGCTCGACAGTTCGTACAGCACACGCATTTCCGTCAGGGAAAACGGGCTGCCCAGCAGGTGGTCCTGCAGCACGCCGATGCGGCGGGTGTAAAAGCGATTGAAACGACGCACCTGCTCGACGCGGTCGGGGGCTTGGCTGTGCATGGCGGGCATGGCGGGTGTTCTTTTATTGCCTGAGGCAACTAATATTGTGTGCCTCAGGCAAGCAAGTCAACAGTGTGAGGACGGGGCCGCTATGTGCCTGGCTTGCCCCGGTCCAGCTGCCGGTACCCAATGGCCTCGGCCAAGTGTGCGGTCTGGATGGTCTCGCTTTCGGCAAGATCGGCAATGGTGCGTGCCACGCGCAAGATGCGATGCATCGCCCGCGCCGACAGCTGCAGGCGCTCGATGGCTTGTTCCAGCAGATCCTGGTCGGCTTCGCTCAAGCGCGTGCACGCGCGCAGGGCAGCAGGCGGCAGGTGCGCGTTGAGGCCACCACGCGCCTGTTGCCGCGCATGTGCCGCTTCCACCCGCGAACGCACGCTGGCGCTGGGCTCGCCCAGCGGCGTGCTCTCGCGAAGCTCCACCGCATCCATGCGGCTCACGTTGATGTGCAGGTCGATGCGGTCCAGCAACGGGCCCGATACCCGTGCGCGGTAGCGGGTGATGCGCTCGTCGCTGCACAGGCAACGGTTGCTGCGGTCGCCGGCCCAGCCACAGGGACACGGGTTCATCGCCGCCACCAGTTGGAAGCGTGCCGGGTAGACCACGCTGCGCGCTGCGCGGGAGATGCGGATGTGACCCGACTCCAGCGGTTCGCGCAGGGTTTCCAATGCGCTGCGATTCCACTCCGGCAGTTCATCCAGGAACAGCACGCCGTGGTGCGCCAGCGAGATTTCGCCGGGGCAGGGCGGATTACCGCCGCCCACCAATGCCGCCGCGCTTGCGCTGTGGTGCGGCGCCCGGAACGGCCGCTGTCGCCAACGCTTCGGGTCCAGCCCTTCGCCGCTGACCGAGGTGATGGCCGCCAACTGCAGGGCATCGATCTCTTCGGAATCCGGCAACAGGCTGGGCAGGCGCGAGGCCAGCAGGGTCTTGCCGCAGCCGGGGCTGCCGATCAGCAATAGATGATGACCACCGGCCGCCGACACTTCCAGTGCCCGGCGCGCGAGCGCCTGTCCACGAACGTCGGCCAGATCGGGCAGTGGCAACGGTGTGGTGTCCACGCGTTCCACCTGCGGTAGCAAACGCGGGTTGCCCAGCCCGGCGCAGCATTCCAGCAGCGTGCGCGCCACGCGCACATCGGCGTGCTGGGCCAGCGCGGCTTCAGCGGCATTCCCCGGTGGCACGATCAGGATGCGCCCCGCTTCGGCGGCGGCGATGGCGGCCGGCAGCGCGCCGGATACGGGACGCAGCTCACCGGTCAGGCCAAGTTCGCCGAGGAACTCGTACTGCAGCAGCGACTGCGGGTCTACCTGACTGCTGGCCGCGAGGATGCCCAGCGCGATGGCCAGATCGTAGCGACCACCTTCTTTCGGCAGGTCCGCGGGGGCCAGGTTCAAGGTGATGCGCCGCTGCGGGAAGTCGAAGCGCGCGCAGAGCATCGCGGCACGCACGCGCTCGCGCGACTCGCGCACGCTGGTCTCGGCCAGGCCGACAATCTGGGTGACGGGTAGACCGCCGGAGAGATGCACCTCGATTCGCACCAGCGGGGCATCGACCCCGGCGCGGGCACGGCTGTGGACCAGCGCCAGGCTCATGTGTGGATTCCTGCAGAGGGGCGCTTGATGGTGGGGCGGCGCGCTGCGGGTAGCCATCGGGGATTGCTGGTGAAGCGGCTAGGGGGAGTCCTCCCCACCGCGCAGCGTGCCCTCTGTTGGCTATGAATGCGCTCCCGACTTGCCTTTTTCCCCGCGAGCAAAGACATTTCTTCGGATCTCGCTCGTTGAGCCAATGGGACTGCAGGACGCCCAGCTTGGCGTGACTAGGACAGAGACCGGTGTGTACACAGTTCGCCTTGGACGATCTGGACGAATAAGCCCTGCTGGGAGTTGCTCGCAGATGTGCGGGAGCTATCGTCCCGGTGGAAATTTCCCCTACTGATGACTTGCATGCCTCCAATGAACACTCGCAAGCTCTTCCTGATGGTCACGCTGGCACTCGCACTTTCTGGCTGCTCGGAAGTTGCAAGCACTCAATATGCAGACCGAAACCAAGCCGTTTCGAGACAGGCAATCGGTGAATCGAAGTGGTTGCCCGGGTGGTTGCCTGAGGATGCTGTCAACATACAAGAGACGCACGACATGGACACCAATGAGTCGTGGTTGGTCTTTCGTTTAACCAGCGGGATTCTTACTTTGCCTGAAGACTGCACGCTGGCAAGCAGGCCGGAGATGCCGGACGCGCGAGTCATGCGGCGGTTTCCCCAGTTCGCCCGAAGCGCTTGGTCGCGCGCGTCAAATTACGCCGAAAAGTTCTACCTGTGTCCGGAGGGCAATGCTGGTCGCTGGGTCATGCATGATGAAGAAATGGACCTTGTTTACAGCAGAGTAAAGTTCTGAGACCGATGTCCGGGCGCTCAAGTTCGATCACGAACGGCAATCCTCTTCGTCCGAACTTGGACTCCCTCAACGTAGTCAGGCCGACGTCTCCCCGATTTTGAGTAACAGGACGATTTGGAGTTCAAGCTCTAGTTGGACACCGCTGCCCATCAGGGACCGCCCCACTGAAGCGCCCAAACAGCGCTTCGATCCAGGACGTTCCTGCACTCTCCACCAGCAACCCGCCCTGGCTCTGGTGGTAGCCAAACCACCGCTCGAAACTGAGACGCAGGCGTTCGATGTCCGGCGCCCGCCACCTGGCATCGGCGGGCAGCCGGATCAGCACGCGTGAGGGGGCGTTCTCCACGTCCATCACCAGGACGCCCTTGCAGCGGATCTCGAAGGACGTCACCCCGGCATAGCGCGTGTGCAGTTCAAAGCCCTCATCTGCTTTGGCGGTCGCGAAGCCGAGTGCATCACTGTGCAGCAGCCGGTAGTCGACTGGCTGCAGCTTCTGGTAGGCCCACACCTGATCGCCCGCTGGCTCGGGCCACCCCGCCCATACCGCGCCGATCACCGCGATGCACACCGCCGCCGCGGCAAGGCCGTGTTTCTTCATTCATCACCCCGCACAAAAACAGAACGTCCCGCCCACAAGTGCGGCCTCAGTCCTGTGGCCGCACCCGCTCGTGGATGAAGGCCGTGAGTGCGATGTCGGCCATTACCAGTCCCTCCATCACCCGATCGCCCACGTACTGGTCGGACTCGCCGTTCTGGCGCGTGCGCTCGGCCGCCAGCAGGATCTCCTGCACGATGCGCTGGCCCGTCAGCGCGCAGTCGGCGTCGGACAACTGCATCTGCCGGCTGCGCAGGTGATGGCGCTCGGGCCACGGCTGGCCATCGGCTGCAGCACCAGCGCCGATGCTGTGCAGGATGGCGATGAGGCTGTTGGGGTCCAGGGCAGGGGCGGGCGAGGGCGCTTCCTGGATGGGGCGCGGG